>CAJTUY010000022.1:7676-33509 GCA_910579415.1 uncultured Clostridia bacterium | reverse complement strand
GGGAATGTCAATAGTTTTTTTCAAAAAAATTGACACACGCTTAAAATAAGGTTATACTATATTACAGAAAGGAAGTGGAGAGAATGACAGCAGAAATTACGGCTGCAATTGAACGGCTGTTACTCGAAAAACAATATTATTCCCTCCGCGCCTTACTTTCGCAAATGAATGAAGCAGATATTGCGGCGGTGTTTTCTGAAGTTACGGAGGACAGTCTGCCGCTTTTATTCCGACTTTTGCCAAAGGACCTTGCGGCTGATACGTTTGCTCTTATGGACACAGATAATCAGGAGCTTTTAATCAACGGTTTTTCGGATAATGAGCTTAAAGAGGTTTTTGATGAACTGTATGTTGACGATGCAGCAGATATTGTAGAGGAAATGCCTGCGAATGTTGTGAAACGTATTCTTAAAAATACTGACCCTAAAATGCGTCATATTATAAATGAAATACTGAAATATCCCGAAGACAGCGCCGGCAGCCTTATGACTACCGATTATATAAGCCTTCGTCCCGATATGACCGTAACTGACGCTATAAAACGGATAAGACGTACCATCAGCGAGGCAGAAACAGTCTACACCTGTTATGTCACAGATGACAGCCGTTATCTTTTAGGGTATCTGTCTGTTAAAAACCTCCTGCTTGCTGAACCTAATGATAAAATCTGCGATATAATGGAAAAAACCATTATATGCGTCCACACGCTTGATGATAAAGAAGACGTTGCTAAGAATATGACAAAATATGACTTTGTTACAATGCCGGTTGTTGATGATGAGCGGCGGCTTGTAGGAATAGTTACCTTCGACGACGCCATTGACGTAATTCAGGATGAGGTGACGGAAGATATCGAACGAATGGCGGCTATAAGCCCTATTGAGGAATCGTATTTTAAAACGTCCGACTTCAATCATGCAAGAAAAAGAATTATGTGGCTTCTGATACTTATGCTGTCCGCAGCGATAACCGGTTTAATACTCACACAATATGAAGAAGCATTCGGTGCAGTTACGGAGCTTGTTTATTTTATACCGATGCTTATGAGCGTAGGTGGCAACTGTGGTTCGCAAAGCTCTACAATGATAATAAGAGGTATGAGCGTTGACGAAATTAAGCTTCGTGATTTTTTCAGGGTCGTATTTACCGAATTTCGTATTTCACTTATTATAAGTATAATCCTTGCAGCCGTAAACGGCGTAAGAATATGGCTTATGCAGGGCGATATTAAAATAGCGGCAGTGGTAAGCATGTCAATTATAGGAATAGTTATACTGTCACAGCTTATCGGCTGCGCATTGCCTATGGCGGCAAAAAAATGCCGTCTTGACCCTGCGGTAATGGCGGCGCCGCTTATTACCACAATTGTTGACGCAGCGTCAATCCTGATTTACTTCTCAATCGCAACGCATTTTTATAATTTATAGAAAACGGCTGTCCGCAACGAACAGCCGTTTTAATTTTATAATTCAACTATTGCTTCAACCTCAAGCAAAACATCTTTCGGAAGCTTTGCAACTTCTACACATGAACGCGCAGGATACGGCTCCGTAAAGAACTCCGCATAAATCTCATTGATTTTTGCAAAGTCACCCATATTCTGAATAAATACCGTAGTTTTAACAGTATTCTCAATGCTTCCTCCGGCGGCGGCAATAAGATTTTTTACATTCGTAAGCGCCTGCCTTGCCTGTGCCTCCACTCCCTGAGGAATATTTCCCGTTGCAGGGTCAATTGGAATTTGTCCGGATGTAAACAGCATATTACCTACTGTTATTGCCTGTGAATACGGTCCGATTGCCGCAGGAGCATTTGTCGTTTTTGTTTCTTTCATTTTTATCAGTTCCTTTCTATATAAATATCAGATGTGAAATAAATGCTAAAAGGACAAAATATCCTAAAAGCATAGCATAAAGCACCTTGCTTGCCGGCTGTGAAATCCATTCCGTTTTAAGCGCGTCATAGGTAAGCGCCGCAGTTATAATTCCGCCGCACACAAGCAGTACAGCTATTGTAACAGGCGATAAAATGCTTATCAATGCGCCGAATATACATATTACGCAAAACGGTATCCATGACGTTATAAGCCGTATAGAAAATTCCCAGAACGGTGTATGAAGCCTCATAATAAAACGGTTAATAAGCCAGAATACTCCCATATACATGAAAAACAGAATTATTCCGCCTGCCGCGCCTATCAGAATTACAACAGGAACAGCCGCCGCAAGCTTTAATCCTTCACCTCCGCCAAAGCCCATAACTCCGGCAAGCAGTCTTGTAAGTCTGACACTCCCGCCTTGCAGTATAAAAAACATACACAGCCACAATGCCGCTCCCGTTACAGCCGCGATTATAAGCATTGCCGCTTTTCCGATATGCGGCGGTGATGCAACAGTATCGGCAGGTGATTTTAAAGCGCTTTTTATATACCTTAAAAATCCTTCTTTATCTGGTATGTTTCTGCGCGCCGCCTTTTTCGTCTTGTAACGCGTACGCGCTCTTTCAAATTTACTGTCCTTACCGGCATAGCCTGTTCTGTATGAGGTTTCTGTTCTGTAAGGGTTTTTGTGTTCTTTACTTTTTTTATTGTCCTCCTGTTTACGCGCGCGGTGCGACGCCGCACCGGAACAATTACAAACCTCATCCTGTTTCAGTTCCCTGCCGCAATACATACAGGTTCTCAATTGCAACACCTCTTTATATTATGAATAATAAAATTATATCCCTTTAAATCATCATTGTCAACATATGACCTGTAAACGATTTGTAAACTTAATATAAACGTTCCTCAAAAGCGCGTATATCAACTGCCTGTTCCTCACGCACACGATGGAAAAGCCGCAGCTCGATACCGTCTATAACTGTACGGCAGTCCGGTAGCTCCTCATACGCAAGAGCAATATCGGTACCGTTTACAAAACTTGATACCGCTTCGCTAACCACCGTCTGACTGCCTTCTGCAAGATGTGTCTGAGCAGGATTTGCCACCAGCACATAATTTACCGTATAAAGCGGCGTAAGGTCTTTATCACGCGAATCCACCTGCGGAAGCGATACAATATAATCGGCGCGTATCGGCTTTACTCCCAGCGACGGTTCCGCATTTTTCAATATATCTTCATTGAGAACAAACGATGAAGCAAGCACTCCTAAACTGTCACCCTCATAAACAGTAGTATCAAGCTTCCTCTTTAACGCAAGAATTTCATCTGTATCATTACGGCTTGAAGGAAGCATTGAAAATGTCGGCACAAGCGACAAATGCCTGATTTCCTGTATATTACCCGGCTGTTCACGCGGTATAAATACATATGCCGAATGTATCAGAGCCAGTACCGACAACGATATAAGCGCCCATTCTTTTGTAATATGCTTTATTGTTATAAGCGTCAGCATTACAAGCGACGGTATATACAAAATCAGATGCTGCTGACCGTGTGTCTGCGTGGACAGAAACATAAACAAGCATACAATTATCTGTACCCACATAAATACCGTGCGTGTTTCTTTTTTCTTTATGCCCATGACGACAGAGCAGACAGCCAACGCCGCTGTAAATGCCATTCCGAAATACCGTGTTATAAGCTTAAAGTCAGTCATTACAGAAAATTTATAATCAGCGTACATGCTTCCGTAATCTCCCATAAGACGCATTACCAGAAATCCGTAAAAGCAGGTTACCAGAATAAGTCCTGCCGTTACAGCAGCAGCTGCCGCCTTATGCCATTTACGTCTGAACAGAACACAGTCGGCGAACATTGCGGTTATAAACGATACAGAGAAAAACGCATACCACCTGCGCCACAGCATAACTGCCACAAGCAGTATGCCGATAATTATATACCGCCACAAAGCATCATTTTTTCCGTTTTTCGTATAATACAGATTGTAGCAAATAAGACATAAGGGCAGACCGCCTATATCGACAAAACCGTTAAGCGCCGCAAATATCATCACGGGAAACAGAAGTATTACAAGCGCCGCCGATATTTTCGGCGCCTTGCCAACCTTTTTAGCCAGCAGATATATCATAATAAATGACGGAAACAAATACATATTTACAAGTCCCAGAACATAAACAAGCCTGCTTTCACCGAAAATCCGCATTAACAGCGCGCTCGGCAGAGCTGCAATATAATTATAGTCCTGTCCGGCAATGGAATCATATACATTTTTCCAAAAGCCTCCGCTATCAACAGCCCCCGAAGCGATACGTCTTGATATATCCCAGTAGGTTGCATTATCCCAAAAATATATAAGCTTCCCTGCTTTTATATAAATGAAAGAAAACACATTTACAAGTATAAAAATCACAGCAAAAAATATAAGCGTTTTATGCCATGATTTCAGGACAAATTCCTCCTTGTATTCGTCATTCAAATCATATTCATCATTTAGTATAGCCCTGAATTTCAACTGTAAACCTCCTATTCAAACAGTGAAAGTATCTCCTCATTGGAAAGATTTTTAAAGGTATCCCTGTTCACGCGTACTATATCCTCCGCCAAAGAGCGCTTATTTTCCTGCAAACGCAGTATTTTTTCCTCAATTGTTCCTTTTGCGGCAAGACGTATAACCTGAACAGCCTTTTTCTGACCTATTCTGTACGCTCTGTCAGATGCCTGGTCCATAACCGCAGGATTCCACCACGGGTCATAATGAATTACGGTATCCGCGCCGGTAAGGTTAAGACCCACGCCGCCCGCCTTAAGCGATATAAGAAAGACATCGCGTTCACCGCCGTTAAATCGGTCGCTGAGTTCGGCGCGTTCGTAAGATGGAGTATTGCCGTCAAGATAAAACGACGGTATTTTTGCCTCTGATAGCTTTTCCTGTATAATTTTAAGCATTGACGTAAACTGTGAAAATACCAGTATCCTGTGTCCCGAAGCCGATGCGCTTGTAATAATCTCCATTAACAAATTTAATTTTCCGCTGTCACGCTCATAATCCTCGTCAAATAAACGCGGATGACAGCAAATCTGCCTGAGTCGCATTAAAAGCGTAAGTATACGCATTTTTCCCTGTCCGCCCTCACCCAGAAGCGCGATTGTTTCATCCTTTGCCGCCGCAAGATATGCAAGATACATCTTCTCCTGCTCACCTGTAAGCTCGGCATACATTGTATTTTCTATTTTCTCGGGCAGCTCGTTTAACACCTCCGACTTCATTCGTCTGAGCATAAACGGTTTTATACGCAGTCTGAAGCTATCCGCTGTCATTGTGTCCCCGTCTTTTACAAGCGGAGTTTCATACCTTGCCCGAAATTCATGCAAGGAATACAGAAAATCCGGCATTACAAAATCAAATATCGACCATAATTCGGTCAGTGAATTTTCCACCGGAGTACCCGTAAGCGCGAAACGGTGGTTTGCATTTATCTTTTTTACGCTTCTCGCATTCATTGTTTTCGGATTTTTAATATGCTGCGCCTCGTCTATAAAGCAGTAGGAAAATTCTATATTGTGATACAGCGCAATATCGCGTCTTAAAGTCGGATATGATGTTATGACAAATTCATAGTCGTCAACCGTCTTTATAAGCTCCGCTCTTTCTGCCTTACCTCCGTCAATAATAAGCGTTTTCGCATCGGGAGTAAATTTATTTATTTCATTCTGCCAGTTATACGTAAGCGCGCTCGGCGCAACTATAAGCACAGGTTTCAAAGGTTTTATACCGTGAATGTATGCAATCACCTGCAAGGTTTTTCCAAGACCCATATCATCGGCAAGTATTCCCCCAAAGCCAAGATACGAAAGCTGGTTAAGCCATGCCACGCCGTCACGCTGATACGGACGTATGACATTCTCAAGTTCATCGGGAATTTCCGGCTCTTTATTTTTTATATCCTCAATATATTTTACAAAGCTTTCCTCTCTGTCTATTCCGTCGACGGAATTTAAGTAAAGCGCATGATATTTGGTAAGCTCCTTCGAACCTCTTTTAATATCCTCAGCGGAAAAATCCAGCTGGTCAAGCAGATTAAATATCTGCTTTTCCGCACTATGCTCAAGGTCTATAAAGCTTCCGTTTGAAAGACGGTAAAAACGCTTTTTTAGTTTTACCGCGCTTAAAATACCGCTTATCTGTTCATATGAAAGCTGTGTCGCAAAATCAGCTTCCAGTAAATCTATATTCTCCCTGTACCTTACCGACGCGCGTATATCAACGCTATCGGTTATGGTTATTCCGTTAAATCTGTCTGACGTATAAACCGTCGCAAGCTGTCTTAATTCAGGCATACTGTCAGATAAAAACATATAAATATCCCTGTCCGAATAAAGCGTAAATGTGCCGTCAGATACTGTAAAATCCGAAAAATGCGAAAGCACTGTATTCTCAGCTTCAAAATCCCGCACAACTATTTTTCCGTCTGAATTTCCCGCCATAGGAAGCCTTAGCTGCAAGCCTCCGTAATTTGCTATTACCGCCGCCGTAACCGCACTGCGCGCCGCGTCAAAATAAATCTCAAATTCAGGTTTTGCATCTATAACCACATCTTCAATTCCGCGTGTTATAACACCGCGTTTACCTTTAATTTCAGGCAGTACGTACGTTGCAAACAAAATTGTATTGTCACCCTTAAAGCTCATCTGAGTACGATTTTCCTCCGAAAGTGCGCTGTAAATAGGCATAAAATATCTGCGCCATTCATTGTCAGTATGATAAATTGTGTTTTCATAAAAGAACCATTCACCGTCACGCGTCAGCGCAGTGCCACAGTCGCTTACGGACATATCTATCTCGCCGTTTACGGCGTCAATATCGACAATTATATCCGGATTATCCTCAACGATACGCACTCCGCCCAAATTCATTCCGTCAAACACAACCGAAAAATCCACGTTTCTCAAAAGCGGAAGCACACGCTTTGCCGTTTGCGAACCAAAGCTTGCAGTATACGCTGATTTAACGTAGAACTGAGTGTTCATATCACGGTCTTCCAGGCTCTCGGCAAGTATTTGTATGATTTCCTCCTGAGCGGGCGGAAATTCCGTTACAGAAGGATTATACGCCGTATAGCGGTCAAATTTAAACACACGTTTTTTCAAATAACATTCAAGGAAATTTTCTATGCCCTGAAGCGGAGCATCGCCTATATCCATTGAAACGGCATACTGAACCCCTTCAGCATTCGGCGTTATATGCAGAGCGAAAGAAGCCCGAAGCTGCTCCTTTTCATATTTACGCGCGGCAAAAAAACCGCACAGTGTTTTTGCAATCTTATCGTTTTCGTCCTCATAGTCAGCGCCCTCCTCCAATTCCTTCTGACGCTGTTTCATTGCAGATACAATATGCTTGCATACCGAGTTCATTGTTTCAAAATACGGACATGTACAAAAACATTCTTCTATGCCGTCTTCATCAAACTTCACCTGTACGCTGTACAATTCCTCGCCGTCAACAACTGCCGTTATCAGCTTATCCTCACGGCGTCTTAGATGTACCCTGCCTTCGGTAAAGTATTCAAGTCCCCGCTTGTAAATAGTAGGTGAACATGATTTCTTAATCATTGACTCTGTAATTTCCATATAACCCTCCGGTTGCAATACTAAAATGTGATATGAGCCGTTTGTTTTTTATGGTATCATATAATTATAGCATATTTTGTATTGATTTACAACATTTTTTATATAATTTATAAATAGATATTTCTCCTTAAATGTGCTAAAATGATAAAGAATTAAGCTGAAAGGATAAAAACAATGGGGAAATTTGACGGAATACTTTTATGTACCGACCTTGATGATACGCTTCTTACAACTGATAAAAGGGTCAGCGAAAAAAACAAAGAGGCAATAGAATACTTCAAGTCAGAAGGCGGTCTTTTTACATTTGTGACGGGACGGGTTCCCTTCGGCGCAAGGCTTATACTTGAATATGTCATGCCGAACGCGCCGATTGTATGCTTTAACGGAGGAGGTATATACGACTTCGGCAAAAACAAAATGCTCTGGTCACGTACGCTTACAAGCGATGCGCTGGATGCGGTGGAATATGTGGACAAACTGTTTGATTTTGTCGGAATAGAAATCTGCACAGAGGAAAAAGTTTATTTTTCAAAGATAAATGACAAAGTACGGGAACATCAGATTTTTGAACACCTTCCCGATAATGACCTTGATTATCATGATATCCCCGAAGTGTGGCAGAAGGTACTGTTTATGAGCGAGGAACACGAACTTCCTGCCGTACGCGAGGCAATAAGCGCATCGCCGTTTGCTGATAAATATACTTTTGTGCAGTCAAGCCCTTGGTATTATGAGCTTCTTCCCAAAAATGCCGATAAAGGAGAAGGGCTTTTACAGCTTACCGAAATTTGCGGCATTAAGCACAGCAAAACAATTGCCGTAGGCGACAATGAGAACGACCTGCCTATGATTAAAAAAGCAGGTACGGGTATTGCCGTAGCCAATGCTGTAAAAAGCGTAAAAAAAGCCGCAGCATATATTACATCGGACAATAATTCCGACGCGATAGCCGCAGTTATCGGAGCGCTTGAAAGCGGAGAAATTATTTTAAAATAAACCAAAATCCGTCCTTTTTTTCAGGGCGGATTTTATTACTCAATCAGACTAATCTGAGGAAAGCTGTATTTATCCTCAAATTCATTCAGATATTTAAAACATTCCTCAGCGCGGTATATAATATTGTTTTTTATACATTCGGTTTTGAAAATGTCATATAGAATATCCGCATCAGGACTTGGCAATTCATAATTATTTCCGTAAATACTGATATATTTTTCCTTCAGTCCGGGAAAATGTTCATCAAGCTTCTTATAAAAATATTCACGATTGCCCTCTCTGAGCGTAACTCCCATTCCAAAATTTATAATGCCCTTCACTCCTGCGCGGACACAGTAATTGAGTATACCTTTAATATTTTCGGCAGTATCATTTATAAACGGAAGTATCGGACAAAGCCACACAACAGTTGGTATACCATTATCACGGAATACTTCCAGCGCCTTAAAGCGTTCATATGTAGTTTCCACATTCGGTTCAATAATACGGCACAAATCCTCATCATAGGTTGTAAGCGTCATCTGCACAACACACTTTGTTTTTTCATTTATCTTTTTTAATAAATCTATATCGCGCAGTATTTTAGCAGATTTGGTAAGAACGGTCACTCCAAAACCGTAATTTTCAATTATCTCCAGACATTTGCGCATGTTGCCGAGCTTCTGCTCTATATGCATATACGGGTCGGACATAGCTCCGGTACCTATCATGCATTTATGCTTTTTTCTTCTCAGCGCATCTTCCAAAAGCTTTGCGGCATTGGTTTTTATCTCAATATCCTCAAATTCATGCTTGAACTGATAACATGTGCTACGCGAGTCACAGTATATGCAGCCGTGACTGCACCCTCTGTAAATATTCATTCCGTTTTTTGCCGAGAGTATCCCCTTAACAGTCACTTCATGCATTATTTAATTCTCCCGCATAACTTTTATGCCGTTTATAAATGTCATTACACATTCCGCGCCAAAACATGAAGGCAAGTCTGTAAATACGGCAATGTCCGCATCCTTGCCTTCTTCAAGACTTCCTATTCTGCTGTCAATACGGCAGTTTTTTGCCGCCGTAATTGTAATCCCCTGAAGAGCCTTCATCTCGTCCATACCGTGCTTTACAGCCATTACCGCGCACAGCGGCAGATTTTCTATCGTAATTTCGGGATGGTCTGTAATAATTGCAACATCAAGCCCTCTGTCGGAAAGATTTTTATAGGTGTCAAATGTCAGGCCCTTAAGCTCTATTTTACTTCTGTCAGACAAAGTAGGACCGAGCATTACAGGCACTTTTTCACGTTCCAGAACAGGCGCAACGGCATCTCCGTCCGAGCAATGCTCAATCGTAACATCAATATCAAATTCCTTACCTATACGTATTGCCGTACATATATCGTCCGCGCGGTGAGCATGAACTTTTACAGGGATTTCACGCTTTAAAACAGGTATCATGGCTTCAAGCTTCATGTCAAATTCAGGCTTTTCATTCTCCTCGCAGTCTCCATTGTACGCGTCAAGCTTTTCCATGTAATCGCGTGATTTTATCAAAAGTTCACGTATAAGCGCCGCTGTTCCCATACGTGTAACAGGAGCCTCTTCCTTTTCATTATAGACCGCCTTCGGATTTTCACCAAGCGCCATTTTCATAGCGGCAGGAGCTTTTAAAATCATATCATCTACACATATGCCGTCTGTTTTTACCGCCGCAAACTGTCCGCCCACAGGATTTGCGCTTCCCGGACCCGTAACAACCGTAGTAATTCCCGCTTTTCTTGCCTCTAAAAATGCGCGGTCAAATGGATTTATTGCATCAATTGCGCGAAGATGCGGCATTACAGGGTCGCTGTCCTCATTACCGTCATCCCCCTCAAATCCCATAGAATCCTCAAACATTCCCACATGACAATGCGCATCAATAAGACCCGGCAGTACATATTTACCCTCCGCGTCAATTACCGTGTCGGCTTCAAACTCTTTTTCCTCACCGACATACAGTATTTTATCATCAAACAATATGCATCCGCAGTTATATTCCACATCTGCCATCGTTATAATTTTTGCATTCTTAATCAGTGTTTTCATACGCTTTTAATTCCCAGTTCATTTACATAATTTATCGCCGAAGTCGCCGCAACAGCTCCGTCTGCGGCGGCTGTTACAACCTGTCTTAAAGGTGATACCCTGACATCGCCTGCCGCAAATATACCTTTTATATTAGTAGCAAGATACATATCTGTTTTCACAAATCCGAGCGGACAGGTTTCTGTTCCGCATTCCTTTAAAAGCTCTGATGAAGGCGTTACTCCTATCGCAACAACTGCTCCCGACACCTTTAATATAGCAGTCTTCTCCGTTTGAATATTTCTTACTGATACGCTTTTAAGCATACCGTTTCCGTTAAATTTATCTGCTACCGTATCGGTTAAAATTTCAATCTTCCCGTTACGTTTTGCCGTTTCCAAAATTGAAGCTGATGCCTTAAAGCGTTTGCTTCTGTTCAGAACATATACCCTACGGCAGAATGAAGCAAGATAAAGAGCATCCTCAATTGCGGTATTTCCTCCGCCGATTACGCATACGTCCTTATCCTTAAAAAATGCGCCGTCGCATGTGGCACAGTACGACACACCTGCTCCGGTAAGCATGTCTTCACCCTCTGCTCCAAGCTTTTTGGGAACTGCTCCCGCCGCAAAAACTATTGCCTTTGTCATATATTTATTACGTCGCGTATGCACAATTTTTACGTCATATTCCGCATTCTCAATTGACCTTACACTCTCCTGAGTAAATGTCACATCAAAGCTTCTCGCATGTTTTTCAATCGCCTGAGAAACAGTCTCGCCCGTCGGTTTATCAAAAAAACCTGGATAATTATCTATTTCATGTGTTTTTACAGCCTGACCACCGTAAGCAATTTTTTCTATAACGAGTGTTTTCATGCCGCCGCGCGCCGCATATATTGCCGCCGACATACCGGCAGGACCGCCGCCTATTATAATAATATCATACATTATTCATTTTCTCCTTTATCGTTTACATACGCTTCAATTATAAATCTTGGTCTTCGCTTTACTTCCTTATATAATTTTCCGATATATTCTCCGATAAGTCCCACCGAAAGAAGCTGCACACCGCCTATAAACCAAATAGACATCATGAGTGAAGCCCAGCCTGCACCCGTATTGCCAAGAAGCTTCTCAACAAGCGCATAAACCGCCATTATTACCGCAATCACACACACAATCGCTCCGAATGCAGAAATCATGCGTATCGGACTTATACTGAATGAGGTAATTCCGTCAAACGCAAATGACAGCATTTTTTTCAGCGGATATTTCGACTCACCGGCAAAACGCTCATTACGGTCATAATAAACGCAGTCTGAACGGTAGCCGACAAGCGGAACCATTCCGCGCAAAAACATGTTCCGCTCCTCAAATTCCGAAAGAGCGTCAAGAGCGCGCCGGCTCATAAGCCTGTAATCCGCATGATTAAACACAATCTTAACACCCATTAAATTCATCAGCTTATAGAACATAACCGCAGTGGTACGTTTAAAAAATGTATCGGTATCGCGTCTGTTTCTGACCCCGTAGACAACATCGCAGCCGTCACGGAATTTCCTGACCATTTCGGGAATAACGCTTATATCGTCCTGCAAATCCGCATCAATTGAGATTGCGCAGTCACATTGGTCTTTAACAGTCATCAGTCCGCCGTACAAAGCATTCTGATGTCCTGCATTATGCGCAAGCTTAATTCCTGCAATTTCAGTATGCTCTCTTGAAAGCGTGTCTATTATGCTCCATGTTCTGTCCTTTGAGCCATCGTCTACAAAAACTATTCTGCTTTTATTGTTTATCAGTTCCGCTCTCTTCATTTTATCGAAAAGCTCCAGCATCTGACGCGAGGTTTCATTTAAAACCTCCTCCTCATTATAACACGGCACAACCACATATAAATTAACGCTTTTGTTCATTTAATATCTCTCCTACGTGTAATCAAATCTTCTTATATTATACACCATATTTTTCCGTTAAACAAGTAATTTATTGAATTTACGAGAATTTTATGATAGAATATCTTAAAAGGAAGTGAACTCTATGAAACAATACCGAGTAATTATAACATTGTTACCGCCTTTGGCAGCAGCAGCGGTTTTTTTACTGAGGGATTATATATTCAAACTATCGTTTTTGTTTCCTTCCTGTCCGTTCTTTGAAAAAACAGGAATGCTGTGTCCCGGCTGCGGAAATACGCGCGCCGTACGCGCCATTTTAACATTTCACCCTATAACTGCATTAAAGTATAACATATCAATCCCCGTTTTACTCATTTTGGCTGTTATTTTGTATATTCAGTATGTTATTTCCGCCTGGATAAAACCCGTGCGGCTGTTACCTGAAAGTTATTCATTTTATATCACGCTCGGCATATTATTTATACTTTACTGTATTATAAGAAATTTTCTATAAGAAAAAAAAACGGCTTAAAGCCGTTTTTAAATCCAGTTAATTCCATACATTATATTTGTAAGCACGCCCGTAACTGACAATATAATTGAAACAACCATTACGCACAGATAAAGTGCAATTCCTACGGCGGATAAAATCACACCTATCTTTACCTTTGCATCATCAGGATTTTTCTTCATCTGCGGTATACCGAGTACCAATCCTATAATACTGCATACAATCGACACAATGCCTCCGCCGCAGCAGAACAATGACATTGCCAGCGACACAATACCTAAAACAAGCACTGCCGTTGAGGTCCCGTCCGAAGGTGTGGGGACAATATTATACTGCTGTCCGTCATTATTATAAGTATTGTCTGTTCCTTCAGTTTCATTGATATTGAAATTATTTTCGTCCATTTTTCTACCCCTCCTGCTTTATAATAATTATATTTTACCATCTTATCTTAAATTAGTCAATATATCAGTGAATAAGCGCATAATTTTTTTTGTGAATATATTGCAAAATATGGCTTCATGTGGTAAAATGATATTATCTATTGAAATTATAAGGAGGAATTTTTAAATGTTAAAAGAAGACGTTCTTAAAAAGCTTACCGACTGCGGACTTGTAGCAGTTGTAAGAGCAAACAACGCTGAGGAGGCCATTAAAATCTCCGATGCATGTCTTGCAGGCGGCTGTACGGGTATTGAGCTTACCTTTACTGTTCCGGGCGCGGACAAGGTTATTGCAGCTTTGGCTGAGAAATACGCAAACGGCGAAATGATGCTCGGAGCCGGTACTGTTCTTGACCCTGAAACTGCAAGAATGGCAATTTTAGCAGGCGCAAACTTTATTGTAAGCCCTGCCTTTAACCCGGAAACAGCAAAGCTTTGTAACCGTTACAGAGTTCCATATATGCCGGGCTGCGCTACAATTACAGAAGTAATTACAGCTATGGAAGCAGGCGCTGATATTATTAAAATATTCCCTGCCGACCTTTACGGTCCTACAATTATAAAGGACATCAAGGGTCCGCTTCCGCAGGCTCAGATGATGCCGACAGGCGGCGTTGACAAGAATAATGTGGCTGAATGGATTAAGGCTGGAGTTGTGGCAGTAGGCGCAGGCTCATCACTTACTAAAGGCGCTAAGACAGGTGACTATAACGCTATTACAGAAACAGCTAAAGAGTTTATTGCAAATATAAAAGCAGCGCGCGCAGAGCTTAAAAAATAATATTTATTATAAAAGGAGAATGTTAAAATGGCAAAAGTAGTTACAATGGGTGAAATAATGCTCAGACTTTCCACACCCAACAACGAGAAATTCATTCAGGCAGACGAGTTCGACGTATGCTACGGCGGCGGCGAGGCTAATGTTGCCGTTTCACTTGCAAATTACGGTCATGACGCTGAATTTGTTACAAAGGTTCCCGAGAACCCAATCGGCGAATGCGCTGTTGCCGCACTCCGCAAAATGAACGTAGGCACAAAGAATATTGCAAAGGGCGGAGAAAGACTTGGTATTTACTTCCTTGAAACAGGCGCAAGCATGAGAGCTTCAAATGTTGTTTATGACAGAGCGCATTCGTCAATTTCAACAGCTGTGGCTTCTGATTTTGATTTTGATAAAATTTTTGACGGCGCCGACTGGTTCCACTTCACAGGTATCACGCCTGCTGTTTCGGATTCAGCGGCAGAGCTTACAGAGCTTGCTTGTAAAGCTGCAAAGGCTCACGGTGTAACAGTTTCCTGCGACCTTAACTTCAGAAAGAAGCTATGGTCAAGTGAAAAAGCTCAGAAGGTTATGTCAAACCTTATGCAGTATGTTGACGTATGTATCGGAAACGAAGAGGATGCTGATAAGGTTCTTGGCTTCAAGCCTGAAAATACTGACGTTACAAGCGGTGAACTTAATCTTAAAGGCTACGAAAGTATCTTTAAACAGATGGTAGCTAAGTTTGATTTTAAATATGTTATTTCATCCCTGAGAGTTTCAAAATCGGCATCAGATAACGGTTGGTCAGCCTGCATCTACTCAAAGGCTGACGATGAATTCTATCATTCGAAGGAATACAGAGTACACCCGATTGTTGACCGCGTAGGCGGCGGCGACAGCTTCGCTGGCGGCACAATCTGCGGCTTCCTTGACGGCAAAAACTTTAAGGATGCTCTTGAATTTGGTGTTGCTGCTTCAGCTTTGAAGCACACAATTCCGGGAGACTTCAACCTTGTTTCGCGCGCAGATGTTGAAAATCTTGCGGGCGGCGACGGTTCAGGACGAGTACAGAGATAAGCCGGATAATATTGCCTCCCCTCGTTTTTATAATGAGGGGAGTTTTATATGTCAGAGAGGAGATACATCATGATTTTTAAACCGACAGCTCTTGATTTTGAGCTTAGCCCGTACACAGGCTTAACCCGTGAAAGCTGGATTGACGCAGCAAAATATCTTTTAGAGGGTGTATTCAGCCATATCCCGTCATATGACGCGCCCGTTGTGCTTCCGCGTACCGAAACGGAAGTTACATATCCTCATAAAAACGCTTCGGGCAATCAGTTAAAGTCCGAACAAATGGCACAGATGTTTGAGGGTCTGGCGCGTTCATTATTTATTGCCGCGCCGCTTATACACATCAACCCTGATACCGAAATCTGCGGATACAATCTCCGTAAATACTACTCATCGCAAATATTGCATAACTGTACAAAAGGCGATAAAAATTTTGTGGGCTATTATGAAGATTTGCAGGAGCTTGCGGGAAATGAAAATCCGTACCGCACATTCCAGCAGACCGTAGAAACCTGCGCGCTTGTAATTTGTCTTGATATGTGCCGAGAGGAAATATGGGATTGCTATACACAAGCGGAAAAGGATACAATAGCAGAATTTCTCCTTAGTTATGCGCGCGCAAGCACAGTTCCGAATAACTGGCGTTTCTTCAATATGCTATGTATGGCATTTCTGCACAAGGAAGGTTATGAAATAAATAAAAACATAATGCTTGAACATACTCAGGCTGTACTTAACTTCTACGCAGGAGATGGCTGGTACCGCGACGGTCAGCTTTTTGACTATTATTCCTGTTGGGCGTTTAATGTATATTCTCCCGTATGGTGCTTATGGTACGGCTATGAAAATGAGCCGTATATTGCGTCACAATTTGAGCATAATTCAAATAAGCTTATGGAAACATATCCTGACTTTTTTGATAAAGACGGCTTTACATTGATGTGGGGACGAAGCTGTATATACCGTAATGCCGCTACAAGCGCGCTTTCGGAGAACATGCTGTTCAGAAATTCCACAGCCGATGCAGGTCTTGCACGACGCATTGCGTCAGGCTCACTTTTGCAATTTCTAACTCGTGACGATTTTCTGCGTGACGGAATACCTTCAATGGGTTTTTACGGTCAGTTTACACCTTTAATACAGGGTTATTCATGCACGGAGTCCGTTTACTGGCTGGGTAAGGCATTTTTATGCCTGCATCTGCCCGAAGACCACCCGTTCTGGACTGCTAAAGAAAATAACGGAACGTGGGATAAGCTTAAAGATAAGGAAATCAAAGAAACTGTTCTTGACGCGCCTGCGCTGTGCTTTACAAATCATAACGCAAACGGAGAAACCATATTAAGAACAGGCAAGGTTATAAAAGACTGCGGCGATGAGCATGGCATGTGGAACTATTCAAAGCTTTCATACAACAGCAAATACGCATGGGAGGCAAAACCTTCGGAAGATATAGAAGCCATGCAGTATGTACTCACAAACGACGGAGAAGCTCCGCAAAAATGCAACATAACACTATGGAACGGACAGCGCGCCGGTGTGCTTTACAGACGTCAGTTCTTTAATTACAGGCTAAACTGCGAAACTCACTGGACACAGGCTATGAACCTTGCCGACTTTCCTGTTGAATACGGAATTATCCGCGCAGACAAGCTTCGTCTTTTCCGCGCGCCGTTAACTCTTACTCTCGGGGCATACGGATTTCCTGATAACGGCACAGAGATTATCCGCAAAGAAAACGGAAGCGCAAAAGCAATTATCCTGAAAGGTCATGACCATACAGGTCAGGAAAAACAGCTTGCAATGACCATATATGACGGTTGGGAGGATATTGATATTATCGAAAGCATAAATACAAATCCGGACTCTGAAAAATCAATGGTCATATATGCAAAAACCGCGCGGCGTGTTCAATATGGTTATGACAGATTTATGCTGATTTCACAGACTATAACGAAAGAAAGCCATGAGGATTTTTCTGATGATGAGCTTTTCCCGATAAAAGACATCGTCTATACCGATAAGGAAAAATGCGGCGGCTACGGTACTGTCACTATACAGCTTAAAAACGGCATAAAACGTATAATAGACTTTAACGGAATAGAAGGCTGCATGCAGCTGTAACAGGCAAAACGACTGTTCAAAATGAACAGTCGTTTTTTCTACCCTATAATGCTTTCATCTCTGCCAAACATGCTTCCTATATTGATATTTCCGAAACTGCTGACCTTCTTTCCGTCCATTAAAAACTGTACGCGGTCAATCGTTTCCAACTCAGTAAGAGAGTCCACAATCGAATAAATCGTCATTTTCTCCTTATCTGCCGAGCCTGAATTCTTATCAAGGAAATTTGCTTTAAAATTCACAAAGCATATATTATCCGAAGTTTCCACACCGAGAAGCACCGTACCTGAGTTAAGAGACGCCGTCATACTTTCATTTTCAGGTCCTTTTATAAGCTCGTTTATTATATACTGCGCTATCGGCTGCTGGTCTGTTACCTTGATAGTACGCACTTCACGCTGAAGCTTTGAACCTTCTTTGCTCGGAAAATACAGTATTACATCACGCATTTCGCTTGTGTATGTATCTGTCGGCAAATTTATATCACGGTCACTCAGATACCCTATTATTGAGCCATCGTCAGTATAAATATCACGGCCTTCAATTACTACCTTAACGCTGCTTATACTTCTCAGCGCGCACAGTGACTTAACCACTGCATATACCGAAAGCAAATCCTTTGTATTGTTTCCGGAAAGAAATTCACGAGAAAAATTTACAACAACGCTTCCTGTTTCAACACCTGTAATTGATATTAAACGGGTCTTTTTTTCAATTATACCTGCAAGACGTCTGTCCTTAGGTCCCTTACCAAGCTCCTCAACGACATTTTCGGCAAGCTCCTGACTGTTATGGTATTTTATTTCACGTACCTCCGATTCAATACCCGACATCTCTGAATTGAAAAAATACAGCTCTCCGCCATAAACCTCAGATACATAATCGCTTTCAATAAGACCAACTATAATACCTATACCTGCGACAATCAGCAAAGCCGCAGCAATAATAACTATTTTCCCTTTTTTCATTATGCGCGACCTCCTTTTTTAACCCTGTAAGGAAGCCTTACCGTAAATATACTTCCAACCTCAGAAGCATTCATTACCGTAATTGTGCCGCCGTGCATGCTCACAGCCTCCTTTGTAATCGCAAGACCAAGACCCGTGCCGCCTGTATCCCGCGCGCGTGAATCGTCAAGACGGTAAAAACGTTCAAATATTCTGTCACGCTCTGTTTCAGGTATTCCCGGTCCGTTATCCTCAATGCGTATTGTCAGATAAGCAGTATCAGCTGTAACATCTATATGTACAAAACCGCCCTCAGGAGAATATTTGATAGCATTGTCGGCAATATTGTAAATTGCTTCGTACATCTTGTCATAATCAAGAAGTATCGGTTCAAATTCCTTATCATGATAATCGGTATACATAACAATATCCTTTGAAGTCGCAATAGGCGTCAATTTTTTGACAACCTGACCTATCAGCATACGTATATCTGTTTCCTCCTGTTTAAGCTCTGCATCGCCTGCATCAAGGCGCGTAAGAACAAGCAGTCTTTCAACTATTCTGGTAAGTCTGTCTACCTCATCCGACATATCGGTTAAAAATTCCTTAACCATAGCGCTTTCAAGATTTTCTGCTGATACAAGGCTGTCGCATATAAGCTTAATTCCTGCCATAGGCGTTTTCAGTTCATGAGACGCGTCCGATACAAATTTACGCCGCTTTTCCTCCAGAAGTCCCAGCTCGTCACACATATAATTTAAAGTTTCCGCAAGCTGCGCCATTTCGTTATGTCCCTTTACGCTTATACGCTTTGAAAAATCACCCTTCGAAATCGCTCTCGCCACAGACCTGAATTCCTCAAGCGGAGATGTTATGATATAACTCATTGCAAGAGAAAGCATACCAATTAAAATAATAATAAGCGCGCTGAATACAATCAGGCTTGTACGGGTAGAACGTATTGTATCATCAATTGTATTTATCGACTCTGCAAGATAAACTCCGCCTATAATATTTCCGCCCGTTTCAATGGGAACTGCAACATTGATAAGACGCATATCATTTTCAAAAGTTATGTTCACAGCCTGTTCACCGTCAAGCGCGCGCTTTATACTGTCGCGCATAAATACTCTTCCTCCGAGATGCGACTCCTCATTTGTATCATAAAGCACGGTATATGAGGTGTTGGTTACAACACCTCGTATGTTAGTACCTGCAAGGCTGTCCTCCATTACTCCGGAAAACTTATCCGCCGCCGTAGCGCTTGTGTCGCTGTTCCATACATTTGATATTGTTTCCGATATAATATTAGCCTTTGCAAACATATTTATTGTTTCACCGCTGTAAAGATTTTCACTAAGCAGACCTATTATGTACACACTCATCAGAACAAGCGTTGTGACTATAATCGCAAGATACGTTGCCAGCATAGTAAAACGCATTGAGTGCGCGGAATTTTTCAGTACTTCAAATAGTTTAATCTTTTTTGTAGTAATAACCAACACCCCACTTCGTTCTTATATATGCAGGTTCGGCAGGATTTTGTTCAATTTTTTCCCTGAGCCTTCTTATATGCACGTCCACCGTTCTTACATCACCGGGATAATCAAATCCCCACGCAATATCCAAAAGATTTTCACGCGTATACACCTTGCCCGGATTTCTTATAAACAGTTCCAGAAGGTCAAATTCCTTGCTTGTAAGTTCAATTACTTTATCATTTATTGAGATGCGTCTGAAATTATAATCAAGCGTTATATCCCCCGAAACTATAAGCTTATCCTTTACCGTGTCCGTTTCACGGCTGACGCGTCTTAATATTGCCTTTATCCGCGCTGTAACCTCGCGTATATTAAACGGCTTTGTTATATAATCGTCAGCGCCGTATTCCAGTCCTAAAATCTTATCAATGTCCTCACTTTTTGCGGTTATCATAATGATAGGTACATTTGAAAAGCCGCGTATGGTACGGCAGACAGTAAAGCCGTCTACCTTCGGCAGCATTAAATCAAGCAGTATAAGGTCTATTGTATTATCATGCGCAAGCCGTATCGCTTCCTCGCCGTCAAACGCAGTTACAACGCTGTACCCCTCCTGTTCAAGATTAAATTTAGTAGCCTTGACCAAAAGCCTTTCATCATCTACCACTAATATTTTCATTATGTCCATCCTTTCTCTTTTTTTAGCTGATTATGTAATTTATTCCGCGCATATATCATCTTTGAAAACCGCAAATTTCTTCTCGCTTATGCCCGATACCTTCATTATTTCCTCTATTGTTTCAAATTTACCGTTTTCTCCGCGATATTCGATAATCCTGCCGGCAAGCGCCTCGCCTATTCCGTCAAGCTGTTTCAACTCGGTAACATCTGCGGAATTTATATTGATTTTACCGCTTATTATACTTTCACTTTCTGACTGATACGGAATAGCATCTTCAGTAGCGGCCGTTTCCATAATGAATGCGTCCTTTTCTATATGCTCAACTGCAAAGCCCATGCCTGAAATTATACAAAATACCAGCGCAGCAGAGATTATTTTCGCCTTTTTATTCAATTTTAACATGTCAATCTCTCCGATACCATTATCATATCTTATATTGTACCATATTTTTTTACTTTTTCCAAACATTTTTTTGCTTTTTAAAGAAATATTTGTTGCATTGTTCTTATTATTTCGGTATAATAGTAAATTGAGAAAGTATGTTTTACAATGGAGGACTATAAAATAATGAAAAAGGTACGATTTATTTCACTTATGATTGCGGCTTTTATTTCTGTCAGCTCGTTATCCTCTTCCTTAGCCGCGCCGTCGCCTACTCCCGATAATTCCACATCAACGGTTACATCGGCAGACGGTACAACAAAAACAGTCGGAGCGGACGGCAATCCGGTAACCAGCGATACTCCTACACAGACGCCCCAGACTGATGATGACGATGATACAGAAACACCTGCTCCCACAGCAACTGTCACTCCCACTCCCGAACCAACGGCAGAACCGATACAGCTTGAAGCGGGAATAACTATGGAGGACCCGACTCTTACACCGCCTAAAGTTTCATACGCGCAGTCGGCGCTTTTAATGGATATGGTATCAGGACGCGTACTTTACAGTAAAAATCTTGACGAGCGCGTATTTCCTGCAAGCCTTACCAAAATTATGACGGGTATTCTTGCTTTGGAAAGCGGAAAAATGGGCGAAAACACAACCGCAACATATGAAGCGTTAAAGAACATAACTATGGAAGACTCACAGATGGGGCTTCTTATCGGCGAAGAAATTTCAATGGAACAGCTTGTGAACTCAATGCTTATACATTCGGCAAATGATGCGTCAAACGTAATCGCAATACACATTGCAGGCTCAGTGGAAGCATTTGTTGAGCTTATGAACAAAAAAGCGCATGAGCTTGGCATGACAGGCACAAACTATGTAAATGCCTGCGGTTCGCATGACGATAATCATTACACCACAGCGCGCGATTTGGCGATACTTACAAAATATGCAATGCAGAATGAACAATTCAGGGAAATAGTAAAAAAGATTATATATAAAGTACCTCCTACAAATAAATTTGCAAACGAGCGTACTCTTGTAAACACCAATTTGTTTCTAAGCACAATCCGTTCAACATATTACTATTATCCGCCGGCTATCGGAATCAAGACAGGTCATACCTCACAGGCCGGATACTGCCTTGTATCGGCGGCTACTTACAGCGATATTGAGTTAATGGCAATAGTAATGAACTGTCAGAACGTTGATACAAAGGAGCAGGCATATTCATATATAGATTCAAAAAACCTGTTTGATTTCGGTTTTGAAAATTACCTTCATCACCCGCTTGCGGCAGTCGGAGATATTGTATCCGACCAAAAGGTTTATGAAGCAAAGGACGACATGCGCGTTGCGCTTACAGTTGAAAATGACGTTTCCGCGCTTATACCAAACAAGACAGGCAGTGCGGATGAAGTGCAGGCAAACGTAGAGCTTCCCGAACAGCTAGACGCGCCTATTAAAAAAGGCGACGTTCTGGGCAAGGTATCATATGTGTATAAGGGAATTGAGGTCGGTTCGGCTAATCTTGTAGCAACCAACGACGTAGAAAGAAATCATCTTCTGCATGTTTTTCACCTGATTTTAAAGGTTATAACAAGCCCGTTCTTCTTCGTTCCTGTAATAATTCTTTTACTGCTTATGATGTTTGCAAGACAAAGAAAAAAGAAGCGTGAAAGACAAAGACGTATTCAGCAGTTAAAGCGTGAAAGACAAAAGGGTACTGCATCAGATAATGACATAGGCAAACGCCCGCCGAACAGAAACGCGTCACGCACTCAGCGCATAGACCATGATACAAAAGGTTCAAATTCACGATACAGAAAATAAGAATTTAAAATGGACTGCATATGCAGTCCATTTTATTTACCCACGCAAAATTGGTGGAATATATCGTTTACAACCGATTCCGACACCGTTTCCCCCGTAATCTCACCAAGCGCGTCAATGGCTTCATTTATATCTATCGAAGCAATATCAGTAGGCAGATTTATATCAAGTGCCTCCACTACCCTGCAAAGCGCATCACGCGCCTTAATAAGCGCGGTCTTATGACGCATATTGGTTATAACCGTACCATTATTATTTGAAAGAAAACCTAAGTCATAGATATTTTTTATTTCCTCTGCAAGCTCGTCAAGACCCACGCCTGTCTTTGCGCTTACCTCAAGCACATTGCTCGGCGCAGCCTTTGATTTTACCGCTTCAACGTATTTACTCTGACCCAAATCTGTTTTATTTATAAGCACAATCCGATTTTTGTCCTTCGTAGCCCGAAGGACCTCAACATCCTCATCATCAAAGAAGCTGCTTCCGTCTATCATTACGATTACAAGGTCAGCCGCTTTAATCGAGTTTCTTGACTTTTCCACGCCTATTTTTTCAACCGTATCATCCGTTTCGCGTATACCTGCCGTATCAATCAGAACAAGCGGAATACCGTTAAGGCTTATATATTCTTCTATAACATCACGCGTTGTTCCTGCAATATCGGTTACAATCGCTCTTTCTTCGCGCGCAAGAGAATTCAGAAGTGAGGATTTACCGACATTCGGTTTACCTACAATAGCCGTTTTAATTCCGTTACGGACTATTTTACCGCTGTCCGCCGAAGCTAACAGCCCATCGGCTGTTTTCATACACTCGTATGCCGTTTCTCTTACCTCCGCCGCTGTTATATCCTCCAAATCCTCGTCAGGATAATCAATCGTCACCTGTAAACGCGCGGCTAAATGTACAAGTCCGTCACGCATTGACCTGATTTCCTGTGACAGCGTTCCCTGAAGCTGTGACAGCGCATTGCGTTCCGCAAGCTCATTCTCGGCATTTATAATATCAATTACCGCTTCTGCCTGCGCGAGGTCAAGTCTTCCGTTTAAAAAAGCGCGCTTTGTAAATTCACCGGGCTGCGCGGTACACGCTCCGGCTTTGATAAGCGCGTCCAAAACCGCCCCAGACGAGGCAATACCGCCATGAGCGCTTATTTCAACAACGTCCTCGCGTGTAAAGGTACGCGGTGCGCGCATGACGGTTGCAAGTACTTCGTCAAGCTTCTCTCCCTTTTCATTTTTAACAAAGCCGTAATGAACAGTGTGCGTATCGCAGTCCGAAAGCTTCTTTTTTCCGAAGAAAACCCGGTCCGCCACCGCTACCGCATCATCACCGCTTATCCGTATAACCGCTATACCGCCAACCCCGTGTGGCGTTGATACAGCCGCTATTGTTCTGCTCATATATATTCCCTCTCTTACAAGTTAAAGACTTTAAGAAAATCGCTCAAATTACCGCTTTAAATTCAGGACGCCGTATTTGTCCCTTTACAAAAGCGGTGGTATGGGCGATTTTATCAAGTCTATCTGTTGTTTATAAGTCCCTGAAGTTCTGACATAAAGGTATCTATATTGTCAAAGCTCTTATACACAGACGCAAAGCGTACATACGCAACTTCATCAAGCTGCTTCAGCCTTTCCATTACCTTTTCGCCTATCATTGTACTTTCAATTTCACGAGTCATTGACTGATACAGCTCACTTTCAATATCGTCAGCAATCTGTTCCATCTGCAAAAGCGAAATAGGACGCTTTTCGCATGCCGTGATTATGCCCTTTAAAACCTTTCCTCTGTCATATTGTTGACGTGACTGGTCCTTTTTTATAACCGCAAGTGAAATTGATTCAAGCTTTTCATATGTAGTAAAACGTTTCTGACATTTTAAACATTCGCGTCTTCTCCTTATTGAATTACTTTCATCTGTGGGTCTGGAATCAATAACCTTGCTTTCCGCAAAACCGCAATATGGACATTTCATTTGTGCTTTCTCCCATCATTTTATATTTATATGTATATTGTACATTATTTTACAGCATTTTTCAAGATAATTTTTCAAAATCTGCGTCAAAAAGACGCACAAGGACAAGGTCATCTCCCACTGCTTCAATTGCGTTCCATGGGATAATTATATCACCGCCGCCGAAGAAGCGTCCGAAAATTGAACCTCTGCGCGGTACTATAATAGCCTCGACAATTCCGTTATTCTCATTTATCTCGACATCTCGTATATATCCGAGCCGTTCTGCCGTAGATATATTTACAACCTCTTTCTGACGCAAGCTGTAACCTCTGAACATAAAAACCACCTCCGTATAATATATTACGAAGATGGTCCGAAATATTATTTGCGCTTTAAAAGAGAAAGAAAAATTTTATACTGCCTGAAGATTACAAGTCCGGCTATATACGCCGCGCCCATGCACACACCCTTTACCACCGCGCTCAGCAGTATATTGGAAACCGCAATATAACGCGTTAAAAAACCTGCTATACATACCATGACCGCAATCATAAGGTCGGGAATAAAGCTTTTTAAAAAATGTATATAGCTCATACCGAGAGTTTTCTTTATAAGGAAATAATATGTTATAAAGAAATTCAGATTAAAGACAACAGTCAGATAAAGCGAAATCCTTACAATATCCTTTTCCCATACCCCGATACTTATTGCCGCCGCAATCAATAATGTTGTAATAACACCGCATATAAACATATTTTTTGTATTGCCTGCGCTTTGAAAAATTGACTGCGCGCTTGCCGTTATTACCTGCGCCCATATTGAAAGACTAAGCATTGTAATACACGGCACCGAAGCACCCCACTGTCTTCCGAACAGTATGCCTATTACCTCGCTGCCTGCAAAATAACAGTAAATGCCGATAAACATTCCGAGAAGCGACAAAAGCCTGACCACTCTCATATACTTTTCATAAATATATCGCATATTATTCTGATGCGATGACAGAATAGGATGAAGCGCAGGCGTAATTACATTAGTAAGATTATTCTGAGGATAAAGTGTCACCTTGTATGCCTTATCATAATAACCAAGCGCGCTGTCGCCTATAAATTTGCCTATTATCAGGTTATCAAGATTTTT
>CAJTUY010000022.1:885-7612 GCA_910579415.1 uncultured Clostridia bacterium | reverse complement strand
AGACTGAATTTCAGCTTCAGCTTAACTCTTATCACACTGTAATTCCATATAAATGACATCATAGCAAAAATAATTGCCTGCCACACAAGCGCATAATATTTATATCCGAAATATGCCAATACAATTGCGGCGCCGTAACTCAGCACTGTTACGACTACCATTCTCAAACCTATTGATACAAATTTTTTCTGTTTAAGAAGATACGAATGAGGAACTACATTCATGGTATGAAAAAACAACGATATGGCGAGCATACATCCTATTGAAATATATATGTGATTATCATAGAATTTGGACAGCGGTACTGAAAACACAGCAAAAACAAGCGCCGTAACTATCGCCGCATAAAAATTAAACGAAAATATATTGCTTATATCGTCGTCGGTAAGCGTTTTATTCTGTATTACGGCAGGTCCTATTCCCATGTTTGACAGCACCGTAAAAAATGATGTGAAAACGCTTACCACAGCCACAATCCCATAGTCCTCCGGCGTCAGCATACGCGCAAGTATGCCGTTAAAAACAAGCTGAAGGACAACACATATATAGCTCGCAGATGCATTTATAAACGCCGCGCGCTTTATTGAAACCTCTCCCAATTAAATCCCCTCATTATATGTAATATATAATATATACCACCAAACCCTAAAGTTCAAACAGTTTTTTATTCAGCGCTTATTGTCGGAGGGATTTGTCCACTGTATACAGGCACATCAAACGACAGTGTTGCGTTATCAAACGAGCTGAATATTTTTTCTATGCTTACCGCCTGCTTTACAGCCCAGCCTATATCCGTTGCATACTGATGCTCTCCCGGATGTTCCGGATTAAACAACATTTTATACAGCGTATTCTGTCCCGCTCCCACATAATATCTGCTTATCCATTCCGCGCCGCCGCGTATAGCGCTTTCAACACTTGTCCAGCCTTCTTTATATGCTTTTGACGAACCGCCGCCAAGCGGATTTGAATCATAAGCATTTATACCGAACAGGTTATAAACAGTCGTTCCGTTTACTTCAACTCCGCAGGCAAGCTGTGATTTGCCGTTGCCGGATTCAAGACACGCATGCGCGACAAGATAGACCTCGCTGACATTGTAATCTCTTGCCGCTTCGATGAACACCTCACCCATGCCGCGCAAAACCCCTTTGTCGGCAAGATATGCGTTAAGTGTTTGGGCGCTTACATTATTGGGTTCGCTGAGGTCAAGGAACTGATATTTATACGCATCTGTATAGTAGCCTGAAGGATTCATATATTCAGCCACTTCCGCCTCAGATGCGCTTATAAGACCGCTTCCGCGCCATATTTTAGGCGGCGGATTCTGAAGCATTTGTATTTTTACCGCCTGCAGCAGCGTAATATCATACGGAGTATACCTGACAGAACCTACGGTAAGCGTATCGCTGTCTGTGTTAAGATTAAACGGGTCGGGCGCGTCAGAAGCGGCAACCTCTATTACAAAGCTTTTCTTTTTTCCGTTTACGCTTTCCACCGTAATATTTGCCGTGCCTTCTCCTATGCCGCGTATACGTCCCGTCTGGCTTACAGAGGCAACCTTTGTATTATCACTTGACCATCTGAGCGTTTTATTGCGCGCATTTGACGGCGACACAGTAACAACCGCATTTATGCTGTCACCCACGCGCATAAACATATCCGAGCTGTTCAGCACCGATATTTCATTAACCTCCGCATATGAATTTATAACATTCACGAAGCATTTAGCTTCAAATCCGCCGTCCTCAGTTGTTGCTATTATCTCCGTCATTCCCACACCGACAGGCTTTACTCTGCCATTTTCATCCACGCGCGCAATTTTATTATTCTTGGATTTCCATATAATCTCCTTGTTGCTTGCATTTTCCGGAAGTATTCTCGGTGAAATAAGTCTGCCTGTACCGCCCATATAAAGCGTGATAGTGCTTGTAGGCATAAACAATCCACTTACCGGCTGTCTTATATCAAGCGACGCCGTGCTTTTTTTATTATATGCGTCCAGAGAAGCGGTAAAAGTCACCTTACCCGGTCCTGCGGCAGATATTTTTCCGTCCTTGTCTATAACTGCGATACTCTCATCTGAGCTTGTCCATGTTATATCGCTGTTTTCAAGATTTACAGGGTATACCTTAGCTGTAATTTTTGCTTCGGCATGTCCGTCATTCAAATCAATTGCGCCATCGTTCCAGCTTAAATGTACCGCAATATGAGTTTTTTCTATATGATTAAAAGTAGAATAATTCTGCAAGACCATTCCGAACTCAATTTCGTCATCACCTTCAGCATAATAGTCAGAATTTACCGTATTTTTAATCGTTATGCCAAGAAGCACCGCAAAAGTAACAATCCCGACAATGGACGGAATTATTATTTTATAGCGATGCTCTTTTATGTACGAAACGAATTTATCTTTCAATTGCGGAAATATTATATGTATAAGACGGGCGGCAGTTTTGTTTTTACAGATTTGTCTGTCCGCCGCACCGGCAGCTGTCTTTATAAGTCCTCCCACTCCTGTTAAAAACACCTTAAATGTATCGTACACTTCATTTTTAGGTTTTGTATTTCTTGTAGGTCTTATTTCCAAAATAAATCAATTCCTTTTAAAACGATTTACAATATATTCGTTTGCCGTCTTTTCGAGCGCATCCTCAAGCGGCTCCAATATAGTAAAATTCCTGCTTTTTCTGCTGACCGCCTTACTCAGAATATAATCACACAGCTGAGGATTTTTAGGCAAAAGCGGTCCATGCAGATATGTTGCGATAACATTTTTATACACTACTCCCTCATAGCCTGTCTTTTCCTCGTTGCCGAAGCCGTAAAGCACCTTACCGAGCGGAGTATGCTTGCCTATATATGTTCTTCCGCCATGATTTTCAAATCCGACGATTTCTTCATCCACAAACTCGCTTTTAAGCACAATATTACCTATAAGACGCTTTTTTCCCTGCTCGGTAAAAATATCGAGAATATCAAGTCCCTCAATAGTTTCATCATGAAGCTTATAATATTTTCCGAGAAGCTGATAACCTCCGCATACTGCAACAAGGACGCCGTCGTTTTCGACATAATTCTTTATTTCCTTTTTGTGTGCCAAAAGCTTATCGCATACAATTTTCTGCTCTCTGTCCGAGCCGCCTCCGATAAACACAATATCAATATCAGACAAATCAAAATTATTATCAAGACAGGTGTATGTTTTAACCTCCGCATCGTAGCCGCGCCACACAAGACGCTTGCGCATACATTCAATATTGCCCTTATCTCCGTAAAGATTAAGCAAATCGGGGTAAAGATGAAGTATTTTTATTTTCATTATGCTTTACCTCCCAGCTTTTTTAATACCGCTTCTGTCGGATACAGCGCTGTATAATTTACAAGCACATATACAACCTCACTGTCGGTTTCAAGCGCGGCAAGCACTGCCTCAGACATATCATGTGTCATACTGTCCACCTTAATATCGGCATACTTGAAACGCAGACTTATATCATACACGCGTATTCCCGTTGTTGTCAGCGTGTTAAGGTTTTCGTCTGCAATCTTATCAAAATCCACGTCCCAAAGCCATGACACATCGCGTCCGTCATTAGCCTTATCGTTTATAGCTATTATAACATCTTTTTTGCGTTTATCTGTATTTACCGTCGCAATTGCCTGATTGAAGCCGGCAGGATTTTTTGAAAGGCTTAAAATGACGGGCTTATTAAAGGTATATTCCTCCATTCTGCCTATTTGCGGCTTATATCCCGTCAGAAGCGCGGCAAAATCGCCCGTGCCTTCACCAAGCACATTAAGAGCGCCGTACACGGCAATAAGATTGTAAATATTATAAAATCCTTTATAGTTAATCTCCATTTTCTGTCTGTTTACAGAGAATTTCATAGGCGTGCCGAGTGATACATCAGTAACCTCGAAATCAATCTTAGGACGTCTGAAGCCACAGGATGAGCAGTAAAAATCACCCAGCTGACTGTAATGATAATAGTTATATGTCTGTTCCTCACCGCACACAGGACAAAAACGTCCTTCTTTTGTATCATCAAGCTGCGGCAGTACCTTTTCGGAAATACCGTAATAATATTCTGTTACATTCTTTTCACGGCCAAACTGTACGCAAAGCGGGTCATCACCGTTTAAAACAAGTTTTAAATCGGGAACCTTTCGTATTGCTTTTCTTATAATGTCTGAAGTTATGTCTATTTCACCGTAACGGTCAAGCTGGTCACGAAAAAGATTGGTTATAACCATAACATCGGGTTTTATATGTTCAAACACAATCGGAGTATATGCCTCGTCAATTTCAAGACACGCATAATCCGCGCGCAAATATCCGAAAATATTCATCTCCTGTAAAAGCGTCGTTGCAACGCCGTTTAGCATATTGGCGCCAAGACGGTTACATATAACCTTATATCCCTTTGCCTCAAGAGCGGTAGCCATGAGATTATTTGTAGTTGTTTTGCCGTTTGTGCCGCAGGTTACGATTATCCCCTTTGACACGCATTTATTAAGTTCACGTACTAAGCCGGGACATATCCTGAGCGCATACTCTCCTGGTGAAGACGAGGATTTCTTGCCCAGCATCTTTCCTGCTATGGTTAAAAGCTTGCCTATCCATATTGCAAGTAATTTTCGCATTGGAATAATTCCTTTCACATTCATATAATAATATCATAAAGTCATATACAATTATACTACATCACTTTCACTTTTGCAACAGGCGGTTTACATTTTTGAAAATATATGATAATATATTGTATAGACGTATATGGGAGGTTAACGTGGTTACTCAGATAGATTTTTGTATATTAAACGCCATACAGACTCTCCGTACGCCGGTTCTGGATTTTATCATGAGGTATATAACATATCTCGGAAGCGGAGGTGCGGTGTGGATTGTTATATCTGTTATAATGCTGTTTTTTAAACGCACACGCAAAACGGGAATAACGCTTGCACTCGCGCTTATAATCGGTCTGCTTTTATCAACACTAGGTCTTAAAAACATCATAATGCGCGAACGTCCGTTTAATACCGAAGGGGCATTGCTTGATGTAAATTCACTGCTCATAGGCGCGCCGTCAGGTCGTTTTTCATTCCCGTCGGGACATTCGGTTTCATCATTTTCTGCCGCAGCGGTTCTTATGATATACAGCAGAAAAATCGGTATGCCGGCATTTATACTTGCCGCATTTATAGCATTTTCAAGGCTGTATCTGTATGTACACTTTCCGTCAGATGTAATCGCAGGAGCAATTCTCGGCATACTATTCGCAGTTATTTCAGATATAACAGTAAATTCAATACGGAGAAAAGTATATGAAAGAAAATTACCAAATAATACTCAATAAGACAATTGAAAACATAAAAAAGGATAATATATGTCCGTCACTGCTGCTCCACAGCTGCTGTGCGCCTTGTTCAAGCTATGTTCTTGAATATCTTTCGGAATATTTTAATATAACAATATTCTACTATAACCCAAATATATCACCCGAAGAAGAATTTTTTAAACGCGTAAATGAGCAGAAAAGACTTATCAATGAAATTCCGTTAAAACATGAAGTGAAATTTATTGAAGGTACATACGAGCCAAATCGTTTTTTTGAACTTGCCAAAGGCATGGAGGCGCTTCCCGAAGGCGGAGAACGCTGTTTTAAGTGTTATCGTCTGCGTCTTGAGGAAACCGCTAAGCTTGCAAAAGAAAACGGATTTAATTATTTTACAACCACACTGTCAATAAGTCCGCATAAAAATGCTCAGGTTTTAAATGCCATTGGAGCGGAACTATCTGAAAAATACAATATAAATTACCTGTTTTCCGATTTTAAAAAAAGGAACGGCTATAAGCGTTCCTGTGAGTTGTCCGAGATTTACGGTCTTTACCGGCAAAATTACTGCGGCTGTGTATATTCGAAAGCAAAAGCCAGAAAACGCATGTAATTTTTTAGTAAGCTACTCAGATATATTTATTATTGAATATAGTATCTTGCAGTCGCAATCTGCGCAGCTAATTCTCTTGCGCAGCATATAGGCAACAGTGTTATTGGTGTATCTGCGCCTACATGAGATGCGTTTATACCGTTTAAATTTGCCATTTGCAGTGAACGAAGCACATGAAAATCATTGGTTATGAACGCTACTCGTCCATCTGCCACTGCTTCCTTTGAGTTTGCAAAATTTTCATAGGTGCTTGTTGCCTTTTCTTCAAGAAGTATTCTTTCCTCGCCTATTCCGCGATTCATCAGATAATATGCCATTGCCTGAGCTTCGGTTATACTCTCACCTCTGCCGCGTCCGCCCGACACAATTGCCGTTGCATTACGGTTACGGTTCATATATTCTACCGTTTTTTCCAGTCGTTTTTCAAGAGCAGTCGTCGGTTCGCTTCCGTTAAGACCTGCACCCAATACAATTACATAGTCCTCATTATAAGTGGCAGTATCCATGTGTCCGAAAACAACTATTCCCGCTGAATATATTATAAGTACAATAAATCCAAACATAAAAAGTCTTTTTATAAACTTTAAAAATCCATTTCTCCTGAATGCCTCATAAAAAGTTGACCAAAGTATAAAAAATATACCCATTCCGACTGCCATAGCCTCTCCAAGTCCCATTCCGACTGTTGCACCACCGTATAAACCTATGCCTGACAGCAAAAGTCCTATTATTAACCATATAAATCTCATGTATTATCCTCCGTTTTAAATTACCG
>CAJTUY010000022.1:0-875 GCA_910579415.1 uncultured Clostridia bacterium | reverse complement strand
TCCTGCAAGCGCTCCGTAATATAAGCCTCCTGCTGATAATATAATACCTATTATAAATAGTAAAACTCCCATTAAAATACCTCCGCCTAAATTATTGTGTATTCCATACATTCATAGTGAAGTCTTGTCCCAATGTCAATTCCGGCAGGAAGAAGCGCCATTGCAATAAATAAATCCTCATCACATTCAGCGTCTGTACGTTTTAAATAAGCATATTCTCCATCAATTCTTGAAACAATATACTCCTTAGGTTCCACTGCGCCTACCTCCCTGAAATTTACTGTATATCTATAATATATCAAAAGATGTGATTTTGTCAATATATTTATTTGTAAGACATTTATTTCCAATGTTTTCTGTATGATTATTTATATTAAATTTCTTAATTCTGTTAATAATTATATTGTGAAAATTTTTTAAAAAAGTGTTGACAAATTATCTTTTATATGGTAATATATTATTCGTCGTTGAGATATGGACATGTATGCGTGATTAGCTCAGTTGGTAGAGCACCTGACTCTTAATCAGGGTGTCCAGGGTTCGAACCCCTGATCGCGTACCAAAACAGTTTAAAGGCGAACTCTGATAGTCCTTGTGATTATCAGAGTTTTCCTTTTTGTTGAGATATTCCTGTATCTCGTTAAAATCAATACATTTTTCGCCGTCTTTGTAGTTATAGGTAATCAGCATTTTATCGTCATAAACATAAATAGAATTTACGAAAATATCAATCAGTTTTTGTTTTTGAGCCATATCGTCTTTGTCAATCAGCTTGAATTGACATATCCAAAACTTAATTTGCTCCTTGCTGATAGTAGGGTGTGCAATTTCGGTTTTGGTGAGCGATAACTCTAATTCTGCTTTTTCCTGTTCAA
>CAJTUY010000021.1 GCA_910579415.1 uncultured Clostridia bacterium | reverse complement strand
GATGACGGAACAACCAATGTTATAAGCATTAACGATGTTTACTCACGCGCAAAGGCAAAAATTAAAGACCTGTATCTCGGTATGTCGCTTGAAAAAGAGGGATGCTATAAGGGTATAGCCGACGATGATGACGTAAAGGGCGTACTTAGTCTTGCAAATAAATTTGCTTCCGCCAAAGTAACCTACAACTGCGGCGGTGAAACTACGCTTCTTGACGGTAATACTATAAATCAATGGGTTAACATAGGCGAAAACAGCTCTGTAAAGATAAATACCGATAAAGTACGCGAATATATAGATAATATGGCAAAAAAATACAACACAGTGGGCAAAGAAAGAAGCTTTAAAACAAGCGGTGGTGACAATATTACCATTTCAGGCGGCGATTACGGAAGAAAAATCAATGCCGAAAAAGAAGCACAGGAATTATGCGGTCTTATATGGGACGGCGCAGAAACAGAACGGGAACCTGTATACATTCAGCAATCACGCGGCAGCGGTACAAACGATATAGGCAGCACTTATGTTGAAATAAGCATAGGCGCTCAGCATTTATGGTATTACAAAGACGGCGCACTCGTTATTGATACCGCTATGGTATCGGGTGACCCTACAAAAAGCCGAGCCACTTCAAAAGGTGTATTCAGACTTAAATACAAGGACAAAAACGTCGTTTTAAAAGGCGAGGACTACGAAACACCCGTAACGTTCTGGATGCCGTTTAACGGCGGAATAGGTTTGCATGATGCAACATGGCGCGGTCGCTTCGGCGGCGGCATATATCGCGGCAACGGTTCACACGGTTGTGTTAATCTCCCCTACTCTGCCGCAGAAAAGATTTTCAAATCAATCACTCCGGGCGAGCCGGTTATAGTTTATTGACATAATAAAAAGCTGTCTGTGTTTTGCAGACAGCTTTTGAATTATAGATTTTCGTTTGTATTGTCGCAGTCCTTATCGTTTTTCTTATTGTTCTGCTTGTTATTCTGCATATTGTCCTGTGTATTGTTCTGAAGGTTTTGCTTGTTGTTCTGATTGTTTTGGTTGTTATTTTGATTGTTGTTCATTTCTTTCACTCCTTTCCGTTAGTTATATTTTACCCCAATCATATATTTTTATTCAAAAATGCCTGTTTTGCTTGAATTTTGCATTAAAATATGTTAAAATAAAAGGAGAAGATTTACTTTAAAAAACTATGATTTGGAGCATACTATGACTGACAAGATTTGGATATTCCGCAACAAGAAGCTTGACGAAAAGAAAATAAATTTACTGTCGGATACTTACCGTATTCCGAGAGTTATATCAACCATACTTCTTAACCGCAATATTGACGGAGATGATATTTCCGTTTATTTAAAAAAATCTATGTCTGATATAGTAAATCCGAATTTAATGCTTGATATGGACAAAGCAGCTGACAGAATTACTGCCGCTGTCAAAAACAAAGAAAAAATCGCAGTGTACGGCGACTATGATGTTGACGGCATTACCTCCACTGCTCTTTTATATGAATTTCTTGTATCCGTCGGAGCAGATGCCGAGTATTATATTCCCGACCGCAAAGGCGAAGGTTACGGCATCAATATCATGGCAGTCAACAGGCTTATTAAAGACGGCATTAAGCTTATGATAACAGTTGACTGCGGCATTACAGCTATCGGAGAGGTTGAATTTGCAAAATTACAGGGTATGGATGTCATTATAACCGACCACCATACCTGCAAAGAGCGTATCCCGACAGCCGCTGCCGCTATTGTAAATCCCAAGCGTCACGACTGTGAATATCCATTTGATTCGCTTGCTGGAGTAGGCGTTGCTTTTAAGCTGATTCTGGCGCTTGCCGTAAAAAACGGTCTTAACACAAACGAAGTGTTTAAAAAATACGCAGACATTGCCGCTTTAGGCACTATTGCAGACGTTGTTCCGCTTCTGGGCGAAAACAGAATCATTGCAGATAAGGGACTTAAGCTTATGCAGAACCCGTCAAGAGCAGGTTTAAGGGCAATTATGGAGGTTGCCGGCATACTCGGCAAAAAAATCACATCTTCTTCTATTGCCTATTCAATAGCTCCGCGTCTTAACGCAGCAGGCAGGCTCGGCAGCGCGTCAACGGCAGTTGAGCTTCTGCTTACAAACGATATGGAACGCGCAAGGGAAATTGCAGCCGGTCTTGACGAGGAAAACAAACTAAGACAGGCAACAGAAAAACAAATATTTGACGAGGCTCTTTCCATGATAGCCGCTGACCCCAATTTTGAGAAGAAAAAAGTAATCGTACTTTTTCAGGAGGACTGGCATCAGGGTGTTATCGGAATTGTCGCGTCACGGCTTACTGATATATACTACAAACCATGTATACTTATTTCACATTCAAACGGCATCGGCAAAGGCTCCGGAAGAAGTATTAAAGCTTTCAATCTGTTTGATGCTCTTTCACACTGCGAAAAACACCTTACCGACTTCGGCGGTCATGCCGTTGCGGCTGGGCTTAACATAAATATGTCCGATATAGACGGATTTATAAAAGAAATTAACAAATATGCAGATGAAACGCTTACTGAGCGTGATATGATACCGACAGTGAATATCGACTGTCCTGTATCTGAAACGGCTCTTACTGTCGAAAACGCAAAAGCCCTTACAGGGCTTGAACCATTCGGCATGTGCAACGAGCGTCCCACATTTGCAATATCCAATGCACAGATTGCCGCCATTTCGGCAGTCGGCTCAAACAGTAGACATCTTAAGCTTAAAATCTGCAAAAACGGCAGATACGCTGTCTGTATCGGTTTTGGTCTGGGGGAATACTCTTCAGTCTTAAAACGCGGTGATTTTGTTGATATTGCGTTCAATATGGATATTAACGAATATCATGGCGCCGAAACACTTCAAATGGTAATTAAAGATATTAAATTAAGCGGTCAGAACCAAAGGGAGGCGGATATATGACGGAACAAAACAATCCCGTAATTCTATCACCCGAAAAAATTCCGCAAAATATTGATGATACTGATGTTCTTGTGGATAAAATAATCGGAATGGTAAAAGGATACAGTCCCAACGCCAATACCGATATGATTTATACTGCCTATAAGCTTGCAAAATCGGCGCACTCACACCAGTTCCGCCGGAGCGGAGCGCCCTATATAGAACACCCCGTTCAGCTTGCGTATATAGCGGCACAGCTTTCTCTGGACGCAACGGCAATTTCCGCTGCGCTTTTACATGACGTGGTTGAGGATACTCCCTACACGTATGAGAATATTGAAGAGCTGTTCGGAAAAAGCGTTGCGGAGCTTGTGGACGGTGTTACAAAGCTAAGACAGATTAAATACAATACGCGTGAGGAACAGCAGGTGGAAAACCTGCGAAAGATGTTTCTTGCAATGGCAAAGGATATACGCGTTGTAATGATAAAGCTTATTGACAGGCTTCATAATATGCGTACGCTTAATTTTATGCCGCGCGCAAAACAGCTTTTAATCTCAAAGGAAACGCTTGATGTCTACGCGCCGCTCGCGCACAGACTTGGTATGTCAAAGATTAAAATTGAGTTGGAGGATTTGGCTCTGAAATATCTTGACCCAGTTGCATATGAAGAGATTACGCAAAGCATAAACCAAAAAAAAGAAGAGCGAGAAAAATATATACGCGATATTATGGATGTTCTGCGCGAAAAGCTCAGCGACATGAGCATAGATGGTCAGGTAACAGGACGCGCAAAGCATTTTTACAGCATATTCCGTAAAATGTACACGCAGAATAAATCACTTGACGAGCTTTACGACCTGTTTGCCGTAAGAGTAATTGTCGACACAGTAGCAGACTGCTATGCGGTACTCGGCATGGTACATGATTTATACACGCCTGTACCTATGCGCTTTAAGGACTATATTGCAATGCCGAAGCCTAATATGTACCAGTCGCTTCATACGACGGTTATCGGTCCTAACGGCACACCTCTTGAAATACAGATACGTACATGGGAAATGCACCGTGTTGCCGAAAACGGTATCGCGGCGCACTGGAAATATAAAGAAGGCATTTCAGGTGCCAGCGACATGGATTCCAAGCTTGAATGGGTACGTCAGCTTCTCGACACACAGACGAGCATTATTGATACCGACGACTTCTTTAACACTCTGAAATTCGACCTGTTTGAGGACGAAGTTTTCGTATTTACACCGCAGGGAAAGGTTATCTCACTTCCTGCAAAAAGTACCGTAATCGACTTCGCGTTTGCAATTCATTCTCAGGTTGGTTATAAAATGAGCGGTGCAAAGGTAAACGGAAAAATTGTTCCGAATAACTATATGGTTCAGAACGGTGAAATAGTCGAGATACTGACCGCCAACACTCATGGTCCGAGCCGCGACTGGCTAAAGGTATGCCGCACATCACAGGCAAAAAACAAAATTAACCAGTGGTTCAAACGTGAGCGCCGCGATGAAAATATAGAACACGGCAAGGAGCTTATAGAACGCGAATTAAGACGTCTTGGAAATACGCATGAACAGCTCTTTAAGCCCGAATGGATTTCGATACTTATAAAACGCTACGGCTTCCAGACAATTGACGATTTATATGCAAGTGTCGGCTATGGCGGTCTGACAGCTCAGAAAGTAGTTGTAAGACTTCGTGATGAATGGATAAAGCAAAATAAAGCTTCCGAAGCAAAAAAGACGCTTGAAGCCGTATATGATGAGGAAAATCATACTGTACAAGCTGAACCTGCAAAGCGTCACGCGTCAAGCAAGGGTATTGTCGTCAAGGATATTGACAACTGTCTTGTACGTCTGGCGCGTTGCTGTAATCCCGTTGCAGGCGATGACATAGTCGGATTTATAACAAAAGGCAGAGGCGTAAGCGTACACCGCAGCGACTGCCCCAATATGAATCCGGATAAAATGAGCGATGAGGACAAGGGCAGATTTATTGAGGTTTCATGGGACGATGAACGCAGCACTTCATACATTGCAAACTTACAGATTGAAGCCCATGACCGCGATGGCGTACTGCTTGAAATTACAAATATTCTTACAACGCTTAAAATACCGTTTAAATCGGTTAACGCATTTGTTACAAAAAAAGGTATTGCAGTAGTTCAGATAGGCGTTGAAATACGCAACACATCGGATTTGGCATTGCTCAGAAAGAAAATAATGCAGATTCATGGCGTAACCACCGTTACACGACTGCAAAATTAAGGAACAGATATTATGGAAAATATGAATATCAACATAACAACCGAATATATAAAGCTTGACCAGCTTTTAAAATTCTCTGCGCTTGCAGAAAGCGGAGCTATGGCTAAGGATATGATTTTAGACGGTATTGTTGCCGTAAACGGTGAAACCTGCGAAATGCGCGGCAAGAAAATCCGCGCGGGCGATACAGTCACAGTGGAATTTGAGGACGCAACCGTTAACATAAAGGTAGGAGCTGAATAATGTATATTTCCTCCCTATCGCTTTCAAATTTCAGAAATTACACTTCTGAAAAAGTTACATTCTCACCGCATACCAATGTCATTTACGGTGATAATGCGCAAGGCAAGACAAACATACTTGAAGCCGTGTATCTCTTTTCACAGGGACGAAGCCACCGCGCAAGAACCGACCGCGAACTTATAAAGTTCGGTGAGGAATTTTCCCACCTGTCGCTTGATTTCCATGATAAAGACAGGGACTACAACGCGGCTGTGCGGCTTATAAAAAACGGCAAAAAGAATATCAAGGTAAATCATGTTCAGATAACGAAGCTAAGCATGCTTATGAATTACCTTAACGCAGTTATGTTTTCGCCTGAGGATTTGGAGCTTGTAAAAGGCTCGCCCTCCGCGCGCAGACGGTTTATTGACTCGTCAATCAGCCAGCTTTATCCGCGATATCTCACCGCGCTTATTGACTACCACAAGGCACTGGGACAAAAAAACAGTCTTTTAAAGACACTCAAATATAAAGGCGCGCGTTCAGATGTGATGCTGTCGGTATGGAATGAACAGCTTGCTGTCGAAGGCGCAAAAATCATGGAATACCGCCGCGAGTTTACAGAACTTCTTAACAAGTTTGCGTCAGAAACACAGGCTGAAATTTCAGGGGAAAAGCTTAAAATAACATATTCTCCTGGAATTAAGATTTCGGAAACAGATAAAAGCTCTGTATTTAAATATCTTGAACGCAACCAGCGGCGTGAGATTGACCTTGCTTCCGCACAGGTGGGAGTACAGCGCGACGACCTCAATGTTACGGTGGACACAAAAGACGCGCGTACCTATTGCTCACAGGGGCAGCAGAGGACAGCGGCTCTGAGCATGAAAATTGCCGAAGCCGATTATATACGTCACATAAAAGGTGAATATCCCGTACTTCTGCTTGACGATATAATGAGCGAACTTGACATAAACCGACGCTCATACCTGTCGCAGAAAATCCGCGACAAGCAGGTACTTATCACATCAACCGATACGGACCTCACGCAAAGCACATCCGACACTAAGCTTATACACGTTGAAAACGGTAAAATTACGGAGAAATAATATGTATTTAAGAGTAGAAGAAAATCTTGTTGTAAACACACGCGACATAATAGGAATATTTGATATGGATAATACGACCGTATCACGTCTTGGCAGAAGTTTTCTCGCCGACTCGCAGAAAAACGGTCTGATTATAAATGCTACCGATGATTTGCCTAAATCCTTTGTGGTGACAAACGACGGTAAAAATACAAAGGTTTGTATTTCGTCAGTTTCGTCAAAAATATTGGCAAAGCGCGGTGACAGTTTAAAGTAAGGAGAAAAAATAATGAGTGACATCGAAAAAATTGAAACAACGTATGACGAAAATCAAATTCAGGTTCTGGAGGGACTTGATGCGGTAAGAAAGCGTCCGGGTATGTATATCGGCTCTACTTCATCGGCAGGTCTGCATCACCTCGTATATGAGATTGTGGACAATTCTATCGACGAAGCGCTGGCAGGTTACTGCACGGATATTAAGGTTGACATCAACCCCGACAACTCCGTTACCGTTACAGATAACGGACGCGGTATCCCCGTAGGCATTCACCCCCAGCAGGGTATTCCTACCGTTGAGGTGGTGCTTACAATTCTTCATGCCGGAGGTAAATTCGGCGGCGGCGGATACAAGGTTTCGGGCGGTCTGCATGGAGTAGGCTCGTCTGTTGTTAATGCGCTTTCCGAAAGTCTTGAAGTGGAGGTTTCGGACGGTGAGCATGTGCATTATCAGAGCTATGAACGCGGCAAGCCGACATGTAAGCTTAAGGTTATAGGCGATACCGATAAAACAGGTACAAAAATCACTTTTAAACCCGACCCCGAAATATTCGAGGTGCTGGAATTTGATTATGAGGTACTTTTAAAAAGACTTCGCGAACAGGCATTTCTTAATAAAGGCGTTAAAATACTTCTTACAGATTACAGAACTGAAAACCCCGAAACTGTCACACTCCATGCTGAAGGCGGCATAAAGGAATTTGTGCAGTATATCAACAAAAACAAAGACCCTCTGCATGATGAGGTTATATACTTTGAGGCTGAACGCAACGATATGATGGTTGAAGTCGCAATGCAGTACACCACCGCTTATTCCGAAGCGCTTTTAAGCTTCGCCAACAATATCCATACAGGCGACGGCGGTACGCACGAAACGGGCTTTAAAGCAGGTCTCACGAGAGTTCTTAATGATTATGCGAGAAAATATAATCTGCTTAAGGAAAAGGACTCAAACCTGTCGGGTGAAGATACAAGAGAAGGTCTTACAGCCATTATCAGCGTTAAGGTAGTCGAGGCGCAGTTTGAGGGACAGACCAAAACAAAGCTTGGAAACAGTGAAGCGCGTACACTTGTTGAAAATGCGCTTAACGATAAGCTGTCGGCATTTTTCGAGGAAAATCCGCGTATTGCAAAGACGATTGTTGAAAAGACGCTTACCGCGTCACGCGCAAGAGAAGCGGCAAAACGCGCAAGAGAACTTACAAGAAAGAACTCAAATGCGAACAACTCATCGCTTTTGGGTAAGCTTGCAAAGTGTACAGATGAAGGCGCAGATTATGCCGAATTATTTATCGTCGAGGGTGATAGCGCGGGCGGCAGCGCGAAGCAGGGACGTAACCGCCGTTATCAGGCGATACTTCCGCTGTGGGGTAAAATGCTTAATGTTGAAAAATCGCGTATTGACAAGGTTTATTCAAATGAAAAGCTGCTGCCGATTATTCAGGCACTCGGCACAGGTATCGGCGAGGATTTTGATATTAACAACCTTAAATACGGTAAAATAATTATTATGGCAGATGCCGACGTAGACGGCGCGCACATAAGAACACTGCTTCTTACATTCTTCTTCAGATATATGCGTCCGCTTATTGAAAACGGAAATGTATATATAGCGCAGCCGCCGCTTTATAAGGTTTTCAAGGGCAAAAACAAAAACCTTGAAGAACGGTTTGCCTTTGACGAGGACGAGCGCGACAGACTTCTTGCAGAAATGGGAAGCGGCGCAAAGGTTCAGCGTTACAAAGGTCTTGGAGAGATGGACCCTCCCGAGCTTAAGGAAACCACAATGGACCCTGCAAAGCGCACTATGCTCAGAGTTGATTTGGACGATGCAATACTTGCGGACCAGACCTTCACAATCCTTATGGGCGACAAGGTTGAGCCGCGACGTGAGTTTATTGAATCAAACGCTAAGTACGTTTCAGACCTTGATTTTTAAAACGACGAAGAGGAGCATACGCTCCTCTTTTATTTGGTTTCCTTTATAATATATCTTGCTTTTCCGTTTACTTTGCCGCATAATTTAAGCAGCATATAATTATAATCAACCTTTCCCTCTTCAAATCCGAACCACGACGGAAAAAGTTCTTCCGCATAAAATATTTCCGGCATACTGCTGTCACCGATACTAAACGTCTTAAATAATTCAAAATCAGTCTTTAATATATGTATCTTAGCATACGGCTCTTCCTCTTCAAGTATCTTATACAGACTATGCAGTTCTTGGCAATTATAGTAACTCCCTCTGAAAAATTCACATTTGATATTACCTCTGCATCCTGCGCAATTCACAGTTTTAAGCCATTTTGCTCTGCAAAATTTCTGAAAGTAATAATCATTATAATCGTATTCCAACTGGTTATAATACTCTTCAAACAGCTCATCTGCATTTTCAAAATCAACGCGTCTTATATCGTAATCGTCTACAAAATATTTGAAAACCATTTCCTTGCTTTCCTGACGCAGCTCTCTGATTTCAAATTCATAGCCTTCCTCCGTACGCTCAAATAAAGAATACATACAATTTACCACCTTTTATCAAAATAATTCAGCGGCAAATAAAAAATGTGCCGCGATATACTACCGGCGGCACAATAAAACGCCCCGCTTTGGTAAATACTGCGACATATTCTTTACAGTTGTACAATTGTTACATAGTATACTGCAAACAAAGCATATAGCGTTTTTCACAATCTATATACTATGTAAACTTTGTACAAAATATTAAATTATTAAATCTATAAAGAATAGTCGCAAGCAAATTATATCATAGTAATACCGGAATGTCAAAACAATTTCAGGGTTATAATAATAAAAACTTATAAAAGGAGATAAAGCTATGGCACGATTTCTAAAGTACTTGTTTCTGTTTTCCTTCGGGGGAATTGCATATATCATAATTGAGCTTTTATTCAGAGGCTACTCACACTGGAGTATGTTTGGTTTAGGCGGTCTTTGCTTCCTCATCATAGGATTTCTGAACGAAAAAAACAGCCGGAACTTTCCGCTTGTACCTCAGATGCTCATAGGAGCAGTCATTATTACTGTACTGGAATTTATATCCGGCTGTATTTTAAATTTATGGTTGCACCTCAATGTATGGGACTACCGCGCCATGCCGCTGAACCTGTTAGGTCAGATATCTCTGCCGTTTACAATTATATGGTTCCTGCTCAGTCCCGTCTGCATTATCACGGACGATTATCTGCGTTATCTCTTTTTTAATGAGGAAAAGCCCCATTACACGCTATTCAGACCGCACCGCAAAAATTACGAATAAACCTCTTTTTTCAGTATTCCTATGTACGGCAGATTTCTGTAACGCTCATCATAATCAAGACCGTAGCCTACAACAAATTCGTCAGGTATTTCCAAACCCTGATACTTAACGTCAATATCAACCTCACGTCTGTCAGGCTTTGACAGAAGCGCGCAAACCTCAACATTCGCGCCGCGCTTTTTTAAAAGTTCAGTCAGAGCTTTTAATGTTTTTCCGCTGTCGATTATGTCCTCAGCAATTATAACATTCTTGCCTTCAAGCGAAGTCTGAACGTCCTTTAAAATCTTTAATTCCCCAGCCACAGTTGAGCTTCTGTAGCTCGACACCTGCATAAAATCAATTGAAACCTTCATATTAAGCTTTCTTACAAGGTCGGCGGAAAAAATCATACTGCCCTTTAAAATTACAAGCAGTAAAACACTTTTCCCTGCGTAATCCGCGTTAATTCTTTCCGCAAGCTCACTGACAGTCTTAGCCAGTGTTTTTTCGTCAACCAACACTTCCCTAATTTCACTGTTCATAATAAAGTCCTTTCAATATCAATGAATATGTTATTATATCTATTCTACCATATATTACACGCTTTTTCACGCTTTTTTTGCAAAAAATACGAAATTTTTTTTATTTTTCGGTAAAGCTATATTTCAAGAGGTGATTTTTGTGAAAAAAGCAGTGATTTCAGCCGTTTTTATACTTATATGTCTGCTGTCGTCAATTAGTGCGTCTGCGCAGTTTGACAAGGTACTTTCCGACTTACTTACCAAAAATGACAAAAATAACGTTATTTATGCCAGCGAACTGAATTTTGAGAACCGAAATTCGCTTTTTGTTGTTATTCTCAAAAACAACAAAGCCGAATGCCGCGTATATGATGACGCGGACGGCATACAGCTTACCGATACAATTACCCTGTCGCTTTCCGCCCGCCTGTCTGTCGCTGAAAAAGACGGTAAAAGCTATATTATGAGCGGTACAAGCATATTCTACACACTCCAAAACGACTCTTTCACTCGCGCCGGACATATAGCCTACGACTCCGTTACTCCCATAGCTGAAATGAAAAACGGTAAAGCCATTGTTCTGAGCGATAAAAACAATGTCACTGAATGTCTTAACACGCTTAAGCAAAAAACCATCTCTGAATATCCGTTTGAAAACATACTCTCCGCGCTCGCCGAAACGGAAATAACGGCAATTAAAACAACGCTTTCCGCATGCGCTGATTTGATGACCTTTGATATTAACAATTACGACTATGACACCATTTTTAAATATGTACTTTTTACGCATCAGAATTTTAAGATACTTACCGACCTTGACCCCATGACGGGCAGCAGCAGTTCGCTCGGTTACAACAACGTTTCGCTTGTAAGCAGTGAATTTATTGATTATGTCATGGAAAATGTTCTGCATGTCACACCCGAAAAACCACCTGTAAACAATCTTATGACACGTGGATTTTGTTACAGCGGCGGTTATTACTATTATAATGTCAGTTTTGATGTGTTTTTCTCAACGTCAGTACAGGAGCTTATTGGCGTTTATGACCTGAGCGGCGGAAATATATTTGTTGTATTCACAGATATTTATACCGAAGGGGACACTAAAACTGACGAGTATAGTTTTGCTGTCCTTTCCAATAACGGTGAGCGTTATTCCCTTCTTCGTCTTGGTATGGGCGAAGCTCTGCCTTCGGCAGATGAAGTCAGAAAATACGCGTTTCCTGAAGGGGACACTAAAACCGATGATGGGGACACTAAAATCAACGAGGTGTCAAACAGGCTTATGCTGCTCGGTCTTATACTTATAATTGCCGGCGGTATTGTCGGTTTTATACTGGCAGTCAGAGCGTTTATGCGTACAAAACGCAGGTAATTCACTTTACTTTTTTACTGTTTTGTGATAAAATAACAGCAGTAAATAAGAAAGGATAAATAAAAATGATAGCTTCACTTAAAAGAGCAATTCTGCATATACTTGACTGTAATTCCGGCGTCAAGGTTCTTTCGGACAATGAGCTTGATATTACGGACGCAAGTATAAACAGCTTTATAACCAAGCATATTGAACGGGTTTTTGAAGACGCAAGCCTCAGAAACGGCGAATTTTCCGAAAGCAGCGGGCTTAAATATCATCTCGGCGAATACAAACAAAGCGAGGACTATTTTATAACGCTGTCAAAAGCGGTTGCCGAGCGTATGTATGAAGGAATAAGCCAGTCGGACAAGCCCGACGCATCTGACTTGATAATCTGCGACTGTATTATAAACGACAGACCTGTAATTGCCGTTCTAAAATGCGACAACAAAATCGGATATACTCATCAGGTTATGCAGGAGGAGGGCAAGGTTAAAAATCAGATTATAAATCACTATGCGATTTTGCCTACCACATCACAGAAAATCAGCGAATGCGCCTTTATAAATACCGACGATTATACAATTAAATACAAGAGTAAAAAGCGTAAAATAGATGGGGAAACAACTGATTTAATAGCAGATGTACTCCTCGAATGCGTTTATGATATATCTTCAAGAGAATCGGTAAATGCAGTAAAAAAGATTGCGAAAAAGGTCACTGAAGAAAACGGCGGCGACTCTATTGAAACGCTTTCCAAAATGAAGGAATATGTCGTGGAAAGCGTTGAGGAGGGCGATACGGAATATATTGAAACTCAAAAAGTTGCAGAAAAAATATTTGACGGAAAACCCGCCATGCGCGATGAATTTATGGAACAAATCGAAAAAGCAAACGTTCCGCAGCGCGTAGAGGTGAACAGCTATGTAACAAAAAAACTTGCCTCAAACGTCAAGCTTGTGACAGATATTGGTATAGAGCTTGTGTTCCCTGCCGAATATTATCAAAACAGCGAATACATAGAATTTATCAATAACGAGGACGGTACAATATCAATTCAGATAAATAATATAGGCGAACTGATAAACAAATAACGCAATTTAACTTGAATTTCCCGAAAATGTGTGTTAAAATGCAGATAGTCTATTAAAGGAGATTTTTATAATGGAATTGCACGAATCAGGCGAGATGTATCTTGAAACTATTCTTATTTTAAAAAATCGTTTCGGATATGTCCGCTCAATAGATATAGCTAATGAAATGGGGGTTTCAAAACCCAGCGTAAGCCGAGCAGTGGGTCTTTTAAATGATAACGGCTATATTACATTTGACCCCAATGGTATGATTTTGCTTACTGACAGCGGAAAGACTGTGGCTGAAAAAATTTATGAGCGGCACAATATACTTACACAATTTTTCATTCAGCTAGGCGTAAGCGAGGAAAATTCCTCTACTGACGCATGCAGAATTGAACACGTTATAAGTGATGAAACCTTTAATATCATTAAGAAACATCTAAAAAAATAAAAGAGGCTTATGCCTCTTTTTAATATGCTCCTCTTTTAAACAGAACTGCGTATATCGTTCTGAAAATAAGTGATAAGTCAAGCAAAATACCCCGACGCTTTATGTATTTCATATCCATGTCCATCCAGTCCTCAAACGAAAGGCTGCTTCTGCCGTACGCCTGCCAGAAGCATGTCAATCCCGGAACAACCCAAAGCCGCTGAAGCTGATATTCATTATACTGCATCACTTCATTCGGAAGCGGCGGACGAGGTCCTACAATGCTCATATCACCCTTCAGTATATTTACAAGCTGCGGAAGCTCGTCAATGCTGTACTTTCTGATAAACTTCCCCACCTTTGTTATACGCGGGTCATTTTTTATTTTAAAAACAGGACCGTCCATTTCGTTATATTTCATAAGCTCGTCCTGCATATGCTCCGCATCGGGACACATGCTGCGGAATTTATACATATAAAACGGCTTATTGTTTTTGCCGATGCGGATTTGCTTATATATAGCCTTGCCTCCGTCACTTTTAACTGCTATTGCCGTAATCAGAAACAGGGGTGACAGCACTGCAAGCGCAAGCAAAGAGAACAGCGCATCAAATATACGCTTTACTGCCTCATATACAGGCTTATTCAAATCAGCCTGTGTTATAATGACTTGTTCTCTCTCCTCCTGTAACAGCATGTCACCCACCCTTTTAATACCAGCTTACATCTACAATCGCAATCTCCGGTTTATTGTTAATTCTCGGCACAACGCCGGAGCTGCCCAGTCCGCGAGTAATAATCACTTTACTGTTCTCTATTTCATGATAACCGTCACACAGCTCAGGTAAAAATCCCTGATCTGCCGCATACAGTCCGCCAATTCCCGGCAGCCTTACCTGACCGCCATGAGCATGACCGCATAGCGCAAGGTCTATGTTATATTCCTCGATTACTCCGAGAAAATTTTCGGGATAATGATTAAGTAAAAGCTTGAAATTATCCGTTTCGTTCATAACCTTATCAAAGAAAGCTACTCCATAATCATAATATGATTCCGGTCCCTGTGTAAGACCAATTATGTCTATCGGCGTACCGTTTATTTCAACTGTTTCACTTTCATTATTAAAAATCTTAATACCTGCCGCCTTCAAATCATCATAAATATCAGAATCCCCGAACAGCATTGCATCCAACTCGTGATTACCGAGCGAATAGTATACAGGCGCAATAGAATTAAGCGATTTGCAAAGCGATGTTACAACCTCATAGTCATCCGGTCTGCTTTCCAAATTCATATCGCCTACAATTGCAATAATATCCGGACTTAAATCCTCTACTGTCTTTATCAGACGCTCATTCTTATTTCCAAATTCCTTCATATGAAGGTCTGAAAGACATATAATTCTGATATTGCTTATAACATTTCCCGACTGCACCTGATAGAAATTCTTTTCTATCTGTGTATTCTGATAGAAATTATATCCTGCATAAGCGGCGATAATAATAATGATAGCAAGAATAATTTTCCATACAATTGAATGTTTCTTTTTCTTGGGAGGTACAATTATATCCTCCGCATTTTCCAAATGCTCATTTTCAGTCATGTTTGTATCCCCCTTACTATTTACTGTTTTCAGGCTCGTTTGCCTTCTTCTCGGGAGCGGATGCATTTGCCGCAGATGCTTTTCTGAATGCCGCGCCCATAAGCTTTCTTATATCGTAAATCTGCTCATTATTGCTTTCCGCAACGACTACACTTACCTTAATCGTCGTGCTGGGCGACTGAACATTATGATAATTTACAAGTTCCTCAAGATACTGCTTAAAGTCATTTGCGCGAGTCAGAGTACATTCCTCAAACATGCCTATAAACTGGTCACTTCCGTTATATCCTGCAAAGCCGTAGCTTGACGCTGCGCGCTTTAATATCTTACCGAATGCCTTGAGCAAGGCATCACCGACTTCACGTCCGCCCTTGTCATTGACATATTTCAGATTATCAATCTTAATAAGCGCAAATGCAAATGAGTCCTTAAGCTTTTCAGCCGCATATTTCTCAATTTCAATATCGCACATAGCACGATTCGGAAGTCCCGTTTTTCTGTCTGTGTACATGATATAATCCAGAAATTCTTTTGAACGTCCGAGAATAATAGCTCCGATACAGCCGCCAAAGAAGAATATAATAATAGCAAGGAATATGTACATTCTTACGTTAATTTTTTCTTCTGTCGTAATACTCGCAAGCGTTGACACGTTAAACGCGCCTACATACTGATTATATTCATCAACAGTGTCGGACAATATCTGATACATATCATCCAGAGTTTTTGAAAGCTCGTCAAGATTTTTCTTTATTGCGCCTGTATTGCTCTTATTCTCCGCCGCCTCATCATTGCCTTCCTTCAGAAATACATCTAAAATCCTGCGCTTATGAGCAAGGTCAACCATAAGCTTTTCTTTTTCTGATTCAAGGTCAACGAATTCTGTTACAAGTCCGTCATAAGTAGTTTCACTCGCAATCTGATAATCCTCGTTATGCTCCTCATAAACGTCTTTTAATATGTAATCGCTTGAAGTTTTGTTATTATCCGAATCGGTACCGAAATGATATTCGGCACCCTCTTTATTCTTTGCGCTGTATTTATTGATAAGGTCGCTCAAATCATTGATTTTAAGCTGTGTATTCTGCAAATCCAGTTCATACGCGCTGATATCACTCTGATATTTCTTTATCAGCGTTTCCCTATCGTCAGTCACTTCCTGTTCCAATATCAGGGAATATATCTGAGGTATATTATAGTCAAGATACGACTTATAAGTCTCATACAAATCACTAAAAGAATATCCCGTAGCTGCGCTTCTGTAATTCGGCTGTGTTTCACGTTTTGCCGCAAGATAATCGGAAATATTCTGCGCCCATGTATCCAGTATCTCTGCGCGTTCTATATAATCATACTGATTGTCCGTACCGCGTACATTGTTATTTGGAAGCGTCTGTTGATTTATATACTTTTCTCCGTACACTGCAAAATAATTCTTTATAATGGAATCAAGTACCGTATGCGCAAAGTTTTTGTCATATTCGCTTCCTACCGAAAAGGATACGATATAATCTGTCGGAAAAAATTCATATTCCTCGCCCTGCTCCAATATAGCTTCTTTTCTTGTTTCCTCATCTATCGGTGTTATACCTTCAACACGACATTTGGAACGTATGGCATCCGCGCCTATATTAAGGTTCAAATCCTCAAGTACGTTTGTTATTACGGATGCCGAGTATATCTCCGTAACATCCAAATCATCACCGCTCGGCGTTTTTCCCGATGCCGCGTCCGGACTTGTAAAGCTTATTACAGTGCTTGCCGTATATTCCTGATTATACATTGCATACTTATAAACAATAAATGCGCCAAGCACACAGACTACGAATATAAGATATTTCCATTTGCTTAAATATCTCAGGAGGTTAAATTTATTCATTATAATGAACCCTCCTTTCTTCTTATATATCCGTCAAGTACGTAATACAGACCGCACAGTATAATAAAGAATACTACTGCCGAACCTATAACCGACTCAAGAATAAATATCTTGTCATCTGTATTGTCATATTTTGTAAATGTCAGGTAGTCCTTTGTTGTATGCTTTATATAGTCCTTATCGGTGGTATCGGCAATGTTTGCCACGTTTTTAAGTTCCTCGTCCACCGAATGCATAAGCTCTTCTGCCTTTTTATAGTCTTCATCAACTGCTCCCGAAGCTGAAACCTTTGCCATGATATCATTATTTTCAATAATATCGCGATTGGTAATGCTTCCCTGCGTCAGGAAGAAATCTGCTTCCTTTGTAAGATAGTCAGTACCTATATTGGTTCTTGACATGTAGTATTCCCTGCGTTCATTTACGGCAGGTACCATAACCGTTCCAATCATAGCGCTATCATAGTTTTCAACACCGGATTTTCTCACATTATAGTCAATCATGTCCTTCTGCCACTTTATATCCAGCATCTCATTTTTATGGGAAAGCGTTCCTATATACAAATCCCTGTCACGTGAAAGACCTGTTTCAAGCGCAAAAGCATAGTATTTTTTAATGCTGTACTCCTGTACATTCATAATCATACGCTTGATAGTCTGAAAGCTCTGACCGGTAATATCGGAACGATAAGTAGCATTTTCTTCTATTCTCTGCTGAATATATCTCAGCATCTGGTCAGATTTATTTGTAAACAGTTTTGCTATTTCAATATATTCCTTATCTTCAATATCGCCCAAATCATATTTTAATACCGATTTCACACCAACATAATTTTCATGGAACATATCATTATACGCCTTGCATATAAGGCTCATCATATCATCGGTGGATATGTTTCTTATACCTCTGTTCCGTCTGTAACTTAAAGTATAGCTTGTGGATATGTAATAAGTATTTTCATCAAGCGGGTCAATCGTCTTTCCCGAGCTGTTTTCGGAAATAGATATATGACTCGCAAGCTCTGCGGGTGTAAGTACATCCTGCAAGCCTGCATACGCAATTACCCTCTCCATCATTTCATCTGATGTCAGTTCGTATACATTATAACGGGTTAAATTCGGATTTTGTCCTTTTGAAGCCTCCTCATAATTCAACGACAGCACAACACTGCGTCTGCCCAAGCTTCCGGCATACGAAAATATCAGACTGAAAAATGCAAATATGCACATCAGCACAAGTATTGATTTTATATTGCTTAATACAATAAACAATATCCTTTTAAATATGTTTGCCTCGTTCAAATCCACATCAGAAAATTTATCTTCACTGCGTTTAAAGAATTTCACGAGCCATTTCCGGTCCTTTTTCATCAAAAAAACTACTCCTTCCAAACCTTGTTGCAATAATTTATTTTATCACAAAAACTTTGCTTTTTCAATACAGTTTAATATATCAATTTCCTCTCCTTTGCCCTCACCCACGGCCAGAGTTTTACATCCTGGACCGTTTTTTCGTGGAAGGCATACCCCATAGGCATAAGTCTTAATACCAGACTTGAATAGTAATAATACAGCGTATTATCTGTTGTATATGTTATAAATATATACAATTCACACAGGAAAAACAGCATTGCAACCTTTTCTCCCCAGTGGTTGAGCATCCAGTTAAGCTGAAATACCCATGTGTATATCATCCATGCCCAGAAACCGACAAATCCCATTTCAATATAAAGCGTAAGAATATTATTATGCAGCGCAAGTACACCTATATGCGCATCAGGGTCCGTCTGCATTACCTGCTGTAAAATGACTGTTGTATATTCAAAGCCGTAACCGATAAATCCAATGCTTATCTTATAATAATCTTCGATATAATTATATATTTCATTACGTCCCATTGTATCAATATTAAAGTAATTTGTTATCATTTCAAACCAACCGTAGCGCGTAGCCGCAACATACAAAAACGAAAGTATTACCGCCGTCCACGCAATTGTTTTCATAAGCGGTATTCTGTATTTTGATTTCATGCGTCCGAGCATAAGCGCCATAACCACTGCTATCGGCAGCGCCATAAACGCGATACGTTTCCAGCCAAGCAGGAAAAAGAAAAGCGCTGTGACAATATCAAATATGCGCTCCTTATTATGCTGGGCAAAAAACAAAAAATAAATTATGAAAAAGCCGAATGTAAAGGTTACATCATGTATTTCCATTGCACGAACAAAACCTGCCTGCTCACCGCCTGTAATCATAGTAATTACAGAGTTAACACTGTCAACAGGTCCGTATGTTACAAGATTTATTAAAAGTATGGTTAAATTTGTAAGCGCCAGTCCATAAAAGGTTGTGTATATTGCGCGTTCACCAAACATATACACTCCGGCAAAAATTATCAGCACCACAAGGAACTGATACATAAACTTTGTCGCGCCCCTCAAAATAAAATCAACCGTTTCCAGATTGACTATCCATAAAAATATTGACCATACGATTACGCCTACAAGAATAAATATATACACGCCTGCAAATCTGCCTGCCGTCTTGACCCTGTCAAGATTACCAGACACAAACAGAACCACTGCGCCGGTCATTACAATCAATAAGCTTATCGCCTTCATTATACGCGTCAAAGTATACGAAAAGCCGTGCATATCACCCATAGCCGAAGCCGCAAGTATCACTATGTAGAGTATCTGGAGAAATATATGTTTTTTTCCGCCTGTTTCAGTCAAGCTGTATACACTTCCTCTCTGCCGCGCTTTTTTGTAAGCGTTTCATCTCTCTTTTGTATTATAACTGTATCCGCAGGATATTCGCCTTTAACAACGCTTCCCGCGCCTATTACACAGCCGTTTCCTATTATACTTCCGCGCAGTATCACACAATTTGCGCCAATCCAGACATTATCACCTATTATTACAGGCGAAGTGACAAAACCGCTGTCATGAAACGGCAAAGACGCATCAATTCTGTGGTCATGGTCATAAATAAGAGTATTAGGACCTAGCGCGGTATTGCGTCCTATTGTAATACTTTCCTTTGCCACCGCTGCACAGCCGCTATTTATAAAACTGCCTTTCCCTATACTGAGAGTTCCTCCGTCTACTTCAAGCGTAACAGCGCGACGCGTATGAATATTCTTTTCAAGAATTATTTTCCCGCCGCTTTGTACGGAAATTCTCGTACCGCAGGAAATGTCCTGCGGAAGCTCGGCAAAAAAACTGCGGAAATTTAAAAGCTTTACAAAAAGCAAATGCCACAGCGCAAAAAATGCCCGTATATACAGCAAAATTCTTTTTTTCATACCCACATCAATCCTTATACAGTTCCAGTGTCTTGTCTGTAATTATATCCCAGTTATATGTATCTGCGATATATTTTATCTGTTCTGCGGTATCCTTCCCGCCATGAGAAAGTATTTCCTCAAGCTTTAACCTCAAATCATCAATATCGCCTGTTTTAAACGTATGTCCATATTCTTTTAAAACCGTTGTCATGGCAGGAATGTCACTCACAAGACATTCCGCACCGCAGGACATTGCCTCAAGAAGGCTTAACGGCATGCCCTCATGGTCACTCGGCATTACATAAAGGCGACAGTTGCAGTAAAGCTCCCACAGCTCGTCACCCTCGACAAAGTCAGTAAAAATAATACGCTCGTCCTTTGCCATATTGTGAATTCCACGCGCGTACCCGTCAGAATGACTGACGCCGCCTGCTACTACAAGCTTTTTATCTGTATTTGTCTTTGAAAATGCTTCAATCAGATAATGAAGCCCTTTTACAGGCACAATTCTGCCTAAAAACAATATGTAATCGTCCTTATTAAGTCCGTATTTTTCCTTAATTATATTGGGTTTCCTGTATTCAGGCACGTCAACACCATTACGGAAAACGCGTGTTTCGCGTCCGTAAGTATCACGAAAATACTGTTGAGTTTCCTCAGAAAGCACAATTATTTCATCGGCGTACTTTGCCGCTATTTTTTCACCGAATTTAAGTACCTTAACTGCAAACCCCTGCCATTTTGACTGCTGCCAGTCAAGCCCATGTATGCTTGCCACCGTGCGTATACCGAACAGATGCGGAAGCCACAGCATGGAACATGGTCCTTCTGCATGAAAGTGTATTACATCATAGCGCCCGAAAAGCGCAAGAACTGACGCAATTACCGAATAGACAATTGCATTCAGCTTACTTGTTTCAAATGTAGGAACTGATTTAATTCTTACTCCCTTATATTCTTTAAGCCTAAGCTTTTCGCCGCTGGAAACATGTCTGCCGCGACGGTTATAGGCAGTTACGCTATGTCCTTTTGCCGCCATTCTTACAGTCAGCGACTCTACAACCACCTCTACGCCGCCTTCTCGTGACGGTATGCGTTTATGCCCAATCATTGCTATTTTCATTTTATCAGTCCTTTTAACAAACTAACTATTTTTTCAGCATATTCTGATATTGTATCATAACTTCCAGAAGCGCAGTTTAAGCTCATTTCTCTGCAAAGCTCCTTATTGTTATATAAATATTGTATTTTCGCGGTTAATTCTTCAGCATTGCCGCTTTCATACAAAAGCCCTGTCTTTCCTTCATCAATAAGCTCCGGAATACCTCCTATATCTGCTCCGATTACCGGTGTCATAAGAGACTGCGACTCCATAACTGTGAACGGACAATTTTCCGCCCATTCCGCAGGGAGTACGGTAAATGCCGCTTTTTCTATGACCTCCTCCAGTTCGCTGCCTGTGAGAAATCCGAGATTTCTTATATTCTCCACACTGTTTATTTCGCTTTCCAAATCGCCGTATCCTGCAAACACAAACTGCACCGCAGGAAGCGACTGTGCGGCTTTAATCAGAGTTCGTATACCCTTTTCCTCACTGTACCTGCCGAAATACAGAACGTAATTCTCGCGTTCTACATCTTTCGGAGCAAACTTATCTATAAAATTGTGCATTACAACCGTTTTACCGATAAGGTCAATGTTGCGCGTAAGCTCCTTTTCCATAAACTCCGACGGGCAAATTACCTTGTTCAGCCGTTTATACGTATGAAGCGCATGATAAATATACCCCTCTGCCGCACCGATAATACTGCGCAGCAAAGACGAATGTATACAGCGGTTTTTTATGCAACTATAATACCTGCCTTTTTCGCACTTGCGGCAAAGCCCTTCAGTAAAACTGTTTTTCATTCTGTGATTAGGGCAGACAAGCTGCGTATCATGCGCTATATACACAACAGGAATATTATGCCTTTTAAGCTCGTATATCACCGAAGGTGTAAGCTGATAATTAAAATTATTCAGCAGTACAGCTTCAGGCTTAAAATCCTCAATTAAACAGCGCAAACGTCTTGCGGTATTGAAAGAATATATTATCTTGAACGGATATGTAATATATTTCAGTGATGAAGAATGAAAATCCATATTTTCACTGTATACTCCCACACTGTTTCCAACCTCGTTACGCTCATCAGCCATACCGAAATACTCAATTGTATGTCCGATTGACTTGAGATATTCACCAAGCTTAATTACGTATGTTTCCGCTCCGCCCTTGCGGTACAGATACTTATTCACCATAAGAATACGCATACCATGTCCTCCGTTAAAGATATGTATACTTCTATATAATAAGTATAACAAATTTAATATTGCAAGTCAAATAAACGCGGCTAACAATATTATGACAGTTTTTTTAAGTTGTTTAAGCTAAAATTACATAATTTATAGAAAAAAGCGGTTTTTACCGCTTTTTTAATGTGAATTGTCATATTTTTGTAATAAACCCAATTCCTCCGCGCTGAGTTCACGTACTTCACCTAAATCTAAACTATCATCAAGTTTAAGACCACCTATACTGACACGCTTCAGATATATTACATTCTTTCCTGTCCTTTCACACATACGCTTTACCTGATGAAACTTGCCTTCTGCAATTTCAATATAAACCTCACACGGATTTTCCGTAATTTCCAGCAGCGCAGGTTTAGCTGTAAATTCTTTAAACTCCATTCCTTGTTTAAATGCCTTAACATCATTTTCATCCATAGGCCTGTCAACACGGGCAAAATACCGCTTATAAACATTCTTTTTCGGCGAAGTTACTTCATGAGCAAGCTGACCGTCGTTTGTAAGAATGAGCAGCCCTTCGGTGTCAATATCAAGCCTTCCTACGGGAAACACCTCAAAATGCGCGTACTCCTCACCTACAAGGTCGGTTACAACAGGATATTTCTTATCATATACCGCGCTCACATAACCCGACGGCTTATTCATCATCAGATATACAAACTTACGATAATGAATTTCTTTACCGCTGACACAAACTACGCTTTCTTCATTTACCTGCGCTTCAGCTTTTTTACATACACTTCCATCAACAGTGACAAGTCCCTGCTTTATAAGCTTTTTCACGTCCTTACGGCTTTCACTTCCACAGGCGGCTATATATTTATCTAAACGCATCGTTTCACTCCTCTAATGTAAAAAGGGCGGCTTATGCCGCCCCTCACATTACAAATATTATTGATTGTACTTAACTGCAAGTTCATCAATTGCGCCGCTTGCCTTCATTTCCGCAAGCGTTGCGTTAATCTTTTCAAGAAGTTCTGTATTGCCCTTCTTAACAGCAATTGCATATTCCTCGCTCTCGAACGCTTCTGCGTCCTCTACAACCTTAAGACCGTTCTTTTCAGCAAGAGCCTTACCTGTCGCAGAGTCGATAACAACTGCGTCAAGCTTACCGTTCTTTACGTCCTGAACAATGTCAATACCTCTGTTTGCTCTTGTGATATTTTCCTCAGCAATCTGTAAATCGTCTGTTACAATACCATCGCCTGTATAACCAAGAACAACTCCTACCTTTTTGCCATCCTTCAAGTCATCAGCCTTAGTAATGTCTGCGTTATCCGCAGCCACTACCATTACCTGTGATGCAACAAAGTATGTATCAGAGAAATCAACACTCTGTCTTCTCTCGTCAGTAGCAGTCATACCTGCCGCAACCATATCAACCTTTCCCGTTGAAACAGCAGCGATAAGTCCGTCAAAATCCATATCTGCAACTTCAAGAGTCTTACCCATACTCTCTGCAATATTGCTTGCAATTGCAACATCGATACCGTCAAATTCGCCTACAAGACCTGTTGATGTTGTGAACTCAAACGGCGGGAACGCTGCGTTTGTACCCATAACAAGCTTGTCGCCTTTGCCGCCGCAGCCTGCAAGTGCTGCTGCCGCCATAACTGCTGCCGCGCTTAGAGCGGCAATTTTCATTAAACCCTTTTTCATTTACTTCTCCTCCAAAATTTTAATATATTTGAACACAAATTGTGTTACAGACATTACAGAACCTTACTTAAAAACTCTTTTGTTCTGTCATTCTGAGGGTTGTTAAACACCTCATCCGGCGTACCTTCCTCAACAACAAGACCATAGTCCATAAATAAAACACGTGATGCAACCTCGCGCGCAAATCCCATTTCATGAGTTACAACAACCATTGTCATACCTGCGTTTGCAAGATTTTTCATAACCGCAAGCACTTCTCCTACCATTTCAGGGTCAAGCGCTGATGTCGGCTCGTCAAACAGCATAATATCAGGCTTCATTGCCAAAGCGCGCGCAATAGCAATTCTCTGCTGCTGTCCTCCCGAAAGCTGAGCAGGATATGCATCCGCTTTATCTGCCAGTCCGACAGTTCCCAAAAGCTCATGGGCAAGCTTTTCAGCCTCAGCCTTAGGCATTTTTTTTACCTTAATCGGCGCAAGCGTAATATTATCAAGCACCGTCAGATGAGGAAACAGGTTAAACTGCTGAAACACCATACCCATCTTTTCACGTATTTTATTAACATTTGTCTTCGGCGCGGTAATGCTTTCGCCTTCAATAAGTATTTCACCGTCAGTCGGAACCTCAAGCAGATTGATACAGCGCAGGAACGTAGATTTACCCGAACCCGAAGGACCGATAACAACCACTTTTTCCCCCTGTTTAATATGCTGGTCAATACCCTTTAAAACTTCTAAATCACCGAAGCTCTTTTTTAGACCTGTAACCTTTATCATCTCTTATCTGCCTTTCTCATTCTCTTTTCGATTTTAGCCAGTAATATGCTTATTATTTTAATTACAACATAATAAATAATTGCAATGGACAGCAGCGGTATAAGATAATCATATGTACGTCCCTGCACCTTCCTTGCCGCACCGACAAGGTCAATATTGCTTATCATTCCAACTACCGCAGTTTCCTTTATTAAAACAACAAATTCGTTGCCAAGCGCAGGCAGTATATTTTTCATAGCCTGAGGCATTACAATACTCAGCATCGTCTGCTTCGGAGTCATACCGAGCGAACGTCCTGCTTCGGTCTGCCCTATGTTTACGGAAAGTATTCCGCCTCGCACAATCTCCGCAATATATGCTCCGCTGTTAATTCCAAACGCGATTGAGCCTACAATCCACGCAGGTATATTGGCTGATGCAAATATAATGAAATATATAATAAGCAGCTGAACCATTGTAGGCGTTCCGCGTATTACATCTATGTATATGCCTGAAACAGCTTTTAAAAGCCTGCTCTTGGAAAGACGCATCAATGCCATTATTACACCTATGACAAGACCTAACAGTACCGAAAAAAGCGAAATCAAAAGCGTATAGCTCAATCCGCTCACGAACCAGTGCCAGCGTCCGTCAACAATAAAGGTCGCGCTCAGGCGGTCTAAAAAATTCGTAACCCATACAGGCATTTTCAATCCCCCAATGTATATTTTTTATAATGTATGTAAATATAATATCAAATATTTGCCGAAATATCAAGACTTATTTAATTTTTTTTGCATAGCTCATGTATAATTATACAAAAACAGAAAACGACCTGCATATGCAGGCCGTTCAATTTTCAATTAAAGAGCTGATTTAGCTGTTTCAACAAGCTTTGCAAAAGCAGCAGGGTCAGCGATAGCAACTTCTGAAAGAACCTTTCTGTTCATCTCTATGCCGGATTTTTTTAGACCGTTCATAAATGTTGAATAGTTCATGCCGTTCATCTTGCATGCTGCTGAAATTCTTGTAATCCAAAGACGACGGAAATCTCTCTTTCTTCTCTTTCTGCCGATATATGCATTCTGCATCGAACGCATAACTGCCTGATTTGCTACTCTGTACTGCTTACTTTCCGCGCCGCGAAAGCCCTTAGCAAGCTTTAATATTTTCTTGTGATGTTTTCTTGTATTTAATGCACCCTTTACTCTTGCCATTAGTTTCTACCTCTCTTTCGAATTATTTGTAAGGAATAAGCTTTTTAATAACTGCTGCGTTTGCCTTTGAGCAGTAAGCTTGTTTTCTCAGATGTCTTTTTCTCTTTGTTGTTTTTTTGTTCAGAATATGTCTTCTGAATGCCTTGTTCATCTTAACCTTACCATTCTTCGTAAGATTGAATCTCTTGGCAGCGCCTCTGTGTGTCTTTATCTTTGTTTTAGCCATAGTGTAACACTCCTTCCGAATTTAAAAATTTATGTTAAGATAGCGGAGCAAGAAACATTGTCATATTTCTGCCCTCAAGCTTTGCAGGTTTTTCTATACTGCCTGCCTCTTTTGCCTGTTCCGCAAATCTTTCAAGCAAAGTATAACCAATCTGCGAATGACTCAGCTCACGTCCGCGGAAACGCACAATAACCTTGACCTTATCTCCTTTTTTAAGGAACTTAATCGCGTGATTACACTTTGTATTGAAATCATTTGTATCAATAGACGGAGAAAGCTGAACCTCTTTAATGTTTATAACCTTCTGATTTTTTCTGTTCTCCTTTTCACGCTTGTTAAGCTCAAACTTATACTTTCCGTAATCCATAATTTTACATACGGGCGGCTTAGCCTGCGGCGCAATCTTAACCAAATCCATACCTTTCTCATATGCCATATCGCGGGCATCTCTTGCGCTCATCATACCGAGCTGCTCACCGTCCGCTGACACAACACGGATTTCACTGTCACGGATTTGTTCGTTAATCTGCAAATCATTCTTACTAATGGTTAATCCCTCCTTAAAACATAGACAAAAAAACGGCTGCACAACGCACCCGTACACATACCGATATTGTAAAAAATATCCGATATTTACCGCAAAGCCTTTGCCGTACGGTGAGAACGGAGCGTTCTGCTTGTTTTCTTTACCGATATATCTTACCACCGCTAGAAGTGTTTGTCAAGTATTTTTTTGAATTTTCTTGTATTTTTTTTAATCATGTGATACAATATATCTACCACATAAAAACCAAACAATAAATCTATCATAATAAGTGTGCTTTTTTTGTCAAAAATGCAGGCTCAGTTTTTACACGCTTAATGGTAGATGTAATAAATTGGTTTTTGTGTGGTAACAAAGAAACCTGCATTTTTATGCGTGGTTTCTTAATTGATACCGCGCATTTTTAATGCACAGAATTACATAACGGAAAGAGGTGATTTTATACACAAAAAATGCTGTACTCTTTTTGTTGCAACACAAATTACGAAAAGGGCTGTATATACAGCCCTTTTTACTACATATTTTCCATATTTTTAATACTTTCAAGTACCTTTTTAAGCATTTCCCTATATTTTTCACCCTTCGCCTTTTCCTCATCAACGACTGCTTTCGGCGCCTTTGAGACAAACCCTGCATTTGAAAGCTTGCCCTCAACGCGCTTAATCTCGCCTTCAAGCTTTTTCTTCTCATCGTTCAGCCTTGCAAGCTCCTTTGATTTATCTACAAGCTCATCGAGCGGCAGGAATATTTCAGCCGACGGAACAACTATATTAACAGCATTTGGGCTTATCCCCGACTTATCTGCCTGCACAGCCGCCTCACTCGCAGAAGCAAGCTTTTCAAAGAATGCCGTACCCTGTCCGAACACATCTGTTTTTTCGGTTACAATAATAACCTTAGCCTTCTTTGACGGCGGTACATTCATTTCTGCTCTGCGGTTTCTGATTGCGCTTATAGCGTCCATGATAAGCTCCATAGCCTTTTCATCGCCGGTAAACTCAAGCTTTTCATCATACGAAGGATATTCGCTTATCGTTATGCTTTCACCCTCGTGCGGAAGATGCTGCCATATTTCTTCGGTAATAAACGGCATAAACGGGTGCAAAAGCTTCATTGTATTTGATAAAACATATGTCAGCACATACTGCGCGGTTTTCGCAGTCGGATTTTCCTTATCAAACAATCTCGGTTTTACAAGCTCAATATACCAGTCGCAGAAGTTTTCCCAGATAAATGAATACAAATTTGACAGAGCAATGCCAATCTCGAATTTATCCAGATTTTCCGTAACCGCTTTTACCGTTTTATTATATTTTGATAAAATCCACTTGTCTTCAAGCTGCAATTCAGAAGTGTCAGGAAGCTTATTTTCGGAAATATCAAGATTCATCAGAGTAAATCGTGACGCATTCCAGATTTTATTTGCAAAATTACGGCTCGCTTCCACTCTTTCCGTATAAAAACGCATATCGTTACCGGGTGCGTTACCTGTCGCAAGAGTAAATCTCAATGCGTCTGCACCATACTGCCCGATAATTTCAAGCGGGTCAATACCGTTGCCGAGTGACTTGCTCATTTTTCTTCCCTGACTGTCGCGTACAAGACCGTGAATAAATACATGCTTAAACGGCACTTCACCCGTATGTTCAAGAGCTGAGAACATCATTCTCATTACCCAGAACGGAATAATATCATAACCTGTTACAAGCACGCTTGTCGGGTAGAAATATGCCAAATCCTCATTCTTTTCAGGCCAGCCGAGCGTTGAGAACGGCCACAAAGCAGACGAGAACCATGTATCAAGCGTATCGGAATCCTGTCGCATTTCCTTACCGCATTTTGAGCATACAGGCTTATCTTCCTTTGTAACAACCATTTCGCCGCAGTCATCACAGTAGAAAGCAGGTATTCTGTGTCCCCACCAAAGCTGACGCGATATACACCAGTCGCGTATATTTTCAAGCCAGTGGAAATATACCTTTTCAAAATGCTCGGGAACAAATTCGGTTTCTTTATTTTTAACAGCGTCAATTGCAGGCTGCGCAAGCGGTTTCATTTTAACAAACCACTGCTTTGAAATAATTGGCTCAACCGTTGTTCCGCAGCGCTGACACTGACCTACATTATGACTATGGTCCTCAACCTTTACAAGAAGTCCCATATCGTCAAGGTCCTTAATCATCGCCTTACGGCACTCGTATCTGTCCATGCCCTCATATTTGCCTGCATATGAATTCATCGTGGCATCGTCATTCATAACCTTGATTTGTTCAAGGTTATGACGCTGACCAACTTCAAAGTCGTTGGGGTCGTGCGCAGGAGTAATCTTAACACAGCCCGTACCGAATTCCTTATCAACATATTCATCTGCAACAACAGGTATTTCCCTGTCTGTAAGCGGAAGCAGAAGCATTTTGCCGATTAAATCCCTATACCTGTCGTCTTCGGGATTTACCGCAACGGCAGTATCTCCGAACAGAGTTTCCGGACGTGTTGTAGCGATTATTACAAAATCATCACTGTCCTTAATCGGATATTTAATATGCCAAAAATGTCCTGCCTGCTCCTCATGTTCAACTTCGACATCCGAAAGAGCCGTTATACAGTGCGGACACCAGTTTATAATTCTTGAACCCTGATAGATAAGCCCCTTATTATACAGATTTACAAAAACTTCCTTAACCGCCTTTGACAATCCCTCGTCCATAGTAAAGCGTTCTCTTTCCCAGTCGCAGGACGAACCAATTTTTTTGAGCTGTTTGATAATTCTGTCACCGTACATTTTTTTCCAGCCCCAAACACGTTCAAGGAACTTTTCACGTCCCAAATCATAACGCGAAAGTCCTTCCTTTTCACGTATTTCCGCTTCAACCTTAGCTTGTGTCGCAATTCCCGCGTGGTCAGTACCCGGTATCCAGAGAGCGTTATATCCCTGCATGCGCTTATATCGGATTAAAATATCCTGTAAGGTTTCATCAAGAGCATGCCCCATGTGAAGCTGTCCCGTTACGTTGGGGGGCGGAATTACTATTGTAAACGGCTCCCTGTCCTTGTCGGGTTCTGCATGAAAATAACCCTTTTCAAGCCATTCGTTATATATTCTGTCCTCAAATTCAGAGGGGTCATAGGTTTTTGCTATATTTTTTGCGTCTTCCATCTGTTATTATCTCCTTTAAGTTTATATTTTTAAATTTTTATCACTTTCCGAATATCATTACCGCCAAAAAGGCGATAACCGCAAGCGCAAGAGCGATGTATTTGACTCGCAGAACCATTCCCTCCGTCGGCTCCTTCCTGAGGACACGCTCAACAACAAGCCTTGCCTTAAATGTAAGCACAAGCGCAAAAAGTCCCACTGCAAGAGCCGCAATCCTTATTGCAATCACAAATACACACACCCTTTCATTATAAATTTAAAAATAAAATACCCATTTATATATTATCGCATTTTAAGCGTTTTTTGTCAAGGAAAAACTTGGAGATAAAAAAGCGCGCTTTTTAGCGCGCTTTTCTTATACAATTAAAGCTCAATCGGGTTTACCGTATCAACGACAGGCTCTAAATTATCTGTCCAGACAAATACCTTTGCATACACTCCGCCTTCAAAACCAACCGCAATACTTGCCGCGCCGTCTGCTTTAAGCGGTTCACTCGCTATTCTTATCAGCATACCATCCCTACTGTATACAGCCGCATAGACAACACAATTTTCATAATTGTCATCAAGCTGCACCCTAAAGCCTGTATCTGTTTTTGTTACAGGCGGTATTGGCGTTGCTGTCGGAATAACGGTCGGACTTGCCGATGGCGACGCTGGGGGAGTAATTGTTGGTGTTACTGTTGGGGTCGGGGTGGGCATAACCACTGAGAATGTCATATTTGCATTGGTAAGCAGCTCGTTCTGTTCTCCTATGGATATTGCATTCCATTCCTCCTCCGTACCTTCATAATAAACATCTGTAATACTGTCACATCGGTAAAATGCTCTGTCGCCTATTTCCTTTACGTTCTTGCTGATTGTAACACTTTTTAAACCTGCGCAAGCCGCAAACGCCATGTCGCCTATTTTTTTTACATTTGAAGGGATTGTTATATTGTTTAGAGAAATACAGTCTGTAAAAGTACCGTTGGCAATCTCTGTTATACTTCTTGACAGCCCAACATTTCCTAAATTTTGACATGCAGAAAACGCATACTCACCAACACTCTCTACGCTGTCGGGAATTATAATTTCGGTTATGGGTGTTAACTCAAATGTGTTTCTTCCGATAGTTTTTACGCTGTCCGGAATAATAACGCTTGTCAGACTGCCGCAGAATCGTATTGACTCATCACCGATAATTTCGGTTCCGTCCGGAATTATATATGCATTTCCCTCTCTTGCAGAAGGATACAAAACAAGTTCAGTTCCATCCTTAGAAAAAAGAACATTGTCAACCGCCTTATAATGTTGATTTTCTTCGCAAACCTCAATACTTTCCATAGATATACAATGATTAAACACATAATCGCCGATATTTTCCAGACCGCTTCCTATCACAACACTTTTCAATTTCTGACATTCATCAAAACAGTTACTTTCTATACTTATAACACTGTCAGGTATTACAACGCTTTCTAATCCGCTCGAATGAAAAGTAAACGGTTCAAGATTTGTTACACCATTTGGAATTGTGATACCCGTAAGCTGCTCACACCCCATAAAAACCCCTTCGGCAATTACTGTTGTTCCGTCCTTTATAACATATTCACCTGATATTTCTTCGTTTTTTATACCCACAAGATATGTTCCGTTATAAAGTGCGCAGCCCTCCCAGTTGTCATCATTGTCATAATATCCGGTGACCATGAACGCTCCTGCACCAATACTTGTTATACTGTCGGGAAGCGTAACATCAGCGAGAGCTTCACATGCAAAAAATGCGTTGCCACCAACAGATGTTACAGTAGACGGTATATCTATGCTTTCCAACGCTTCACAATAATAAAAACATCCATTTTCAATTCTTGTTATACCCTCAGGCAGCCTTGCGCTTTTTAACGCTTTGCAATAATTAAATGCGTCTTGTCCGATATGTGCTACACTATTCGGAATTGTAATATCAATAAGTGAGCTGCACGCAGTGAAGGCATCTTCCGCAATAAGCTTTGTTCCGTCCTTTACGGTATATTCGACGGGAAGCTCGTCTGATTTAGCTGTTATCAAATACTCCCCAATATAAAGCACGCCGTTTTCCCAATTATTTTTGTCCTTATAATACCCCGAGCCGTTAAATGCTCTTTGACCTATACTTGTTATGTTTGACGGCAGACTTATATTTGTAAGAAGTACGCAGTTATTAAAAGCGTCTGCATCTATTCTTGTCATACCTGATGGCATAATCACATTTTCCAGCACACGACAACCTTGAAATGCGCAGTCCCCTATACTCGTTATACTGTCAGGCATAATTACGCTTGTCATAGTTCCGCAGTAATAGAACAAATTACTGCCTATACCCGTTATACCGTTTTCTATAACAACAGTTTTAATATTACTGTTATTATAAAACGGCGATGGCTGACTGTAATAATAATCTTTTATTTCTCCCGTACCGCTAATCGTCAGCGTACCATCGCTGTCAAGCGTCCATGTTACATTTTCACCACAGGTTCCGCTGTCAGCAATATCCTCCGCACCCGCTATGGCGCTCACAAGCGACACAAGCATTGCCATTACCGCAATTAAACTAATCAGTCTTTTCTTCATACGTTTTTGCCTCCTAAAATTAAAAAATGTGCAGCCAAAGCTGCACCAAAAACGCAGCTCAGACTTTCTATTGCAACATAGTTTAATCTTTTTTTGTCTATATAGGTATGACAATTAAAGCTTACGTTTTTAACTAACGTAACCTATCAGACAAAAAAATATTCAAAACTATGTTGCACCCACAGTATACCATTTTACGACATATTTGTAAAGACAATATTTAGGTGATACAAAAAAATATGCTAAAAAGAATCTGAAATTTTACAAAAGACACAGCACTCATAACAAATTTATTAAAATCATTAAATATGTCTTGAATATCAGTACAAAATGTTGGTATAATATATTTAAGGCATAAACATATCGCTTGCTGAATAAATATAACTTGATGACAACAGTTTTTAAATACGACAGAGGAGGTTTTACTCAATGGATAATAATCTATCAAACAATCAGGCGCTTATAATCGGAACAATAGAGGACGAATTCCGTCTTAACCACGAAATTTACGGTGAAAAGTTCTTTACCTGCACAGTAAGCGTACCGCGTCTTAGCGGCGCAAATGACAATATCCGTGTTATGGTTTCGGAAAGACTTATTATGGACGGCAGTTACTCAGTAGGCGATTTAGTTGAAATTACAGGTCAGTTCCGTTCTTATAACAGCTTTGAAAACGGTGAAAACCGTTTAGTGCTTACCGTATTTGCAAAGGATATTTCCCACATCGACGAGCCTGACTCAAGAAATCCCAACGTACTTTATCTTAACGGCTTTATATGCAAGGAGCCTGTTTACCGTGCCACTCCGCTCGGACGCGAAATAACCGACCTTCTGCTTGCCGTTAACCGAAGCTACAACAAATCCGACTACATACCCATCATCGCATGGGGACGTAACGCTCGGTTTGCAAAAATGTTAAAGGTAGGCGATAACGTCAAGATTTACGGACGTATTCAGTCAAGAACATATCAGAAGCGTATAGGCGAGGAAGAGGTCATTACCAAAACCGCGTACGAGGTTTCAATCAACAGAATAGAGCTTGCCACTAAAGAAGATGAAGAAGAAACCGAAAACATTCAGGAAAATACTCAGGAAACTT
>CAJTUY010000020.1 GCA_910579415.1 uncultured Clostridia bacterium | reverse complement strand
ACCGACAGTATTATCAATTTTAAATGGTGACTGCAGCGGTTTCTGCCGCAGTATGAGAGAATATTTTAAATCAAATTCTCTCGGGTGGAAATGTATGATACTGCCGATAGATAATGTAGGCGCAGTTGTTTCGGAAATCTGAAACAAACGCGGCAAACGGCGGTGAAAGGAGATAGGAAAACAGTATGGGACTTATAGTTCAGAAATACGGCGGTACTTCGGTTAAGGATGCCGAAAGAGTAATGAATGTTGCAAGACGCATTACAGATGCTTATAAAGCAGGCAACAATGTTGTGGTTGCGGTCAGCGCGCAGGGTGATACAACAGATGACCTTATTGAAAAGGCAATGGAGATAAATCCTGACGCTTCAAAGCGTGAAATGGATATGCTTCTCGCAACAGGTGAACAGATATCAATTTCACTGCTTGCAATGGCAATAGAAAAAATAGGCTGTCCTGTAATTTCGCTTACGGGTTGGCAGGCAGGTATGAAAACAAATTCAAAATACGGCTCTGCGAGAATAAAGACAATAGATACAGAGAGAATACAGAATGAACTGGACAGAAAGCAGATTGTAATTGTCGCAGGCTTTCAGGGAATAAATAAGTATGATGATATAACAACGCTAGGACGCGGCGGCTCAGATACTTCGGCGGTAGCGCTTGCTGCTGCGCTGCATGCGGACGTATGCGAGATTTATACGGATGTTGACGGCGTATTTACCGCTGACCCGCGTTTTGTGAAAAATGCTTACAAATTAGATGATATTTCATATGACGAAATGCTTGAACTGGCTTCGCTGGGAGCGAATGTGCTTCATAACAGGAGCGTTGAAATGGCAAAGAAATATAATGTAAAACTGTCAGTAAGGTCAAGCCTTAATAATAATGAAGGCACATATGTTAAGGAGGTAGAACAAGTGGAAAAGATGCTTGTAAGAGGTGTAACAAGAGATAATGATGTTGCTAGGATTGCTCTTTGCGGTGTAGAGGATACTCCGGGTAAGGCATTTACGGTATTCAGAATGCTGGCAAAGCACGGTATCAGCGTTGACCTTATCATTCAGTCAATCGGAAACGGAGGCAAGAAGGATATAAGCTTTACCGTTACAGAGGAGGATTTACAGCCTGTTCTTAACCTTCTTGAGGAAAACAAGGAGCTTATCAAGGCAGATGAGATTAAGTGGACAAAAGACGTTTCAAAAGTTTCTATTGTCGGCGCAGGTATGGTTAATAACTCGGGTGTTGCCGCAACAATGTTTGAAGCTTTATATGACGCTCATATAAATATAAGCATGATTGCAACTTCGGAAATTAAAATTTCTGTACTTGTTGACAGAAAAGACGCTGAAGCAGCTGTTGTTGCAATTCATGATAAATTTATGCTTAAATAAAAAAAGAAACAAATCAGGAAAACCACAAGGGTGTGGCGCAAACGGGAGATAACCTGCCTAATGCAAGCTCACTTCCCTTGTGGTTTCGTGCTATAAGAAGTCAGAGGGGGTAAATAAATGGACGATAAAATAATCGGCAGAAATCCCGTTCTTGAAGCGATACGCTCAGGAAGAAGTATTGATAAAATACTTGTAAAGAAAGGAAAATATGAGGGTTCGATAGTACCTATTATAAAAAAGGCTAAGGAAAACGGTATTATCATACAGGAGACAGACAAAGCAAAGCTTGATGCAGCGGCAGAGGGCGGCAGTCATCAGGGGGTAATTGCGTATGTAAGCGCATATGAATATTCTGATGTAAACGGTATATTAAATGCCGCGCGTGATAAAGGTGAGCCGCCGTTTGTGATTATATGCGATAAGATTACCGACCCGCATAATCTAGGCGCGATTATAAGAACGGCAAACTGTGTCGGAGCGCACGGTGTTATTATTCCAAAGCGTAATTCAGTCGGACTTAACAGTACGGTTGCGAAAGCATCGGCAGGCGCAGTGGAATATATGCGTGTAGCTAAAGTAACGAATATTGTGTCGGCGATAGAGGATTTGAAGAAGGAAGGACTGTGGATAACAGCCGCCGATATGGACGGAGAGGAAATGTATAATATCGACCTTAAAGGCGCTGCCGGACTTGTAATAGGAAGCGAAGGTGAAGGAGTAAGCAGGCTTGTAAGGGAAAAATGTGATTTTATTGCATCAATTCCTATGGCGGGCGAAATAAATTCCCTGAATGCTTCGGTTGCGGCAGGAGTGCTTATGTATGAGGCGCTAAGGCAAAGACGCTTGGTATGATGCGCATTTTAAGGTTAAATCTGATTTTATATAAAAATGAATAGGAGAAAAAATATGAAAGCAATAGTTACAGTAATAGGAAAAGACCAGAAAGGAATAATTGCAAAAGTCAGCAATATACTTTTTAATTACGATGTTAACATACTTGATATTTCACAGACAATAATGCAGGATATGTTTACAATGATAATGCTTGTTAATTTTGAAAGCAAAAAGGTTACGTTTAAACAGGTAGTTGACGAGCTTGAAAAAGCCGAAAAGGAAATGGGACTTTCAATACACGTACAGCGTGAAGAGATTTTCACGTCAATGCACAGAGTATAGGAGGCAGAACCAATGTTAAATCCATTTGAAGTAATAGAAACAATAAAAATGATTGATGAGGAAAACCTTGATATACGTACAATAACAATGGGTATTTCCTTAAAGAGCTGTGCAGGTCCGGATATTGATACGGTATGTGAGAAGCTTTATAATAAAATAACGACTTATGCTAAAGATCTTGTAAAAACAGGCGAGGATATAGAAGCGCAGTTCGGTATACCTATTATTAACAAGCGTATTTCTGTAACTCCGATTTCTACGCTGGTTGACGCACTTGACGAGCCTACTGTTGAAAAATGCGTAAAGCTTGCAAAAACACTTGACAGGGCAGCGAAAACAACGGGAGTTAATTTTATAGGCGGCTATACAGCGCTGGTGCATAAAGATTATACCAAAGGAGAAAGAGTACTTATAAAATCCATTCCCGAAGCTCTTGCTTCAACAGACCTTGTGTGTTCAAGCGTCAATGTAGGCTCTACAAGAGCAGGGATAAATATGGACGCAGTTCGTGAGATGGGTGAGGTAATAAAACAGGCTGCGGCTCTGACTGCCGATACGCAGGGTTTTGCCTGTGCCAAGCTTGTAGTGTTCTGCAATGCAGTTGAGGATAATCCGTTTATGGCAGGAGCATTCTTAGGCGAGGGTGAAGGAGAATGTGTTATAAATGTCGGAGTATCGGGACCGGGTGTTGTAAAATGTGCGCTTGAAAAGGTTAAAGGCGAGGATTTTGGTGTTGTTGCCGAAACCATTAAAAAGACAGCTTTTAAAATTACCCGAATGGGTCAGCTTGTTGCTCAGGAGGCATCAAAGCGGCTCGGAGTTCCGTTTGGAATAGTTGACCTGTCGTTGGCGCCTACTCCGGCAGTTGGTGACAGTGTGGCATATATATTAGAAGAAATGGGTCTTGAAATGTGCGGCACACATGGTACAACCGCCGCTCTGGCTCTATTGAATGATGCGGTTAAAAAGGGAGGAATTATGGCTTCCGGATATGTCGGAGGACTGTCGGGAGCGTTTATCCCCGTAAGTGAGGATGCAGGTATGATAGCGGCTGCAAAAGATGGAGTGCTTACGCTTGAAAAGCTTGAAGCAATGACATGCGTATGCTCGGTCGGTCTGGATATGATAGTAATACCGGGTGACACGCCGGCTGAAACAATTTCCGCTATAATTGCAGACGAAGCGGCAATTGGCATGGTTAATACAAAAACCACAGCAGTAAGAGTAATTCCGGCTCCTGATAAAAAAGAGGGAGACATAGTTGAATTCGGAGGGCTTTTGGGAACAGGTCCTGTAATGCCCGTGAAACAATATTCCAGCGCAGAATTTATAGCCCGCGGAGGAAGGATACCCGCGCCGCTTCAAAGTCTGAAAAACTAATTAAAATTGCCGTCAGGAAAGGAATGTTTAATTATGGAAGATTTAATTATGAAGATAATTGATATTGAATCTAAGGCTCAGGAAGTTATCTGTGATGCAAAGAAGGCAGATAGTGAGCTTGATGCCAGAATTAAGAATGATACGCGTAAATTGCAGGAGGACATCACTAAGAAAGCGGAAGCCAAAAATGCTTCTCTGCGCCGTCTTGAAGAGGAGGATGCAGACAAGAAAATTGAGGAGATAAAGGCTGAGACAAAAAAGCATATGGACTCTCTTGAAGCAAAATATAATGCTAATAAGGAAAAATGGGTAAATGAAATTGTGTCGGGAATAATCGGCAGGTGACGGGGTGAGATTGGAATGAGCGTAGAATACAGCGCTGTCGCGGCAAAGCTCAGGTCAATGTATTCGCGGATACTGACGGATAAGGACTATGATGAGCTGCTGTCTAAGAACAGTGTAAATGATGTTTGCGCTTATCTCAAGGGTACGCCGGGTTACGGCGAAACCCTCAGGGACGTTAATGAGCGTAATATTCATCGCGGACAGATGGAGCTTCTTCTTGAAAATGAGCTTGTTGAGGAATATATAAGGCTTTATAAGTTCGTTGACCATGACAAGCGTAAGATGCTTGAATTTTGGTTTATGCGTTATGAAACGAGTTTTTTAAAACGCGAAATACGTTATATTTATACACATGAGGAGCGTTCAAGCGATGAGATAAATGAGGAAAAGTTTAATACGTTTTTTAAAACGCATACAAAAATCAATCAGGACATAATGCGTAATGCAAAATCTATTTCGGACTGTATTGAGGCGTGTAAGTATACTCCGTATGCAGACCTTCTCAGACGGGCGGAGGATATGGATTTCTTTTCTATCGGAATGATTCTGGACTCCCACTGCTATACATCAATGTGGAAGGCGCTTAATAAAATGCTGTCAAAGGAACAGGCAGAGCTTTTTAAAAAGCTTACGGGAACGCAGATAGATATGCTTAATCTTATATGGATATATCGCGGCAAGAAATATTTTGAGTTTGCTCCCGAAATTATATTCACATATCTTTTGCCTGTGCGGTACAGGATTTCTGAGGACGCGCTAAAACAGCTTGTAGCGGCGGAAAATGTTGAAAAATTTATTGAATTTGTCGGCGTACTGACACCTTATGCACCTCTGTTTGAAAATGAGGTGAGATTTCCTGAGGAGAATTACAGATGCTTTTATAATAAGCTATCAAAGAATATATTTGTAAATCATAGCCAGTCAATGGCTGCCATATATGCATACCTCAGTCTGAAAGAGGCAGAATTTAATAATATTACCGCTGTAACAGAGGGTATAAGATACGGTCTTAATACCGATTATATCCGAAAGCATATCGGCGCATAAAGGAGGAGAGTGGAAATGGCTATAACAAAGATGAAAGCCGTCACAATAGCCGGTCAGATAAGCGAATTTGATATTCTGGCAGAGAAATATGTGTACGGCAGGGATATTCATCTTGAAAACGCTATGTCGGTGCTTACAAATCACGGTAAGCTTAAAAGCTTCAGTGATGATAATGAATACGACCTTATTGTAAAAGATACCGCAAAAATTTTAACGCTTGCAAATCAGAGTATAAATAAAAAGACAATTGCGCCGGAAACCATGACAATCGCTGATATGCGTAAAATTATTGATGATGTACTGCTTCATATCGAGAGCGAACGAACACAGGACGAAGCGCTGTCGGCGAAGATTGAAAATAACAATTCTGTCATATCACAAATGGATTTAATGCTCTCGCTGGAGGCGGAGCTTAAAACGCTTTTCAGGTTTGAGTTTATACGATGCAGGTTTGGACACATGCCGAAGAGCGGTTATAAAACTCTTACGACATATCTTGACAGTCTTGAAACCTTCTTTATAAAAACGGCTGAGGACGCATCTGATGTCTGGGGATTTTACTTCTCTCCGCTTTTAAAGAAACAAAAGGTTGAGGAAGTATTCAATTCTCTGTATTTTGAGGAGATTGAGCTGAATACTCATTTTGACGGTACCCCTTATGAGATAAAACAGCGGCTTCAAAAGGAAAACAACGACTTGCAGATAAAAATTGATGAAAACAGTCAAAAGACCGCTGATATGCTGAAAAGCTATACTGACACGCTGTGCGGTATATATAATCTTGCAAAAAAACGGGGACAGCTTGCCGAGATAAGACGCAATGCGGTACACGGAGATATGTTTTTTTATATTGTCGGGTGGCTGGACGAAAAAAGCGCGGCATCGCTTGAAAAGGAAATTAACGATTCTGGTGATATTGTTATGTTTTACAGTGAAAATCCCGAAAACGTCAGAAGCATGACACCGCCAACAAAGCTCAGAAACAATCCTGTGTTCAAACCGTTTGAAATGTTTGTCAAGATGTACGGTCTTCCTAGCTATAATGAGCTTGACCCTACTCCAATACTTGCTGTAACGTATATACTGTTTTTCGGGATAATGTTCGGGGATGTCGGGCAAAGCCTTATGCTGGCTATATGCGGATTTATAATATACAAAATTAAAAAGCTTGACCTTGCTGGAATAGTGGGGTGGGTTGGATTGTCGGGAACGATATTCGGATTTATCTACGGAAGCTTTTTCGGAAATGAGGAAATAATCCCTGAATTGTTTCATACAGTCCCTATTCACCCTATGGAACAGGCAATTATGATGCTTGGTGCAACGATTGGTATAGGTGTGCTGATAATTATATTCGGTATGGTTCTGAATGTGGTAAATGCCCTGAAAAGCAGAAATATAGGAGAGGCATTGTTCGGGCATAACGGTGGCGCAGGACTTTTGTTTTATCTGAGTGCGCTTACTCTTGCAGCCAATCTGGTTCTTGGATGGGGAATACCCGTAATAATATTTGCGGCAGTTCTTGTTGCTTCGACGCTTATGATGTATCTTTGCGAACCGCTTTCTAAGCTTATATCGGGTAAAAAATACTGGTGGCCGCGCTCAAAGATGTTTTTTGTGGAAAATCTGTTTGAAATGTTTGAGGTGATTTTAAGCTTCTTTACAAACACGATTTCATTCCTGAGAATAGGCGCGTTTGCCATTGTCCATGTAGGAATGATGATGGTGGTTGCGATACTGACGCCTGAAGGCGTAAATGCCGGAAGTATACTTGTACAGATAACGGGCAACGCAGTTGTTATGGTTCTGGAAGGTTTGATTGTTGGTATACAGGTGCTTCGTCTGGAATATTATGAGATGTTCTCGCGTTATTTTACTGGACGAGGCAGAGAATTTATATCATTACGCAATAAATAAGTGGAGGTAATTACTATGTTGTTAACAATTTTATTTACTTTAATAGCTCTTACGGTTATAATTCCTGTTGTTTTGTATTATAAAACAGGGAAAAGAAAGGGCAGACAATGTCTTTTAATGAATGCAATTTCATTTTTTTCTGTACTTGGAGTCGGAATAATTTTTACACTGGGTACGGGAGTAACTGCTTTTGCTGCTCCTGATGCGGCAGCAGCGGGTCTGACTGTCGGAGAAGGACTGAAATTTATCGGCGCGGCATTATCAACGGGTCTTAGCGGTATCGGCGGAGGTATTGCGGTTGCGTCTGCGGCATCTGCGGCTATTGGCGCAATGAGCGAAAATGAAAAGATTATGGGTAAAACGCTTATTTTTGTCGCTCTTGCCGAAGGTATTGCGCTTTATGGACTGGTAATATCAATATTGATTTTATTTAACAGCTAAAGGGATAAAAATATGAAAATGTATTTAATCAGTGATAATATTGATACTCAAATAGGCATGCGTCTTGTCGGTATAGACGGGTGCGTTGCCCATGACAGGCAGACTATTGACATGGAAATAAAAAAAGCGGTTTCCAATCCTGATATAGGCATTTTAATTTTTACCGAAAAGGCGGCGGCAATGGTAAAGGATTATCTTGATAATCTTAAGCTTACCGTACATAAGCCTCTTATTATTGAAATACCTGACCGTCACGGAAGCCGCGATATTGCAGAAAGTATCAACAGAATGGTGCAGGAAGCGATAGGTCTTAAACTCTGAATAAATAATATTCGACTGGAAGTGGTATAAATGGATAATATAACAGAGAAGCTCAACACTTTTACATCACTTGTTATAAAAGATGCGGAGGAAAAGCGTGAAAAGCTGATGAAGAGTGTGGAAAAGGAATACAGCGAGCGTCTGGATGAACGCGAAAACGAGCTGTTGGAAAATGCGTATGAGAATATACAGGAGAATATCCAGACCGCAAAGCGCGAGGCGAATGAACGAGTGCTTCATGCGCAGATGGATTCAAAAAAACAGCTTATTTTAAGACGTGAGGAAATAATTGATGAGGTAATGAAGACGGTACGCGCAAAGCTTGTTGAATTTACCGAAAGCGATGAATATGAGGCATGGCTCATTTCAAAAATTGAAAAAGCATTGTTTGAGGTGGGAAAAGGCTCAAAAATTGTATATATTTCTCCCGAAGATATAAAGCTCAGGGAAAAAATAGAACAAATTCCTGAGATGTCAAAGCTTAGTGTGGAAGCATCTTCCGAACGCGATTTTCTCGGCGGAGCAAAGGTTTTGAACACTGACAGGAGAGTATCTGCCGATTATTCATTTAAGGAAATGCTGTTTGAACAGAAACAGACATTCCTGCAGTCAAGCGGTTTGTCATTGGATTGATACCGTCTTGGTTTTGTATACGGTACAGAAAGGAATGAGCATACATGGCTAATACGGAGGGCAGGATTTTCGGTATTAACGGACCTGTTGTCAAGGTTAAAGGTTCTGATTCTTTTGAAATGCAGGAAATGGTTTATGTCGGAGATGAGGAGCTTATAGGCGAGGTTATAGGCGTAACCTCTGATATGACAATTGTACAGGTTTATGAGGAAACAACGGGACTGAAAAAGGGAGAAAAGGTAATCGGTACGGGAGGTCCGCTTGCAATTACTCTTGCTCCAGGCATATTATCGGATATTTTTGACGGCATAGAAAGACCGCTCAGAGAAATACAAAATCTGTCGGGAGCGTTTATTGCCAAAGGAATAAAAGTTAATAATATTGATGAAAAAAAGACATGGCGCGTAGAAATAAAAATAAAAGAAGGCGACTATGTAACAGACGGGGATATAATCGCGGTTACTCAGGAAACCAGTCTTATTGAACATAGGATAATGATACCGCCGGATATAAAGGGCAGAGTTGAATGGGCTGCGGAAAACGGTAATTATACAATAACCGAGCCTATTGTAAAGATAAGACGCGATGATGAACTGATAGATATAACAATGAAGCAGCGCTGGCCGATTAAAAAGGCGCGCCCTTATTTGTCGCGTCAGCCGATTTCAAAACCGCTTGTAACAGGTCAGAGGGTTATTGATACAATGTTTCCGCTTGCAAAAGGCGGCGCAGCGGCAGTTCCCGGCGGTTTTGGAACAGGAAAGACAATGACGCAGCATCAGCTTGCAAAGTGGTGTGACGCAGATATTATCGTATATATAGGCTGCGGTGAACGCGGAAATGAAATGACGCAGGTTTTGCAGGAGTTTTCTGAACTTACAGACCCGAAATCACAAAGACCACTTCTGGACAGAACAGTCCTTATAGCCAACACGTCAAACATGCCTGTTGCCGCGCGTGAAGCGAGTATTTATACGGGTATTACACTTGCCGAGTATTACCGCGACATGGGATATGATGTTGCTCTTATGGCGGACTCTACATCACGCTGGGCGGAGGCTTTAAGAGAAATATCGGGACGATTGGAGGAAATGCCTGCTGAGGAGGGTTTCCCTGCATATCTTGCGTCAAGATTGTCAGCATTCTATGAAAGGGCAGGGTATGTCACAAATCTTAACGGCAGTGAAGGCTCAGTGTCTGTCATCGGCGCCGTATCGCCACAGGGCGGCGACTTCTCAGAGCCTGTCACCCAGAATACAAAGCGTTTTATACGCTGTTTCTGGGCGCTCGACAAGAGTCTGGCATATGCGCGGCATTATCCGGCGATACAGTGGCTTTCAAGTTACAGTGAGTATATAAGTGAACTTACTGCATGGTATAGGGAGAATGTGTCAGTCAACTTTTTTGAGAAGCGAAATGCTGTTATGGCAATTTTGCAGGAAGAAGCAAACCTTATGGAAATCGTAAAGCTTATCGGAGCCGATGTGCTTCCAGACAGTCAGAAGGCAACCTTAGAGGTGGCAAAGGTGATTAGAGCAGGATTTTTACAGCAGAATGCATTTCATGCGGATGATACATATGTACCGCTTGAAAAGCAGAATAAAATGCTTGATATTATACTGCTTTATGATAAACGTATTAAACAGTGCGTGGAAAAGGGAGTAGTTTTATCAAAGGTAACAGAAAGCGGTATAGGCGAAGATATCATAAGAGTTAAGTATACAATAGGCAATGAATGTATTGACGCGCCTTTTCATGAACTTGAAAGGAAAATTAACGAAACCTTCGACAGGTTGATTTATAAGCAGAGTGACTAAGAAAGGATATGATGACATATGGCAATAGAATATATGGGTCTAAATAATATTCAGGGTCCTCTGGCGGTTATTGACGGAATAAATGACGCTTTTTATGAGGAAATGGTTACAGTCACGCTTGACAGCGGTGAAAAAAGAATAGGCAGAGTTATTGAGATTTCCGGAGATAAGGCTGTTATACAGGTTTTTGAAGGAACCGGTAATTTATCGCTTACAAATACAAAAACTAAATTTATGGGTGAGCCTATGCGCCTTGCGCTGTCAAAGGAAATGCTTGGCAGAACGCTTGACGGTATCGGCAGACCCATAGACGGAATGGGTGATTACTTTGCAGATGAAGTACGCGATGTAAACGGACAGCCGATAAATCCTGTTTCGCGTGAATATCCAAATAACTTTATACAGACAGGAATATCCTCAATTGATTGTCTTGCCACGCTGATACGCGGTCAGAAGCTCCCAATTTTTTCAGGGGACGGTATGCCGCATGATGATTTGGCTGTACAGATAGCAAGACAGGCAAAGGTTGTGGGAGCAAACGGTGAGGACGAAAAATTCGCCATAGTTTTTGCCGCTATGGGAGTTAAGCACGACGTGGCAAATTATTTTAAAAAGTCATTTGAGGAAAGCGGTGTTCTGGGTAAGGTTGTAATGTTTTTAAACCTGTCAAATGACCCCGTTGTTGAAAGAATTATAACGCCGCGCTGTGCGCTTACTGCGGCGGAATATCTTGCATTTAAACATAATATGCACGTGCTTGTTATCCTGACCGATATGACTTCTTACGCGGAAGCATTGAGAGAGGTTTCCTCATCAAAGGGTGAAATTCCGTCAAGGAAGGGCTTTCCGGGATATTTGTACAGTGACCTTGCATCGCTGTATGAACGTGCTGGAATACTAAATGATGCAGGCGGAAGCGTAACGCAGGTGCCGATTTTGACTATGCCAAATGATGACATCACGCATCCGATTCCCGACCTTACAGGATATATAACGGAAGGTCAGATAGTGTTGGGCAGGGAATTAAGCCTTATGGGTGTATATCCTCCTGTATCAATTCTGCCGTCGCTGTCACGTCTTATGAAGGACGGTATCGGCGAGGGCTTTACAAGGGAAGACCATCCTGATTTGGCAAACCAGCTTTTTGCGGCATATTCAAAGGTTGAGGATGCAAAAAGTTTGGCTTCGGTTATAGGTGAGGACGAATTATCGGAGATAGATAAAAAGTATATTGATTTCGGCAGAGCTTTTGACGAACGCTTTCTGGCGCAGGGAAAAGACGAGAACCGTACAATTGAAGAAACGCTGGATTTGGGATGGGAACTGCTTGGAATGCTTCCGAAGAGTGAGCTTGACAGAGTAAATGATAAAATACTTGAAAAATATTACAGGTCTGAATAAAAAGACTGTCATTATTTGTGTGTTTGAAAGACAGAGAGGAATGTTTGAGAATGCAAAAAAATTTAGCTCCCACAAAAGGTAATTTGATGACAGCAAAAAATACTCTGCGTCTTTCGAGACAAGGGTATGAAATGCTTGATAAAAAAAGAAATATTCTTGTAAGAGAGATGATTCAACTTATTGAGGAGGCAAAAACCGTTGAAGCAAAGATTGAAGAAACCTTTGCTGCCGCATATAGGGCGCTGGAACTTGCCAATATAACAATGGGTGTAAAAAAGGTTCAGGATATTGCGCACTCGGCAGTGTTTGAGGATAGTGTGAGTATAGATTTAAGGAGTGTAATGGGAGTAGAAATACCTGTTGTCCGCGCGGATACTCCGCTTAAACGTCCGAGCTACGGATTTTATGATACCTCATCTGCATTGGATGAAGCGACTGTAAAATTCAATGAAGTAAAGACCATGACGGTTCGTCTTACGGAAATTGAGAATGCAGTGTACCGCCTTGCAATGAATATTAAAAAAACTCAGAAAAGAGCCAATGCTCTTGAAAATATAACAATTCCGTTTTATGAACAGGTTTCTAAGGATATTCAAAACGTACTGGAGGAAAAAGAGCGCGAGGAGCATACGCGTCTTAAAATCATAAAACGCGGAAAAGAAGAGAATTGAAAGCCCATATGCAGACGCAGATAAGACAGCAGAATAGGTTATCTGCAAAGCATGGTTAAAAAATATCCTATCATTTTATAACGATAGGATATTTTTCTGTATATATATTCATTTACCGGGCAGGCATTGAAAAAGTAAATGTACTGCCCGCTCCCAATGTACTTTTCACGCTCATACTGCCGCCGTGACATTCTGCAATCCATTTTACCATAGACAGTCCCAATCCCACGCCGCCATTCTCACTCGAAGTCCGCGAAGGATTAACCTGATAAAAGCGTTCCCAGATTTTTGGTATATCACTCTCTGCGATACCAATGCCGTCGTCAGCAATGCTTGCGTTAATACTGTCTTTATTCCTGTGCAGCGATACGGTGATGTTTCCGCCGTCTTTTCCGTAGCGGTATGCATTTGAAATGAGATTGATAAACAGACGCACAAGCAAAAATCTATCGGCATTTGCGACAATATCGGGTTCAATATTCCTGTGAAGCTGTATATTTTCTGCCTGGATTTCTGCCTGCTCATCACAAACAAAGTTCAAAAGCTCGCTTATATCAACTTCCTCAAATTCTGTTTGTATAGTATTTTTATCCATTCTTGAAATCGTTAAAAGCTCCGATATAAGCTTTGACATCTTTTCAGCCTGATTTTTTACCGAATATGCCGATTCCTTAATCTCATCATATGTTTTTGCGCAGTCAGTCATATATTCGCACTCGGAAAGAATTACCGCGACAGGCGTACGCAGCTCGTGCGATGCATCCGAAGTAAACTGTTTTTCGCGTTCAAACGTGTGTTCAAGCTTATCAAGCATATTATCAAAGGTGTTTGCAAGTTCGTGGATTTCATCCTTGCCGCCTCCTATGGTTATACGCTGTGACAAGTCGCGGCTTTCGCTTATCCTTTCAGCAGTATTCCGTATTTTTGTTACCGGAAACAGCGCCCTTCCTATAATAAAATATCCGCCTGCCGCAGCAATAATTATCAGTATAACCGTAAGTATTAAATTTGTTTTTGTAGCTGTGTTTACAGCGTACATATCGTCTGTTACGGAAGCGATTCCTTTAATCCAGTACGGAGTGGAATTACCTCCCTTATGACGAACCTTTAATGTGTAAATATAATATTTGTTTCTGTTTTCGACTATCGTCTGCATGTTATTATCAATAAGTTCTGACGGTATATCAATCTCAAACGGAATATTACCTGCAACAATATTGTTGTCATCGTCATATACAATCATATGAACGCCTTGATTATAGAAACCAAATTTAGGAATTTGAATATCCCTGTTTCCCGGTCCTCCAAGCACGCGGGAAAAATCCATAACATTTTTGATGATTCTCTCGGAGATATCGCGCTCTATCATTTCCTGTGTTGCAGATGTCATAACTGCAAGCACAACTCCCGAAATCAGCATCATAACTATTGTGTACCATAAAGTTATTTTTAATTTGATTGATAATTTTTTCATTGTTCCGCCCTTATCACGTAGCCCATACCTCTTACCGTGTGTATAAGCTTCACATCATGCCCGTTGTCTACTTTTTTACGCAAATACCGTATATACACATCTACTACATTTGTTCCGCCGCTGTAATCAAAATTCCATACGTGGTTTTCGATTTTTTCTCTTGACAGCACAATTCCCTGATTGACAATCATGTATTCAAGTATCTCATATTCCTTAGCGGACAGACTTATATTTTCTCCGCAGCGTGTTACTGCTTTTTTTACCGTATCAAGCGTGAGGTCGGAAATAGTAAAGATATTAGTTGTATTGCCGGCAGATTTCCTTGTCATAACGCGTATTCTTGCCAACAGCTCCTCAAATGCAAACGGCTTTACCAGATAATCCTCCGCGCCTGCGTCCAATCCTGTAACCCTGTCCGAAACACTGTCCTTAGCGGTCAGAAAAATAACGGGAGTAGTGTTGCCGTGAGCGCGCAAATGCTTTACAGTTTCAATACCGTTGATGTGTGGCATCATAATATCCATAATAATAGCGTCAAATTCTCCGACGGATACAAAATGCAGCGCTTCTTCGCCGTCAAAACAACTGTCAACACTGTATCCCTCACTCTCAAGACGCTTTGTTATAACTCTGTTTAATGATTTTTCATCCTCTACTACAAGTATTCTCATAATATCACCTACTTAAGAAATTGTAACATAATGTCTGCCGAAAGTAAATAGGTATCAGGGACAAACTGTGTTTGCCCCTGAATTAGATTATTGTATTCTTTTTTGACCTCTGCTGCCGCCAAAACCACCAAAGCTATTTTGTGTTGTACCGATAACGGTGTTTTGTCCTTCCACAGAAAAGGTATGATTTTCATCTTCGGCCGTAATAGTATAGCTTTCACCCAAAGTTAAATCAGGTAATGCAATCCACACTGTACGGTAGCTTCCTGTCGGGGAGTATTCGGCGAGCGTTTTGCCCGAACTATTCTTCAGTGTAATTGCTTCGCCTGCGTCATGAGCATCATCCGTATACAGTGTAATCGTATGCTGTGATATATCAAAATTGGGAGCGGAGCCGCTTCCTGCCGCAGCAATCAGTGTAACGTCCTTATTGATTGTAACCGTACCGTCAGGGTCAAATACTGCCGTAAAGCCGCTTATAGTACCATTCGGTTCGGAAGCCTTAATGATACCGCCGTTTAATATCATATTTCCGTTCGCGTCAAGGCAATCATCGCCCGCTTTGACCTCAATATCTCCGCCGTTAATTATAAGTACATCCTTTAAATTCTGTCCGCCCCTGTTGCCGGGCATAAAATTCATATCGGGGGGCGGCTGCATATTTTCAAAATCCATGCCCTCCGTCGGCTGCATATCACCGCTTGGATGCGGCGGTCTGCCGCCGGTCATTTCCTTGTTGTTTTCTTCCTGCATATGGTTGTCTTTATTGGGTCTGCCGCCGTCGTTATCAGGCATATCAAAATTTATACCCTGTGTGCCGCCGCCGTTAATTCCATCATCAGAAGCAATTATTCGTATTGTGCCGTTATTTATTGTAATAACATTTTTACTTTCCAGTCCTTCTGTTGAATTCTGTACATCTATAACGGTTTCGTTTCCGTCAACCGTTACATTTCCATGACCGGAAATTCCTTTACCGTACTTTGAATTAAGCGTAAACTGACCGCCTGTGATTTCAATATCGGACGCGCAGTGTACTGCGTGGTCGGTTGAATTTACATTGATTTCACCGCCCGATACAACCATCATCCAATCAGCCTTAATACCTTTTGACGAGCTTTCAAACTCCGCGCTTGTTTCTTCAAACGGATTTTTTAATCTCTGAGATGAGGCGGCATTGTTCAGGTCATTGGCATTTGAAGGCTCAAGAGTGGTTTTAATATCAATTTTACCGCCTGATACATTTACTATTGACTCGCTGTCAATACCGTCGCTCAACGCTTCTATTTTTATGCTTCCGTCCTTCATTTTAAAAGTATCGTTTACATGGATACCGTCGGCCTTTGCGGTTATGTTAATATTGCCGCCTTCTATTGTAAGATTATCGGATGCTTTTATACCTTGTCCTGTATCCGATACAATATTCAGCGTTCCGTTTCCCTTGATTTCAAGATTGTCCTTTGAATATATCGCACCGTTTTCACAAGCAGCTGCGGTGAGTTGGTTTTCTGTACCATCCTCTATTGAGATATATGCTTTATCAGTATTTTCAAAGTATATACAAGGCAAATCGCCTGACGTTATCGCTGCTCCTGCAAGACGTAGCCTGACCTTTTCCTCAGTATTGACTGTAATACTGCCTGATAACGTGCCGCTGAGAGTATAGTCGCCTCCGTCAGTAATAAGAAGCTGATTTTCGTTTAAATCTGAGAGGTTAATTGCGCTTGTACTTTGTTTCCAAGTGTTATCTTCGTCTGAATTTGAATTGATGGATACCTCTGAATTTTGACTGTTCCAATTAACTTCAAGACCGAATGACTCGCTTATTGCTCTTATCGGAACAAGCGTGCGTTCATCTATAATCTGCGCGGGAACGTCAAGCGTTACGGTTTCCGTAATTGCGTTGCCGTCCTCGTCTATTTTACCTTTATCAATCGTCATTTCTTTTGAATTTACCGTAAGCGTAACTGTTTTTGAGCTTTTACGCGCTGTAACGGTCTGAGTATCACCGTCCCATTTTACCAAAGCGCCGATTTCCTCAAATATCTTGCGCAGCGGAACAAGTGTTCTGCCGTCAACAATCTGAGGCTGTACATCAAACAAAACAACCGTGCCGTCAAGCGTTACGGTAATATCGTTTGCCGTACAGGTTGTATATGCAAAGGTTGATATTAAAAGTGTAAATGTGATTATTGCCGCTATTATTTTTTTCATTTTATTCACCTCATTTTGCAGTTTGCGGAGCTTCACAAAGCATTATAGTCAGGTTGCCGTTCCGCGTACGCAGTTCGTTTAAAAATTCCTGTTCGTCTATACCGTCAGCCATTGACACCCTGTAAACAAGTTCAAACAGAGAACCAAGATCGGTTGTTTTAATTTTTGTCAGTGCATAGTTTTTTGTATATGTGTCAAGTATATCTTCAAACGCTCCGGAATAATTTAAGTCTTCGGGAATTGTTATTTTAAGCGTTTTTTGTACGGTACGCGACTGAAACATATTGGATTTTTCCAAAATAACAAGCGCAAGACAAAGTATTATTACAAACAATACTCCGTAAGCGTACAGCCCAACACCGCAGGCAAGCCCCGCCGCAATATCGAAAAATATGAATCCGATATCCTTTGCATCTCCCGGCGCGCTGCGGAAGCGTATGATTGACAGCGTGCCTGCAAGGGAAAAGGCTCTTGCAATATTACTGCCGACAAACAGTATAATAACTGAAAGTATAATAGGAAGCATAACCAGTGTAATTGCAAGGCTTCTCTGATATACAGCCCCGTCTTGTGTTTTACGGTAGGTAAACGCTATTATGCCGCCTAATATTAGAGATAGTGCCATTGTGATAACTGCTGAAAGCGGCGTTATTTCCTCTGATAGATTTGTAAGTACGGTGTTAAATAAATTATTCATATTATCCTCCTGATTAAATTGCCTGTTTCATCGTAACAGAATTTATTGTGTTTTTAAATTCAGTCCCGTATTTTGAAAAGCTTTGTCTTTGTATTCCAAGCTCTGTAAGCATATTGGTAAGCCACAGCGGTTTTGCCCGCGAGGTCTTGATTTCCATGAGATATGTATTGCCATCAAGCAGCGTTTCGCCATAATCGCCCTTTTCAAGAGCAACATTATACCGCCGCGAGCGTATATTCATATCAAACGATATTCTAAGGTCGGGATTGCCCTGTTCAAAATATGCAATTCTGTCATACGCAAGATATACCTTCGGCAAAAGATTGTAATGCGACAAGAAATACTCTATTTCGTTTAAAACCTGACTGTTCATATATTCTCGTACATCGGCAATTTTTCCTGTCTTTAACAAATCCTGCGCCTCAGATAATTTCAGCGCGGTGCGTCTTTTGTTTACAAGACCGTTATACTTTTTCTTAATTTCAAGAAATACCTTTGTGTCAGTATCAGGTACGCCGTAGGCGCGGAGTCTCAGCTTTTCCTTATACAAAGGCTTTGACAGTGATTTGCGTATCAGATAATCATCTGGAGTATCATAATAGACATTAGCTATTGTGTAGGGCTTATGGTCTTTGTTGTGCTTGTCAAGCGTCATATGTAAATCCATTATTTCAAGCACCTTTTTATAGGTTTTTCTGTCCATTAAATATTTGTGTTCATATCGGTTAAATACTTCAATAGGCATAAACTTCATCTCCTTTTACAGCAGTTTAATATATAAAGATTAAAATTTGATTAGAATTATTGAATAATTGTGATTTCCATTCCGTCGCTTAAAATACTGACGCTTCCGTCCTTTGTCTGATAGATTTTGCAGTTAATATTGTCCAGACCGGCGAGCGTCTTATCTTCGGCAGGATTTTTTTTGCTGTCGGTAATAACCGCATATTCGGGACGCGCCCATTCAAAGAACGATTTTGTTAATGAATTATACCGTCCGTGATGAGGGACCTTTAAAAAGTCATATCCGCCTTTAAATGTTTTCATAATCTCCGACAGCCGTTTTTTCTCCGCATCGCCTGCGAATAAAAACTTATTATTTCCATGTGTTACGGATATGACAAGTGAAAAGTCATTATCTCCGTCATAGCTTGTTTTTTGCGGCGGCTTTACTTCAAATAAACAATCGTCAAGTACAAATGACATATCTTCTGTCAGAGCGGCTGAGCAGAGGTTGTTATCGCTCAGCGCCTCTAAGTATTCCTGATACTCCTTGTTTGTACCTTTATAGTCCGGGACGATGATATTGTCAGCATCAATGCTTTCTGTGACTTCGGGAAAACCGCCCACATGGTCTTTGTCAAAGTGGGTTATAAACATATAGTCTATACGGTTTGTATCGTTCTCGTTTAAATATTTAACAATATCATCTCCGTCATCTTTTTCTCCGCAGTCTATAAGCACGCTGTGATTTTCGGTGGTAAGAATAATTGCGTCAGCCTGTCCCGACTGCATAATGTGTATTTCAAAATCACCTGTAACTTCGGGAATATTCGTTTCCTGTTTTGCGGTATTAAACTGACATCCTGAAAAAATACCGGTTGCCGAAATAGTTAACAATAAGATTATATTCTTTTTCATAATTTATCCTAATTCCTTTGTGATATATTTTAACGGAAGTATAAATCAGTCAGATTAAAAGAAGATTAAAAATACGAAAAAATAAATAACAGCATAGCTGAACTATGCTGTTATTAAAAAATTCGTCAGTTATTGTCTTAACAGTGTCACCGAAAGGCGTTTTTCTGCTTAGTTCTTTGGAACTGTTTCCCAGTCCTTTAAAAATCTTTCTATACCTTTGTCGGTAAGCGGATGGTTAATCATCTGAGCAATTACCTTATATGGTACGGTTGCGATGTCACAGCCCGCTCTTGCCGCATCAATAACATGGATTGGATGTCTTATGCTTGCAGCTATGATTTCTGTTTTAATATCATGAAGCTTAAAAATATCAGCTATTTCTTCAATTAAAATCATGCCGTTTGAACCGATGTCATCAAGTCTGCCTAAGAACGGACTTACAAATGTTGCGCCTGCGCGGGCTGCAAGAAGCGCCTGCGCGGCTGAAAAAATAAGGGTTACGTTTGTTTTGATGCCAAGCTTTGTAAGCTGCTTTACGGCTTTCAGACCCTCTGCACACATTGGTATTTTAATTACAATGTTTTTATTTATAGCCGCAAGAGGTTTTGCCTCCTCAACCATCTTATCCGCTTCAAGCGAAATAACCTCCGCGCTTATCGGACCGTCAACAATTGTTGTTATTTCCTTTACAACCTCAACAAAATCTCTGCCTTCTTTCGCGATAAGCGAAGGGTTGGTAGTAACGCCGCAAATAACGCCCATGTCATTAGCTTGTCTGATTTCATCGACATTGGCTGTATCCACAAATAGTTTCATCTTAAATTCCTCCTAATAAATTTTACTAGATTTATTATACAAAATTTTTCCTGCATAGTCAATAGGCGCAGATGAGAAATTACAAATTACTTGAAAAATCATTTGAAATATATTATAATAAATATTAAGGAGGTAATGTATATGGCTAAATACACATTTCAGCCGCAGGGCGTATGCTCTGTGCAGATTGATTTTGAAGTAGAGGATAATATTGTAAAAAATGTACGTTTTACACGCGGCTGCAACGGCAACACGCAGGGGATTGGCGCGCTTGTAGAGGGCATGCAGGTAGACGAGGTTATAAAACGTCTTAAGGGTACAGACTGTAACGGCAGGGGTACTTCATGTCCGGACCAGCTTGCGCGCGCGCTGGAACTGAGCAAAGAACAGTAATAAAAACCAATTTTCCTTCATATACTGTATATAGACACTCAGTATATGGAGGTTTTTCTTTTGCATGAAATTACTTTAAAAAAAAGCTTAAGATATACGGTATTTTTGCTTATAATAGCGGTAGGCTTCAGTTTTGCTGTCCTGTCAAGAGGGACAAGCGTTGAAACGGAGGAAATAAAGCTGTATCTTGTAGACGCTCAGATGCTCAGGCTTGTTCCGGTTAAGATGTCAATTCCTAAAATGCCTCCGCAGAAACAGGCTAAACGCGTGCTTGAGGAATTGATTGAAGGACGTGACGACAATCCAAAAATCCGCCGCCTTATCCCTAAGGACAAGGGATGTATAACGGTTAAGGTAAAGAATAAAATTGCATATGTTGATATAAACAGTGATATGACGGAGACAGTTCCCGACGGACGCGACCTTGAAGAACTGATGATTTATTCAATTGTAAATACTTTAACAGGACTTAACGGTATTGTAAATGTACGTTTCACGATTGACGGTGAAACGCAACGCGAGTTTAAGGGGTATATTGATATGCGCGAAACTTTTATCCCCGATTATTTTGTATAATATATCAAAAAAACAGTTGAGTTTTAATTATGAATATGATAATATTATACTGAATAAGAAATTCGGAGAGGAGTAATAAAATGGCTATTCATGTTATTGATGAAGCGAAAAGATGCTTAAACTGCAAAAAACCTATGTGCAGAGAGGGCTGTCCTATAAATACACCCATACCGGATATGATACATACTTTTCTTGAAGGAGATATAAACAGAGCAGGAGAAATGGTGTTTGAAAATAATCCTCTGTCTATTGTATGCTCGCTTATATGCAATCACGAAAATCAGTGTGAAGGGCATTGTGTGCTTAATCATAAGGGTTCGCCCGTACATATAAGCAGTATTGAAAATTATATTTCGGAAAATTATTTTGATAAGCTCGGCTTTTCGGGAATACAGAAAAACGGATTAAAAGCAGGTATAATAGGTTCGGGACCGGCAGGTATAACTATTGCCGTAATTCTGGCGCAGCGCGGATATGATATTACAATTTTTGAATCTAAGGAAAAAATAGGCGGCGTGCTTCAGTACGGAATACCGGAGTTTCGCCTGCCTAAAACTATTCTGGCACGCTACAAAAGAAAGCTGTGGGAATTGGGAATAAAAATCCGTCCGAATACGTCAATCGGAACAACAATAAGTATTGACGATATGTTCCGTGACGGTTACAGCGCAATTTTTATCGGTACGGGAGTATGGCGTCCCAATACACTTCATATAAAGGGTGAAACGCTCGGTAATGTGCATTATGCAATAAATTATCTTACCAATCCTGATGTTTACAGGCTTGGCGATACGGTTAATATTATCGGCGCGGGAAACAGCGCAATGGATGTTGCGCGTACGGCTTTAAGACACGGGGCGAAGAAGGTAACCGTATTTTCAAGAAGCGACCATCTTGCTGCAAGCCAGCGTGAAGTTGACTATGCGAAAATTGACGGCGTTGAATTTGTAGTGCATGTCGAGCCTGTGGAAATTGTAGATGAGGGAGTTATATTTACGGAGCTTGAATGTGACGGCAAAGGCAATTTGTCGCCTATACGCGGCACGGAAAACCTGTATCCTGCAGATTCAACAATTATTGCAATAAGTCAGGGACCGAAGGACAGAATTGTATCTACAACAACAGGTCTTGAGGTAAATGAAAAAGGTCTTCTTGTGACCAACACCTTCGGAGAAACTACTCGTGACGGTATTTTTGCGTCGGGAGATGTTGTACGCGGAGCTAAAACGGTGGTTGAAGCGGTTGCTTATTCAAAGCAGGTTGCAGACGCTATGGATGATTACATGAAAGGACTTATGAAAGAACACGATTTATAAAATCAAAACCCGTATTTAAAAATACGGGTTTTTATGTACTATAAATCAGTTAATCTGACATACCTGTCATCAATTACGCTTATATCCGTATCACCGTAATTGCGACTCCATGCAACGTCGGTTTTTATTATTTTTGCAGGATTTCCGCCGGCAATGCAGTTATTCGGGAATTTGTTTTTGACAAGACTCTTTGCGCCGATAATACTTCCATCGCCTATATCGGTATTATAAAGTACGGTCGCGTCTTGTCCAATCCATACGTGATTACCGATAATAACCTTTTTCAGCTTCGACAATTCAACTGTTGCATTTATGTTTTGTCCTGTCTTTACATCAAAAATATCGTGACCGTCGTTTGACTGCACTGAAACACGTCTTGATACCATACAATCTTCTCCGAAGCGTATTTCACTGTACGGAAGCGCAATAACAGTGTAATCAAATTCTACCGTAAAGCCGCTGCCGATATTGATTTTTGCAAACGGCGCTATGCTCAGAAATCCTCCGTCACGGAAACGGCAGTTATCGCCTATCGAACAGGACGCATTATCATAGAAATTCCAAAATGAACCGCGTGTTGTGACGTTATTTCCTATATCTATATTACAGTTGCTTCCAATAGCTATTTTCATTTGCCCCGCATTAAAATCATCTCCGATTTTCAGCGTGGAATTACTGCCTGAAAATATTACTTCACAATGTTGAAAACTGCCGATAATGCGGTTGCCTTTTTCGTCTGAATAGCCTGTACATTCTGTAAGTTTAGTCATTGAGTATCTCTCCTTTATAATGTGATGAAGGTTGTTTGGCAACCGATAAATACAGATTATAATAAATACCTTTTTTGTCCATAAGCTCATTATGACTTCCCGTTTCCTCAATGCCGTTTGGGGTGAGTACCATAATCCTGTCTGCATTTTGTATGGTGGTTAGTCTGTGGGCGATGGTTATGACCGTCCTGCCCTCAGAGAGAGCCTCAAGGGATTTCTGTATAAGACGTTCACTCTCATTATCAAGCGCTGAAGTTGCCTCGTCAAGAATAAGTATTGGAGGATTTTTCAGAAATACTCTTGCTATACTAATTCTCTGTTTCTGACCTCCTGAAAGCTTAACGCCATGCTCGCCGATGTAGGTGTCATATCCGTTTTCAAGGCTCATAATAAACACGTGCGCTCCGGCTTGCTTCGCAGCGTTAATAACCTCGTCCTTTGAAGCGTCAGGTTTTCCGTATACGATATTTTCAAAAACTGTGCCGGAGAATAAATACACGTCCTGCTGAACAATTCCTATTGCCTGACGGATAGAGCTTATTTTCAGATTTCTGATGTCCTCGCCGTCTATTTTAATTTCACCGTCTGATACATCATAAAAACGCGGAATAAGGTTGATAAGCGTTGTTTTTCCGCCGCCTGAAGGACCTACAATTGCAATGTTTTCGCCTTTACTGATTGTGAAGCTGATATTATTCAGTACATTTTTATCCGAATCATTGTAATGGAATGAAACATTTTTAAATTCGATACTGCCGCCGCTATTTGTGAGTGGTTTGGAATTGGGAGAATCTGCAATTTCAGGTTGTGTGTCCATAATCTCCAAAAATCTCTCAATACCGCTCATTCCGCGCTGGAATTGCTCCGTAAAACCAACAAGTGTTCTTATGCAGGTCCACAATGTACTGATACATAGAAGATATGCGGCATAATCCCCCGCCTTTATGCTGCCCCTCATCATAAATATTGCTCCGAGCGCGACAACTGCAATGTATATAACGCCGCCTAATGAACTTGTTGTAACCTGAAACCCTGCAATATGAAAAAATGTTTTTGATTTTATTTTCAGATAGAGAGTATTGCGTTTTTCGAATTTTTCAATTTCGGCATTTTCGTTTGTAAAAGATTTTACAATACGTATACCTGACAGCGTGTCCTCAACTTGTGAATTTATATTGCCGACCTGTACCCGTTGTTCCTTCATTGTAGCGCGCATACGCTTGTTGAAGTGTTTTGTGCTTATAAAAACAAGCGGCAGAAATGCGAATACAGTAAGAGTAAGCGGAATATTGATACGCATAAGCATTATGAATGAAACCATAAGCGTTCCGCCTGCTATAATAAGCTGTTCGGGAACAATATGTACAAACGAGGCGCAGTCATTCAGGTCGCTTGTCAGGCGCGCCATAATTTGTCCGATGGAATTTTCGGCGTAAAACGAATAAGACAGTTTTTGCAAATGCCTGAATAAATCAAGACGCATATCGCTTTCTACTTTTGCTCCGAATACATTTCCCATATGTCCCATATAGAAATGTATAGCAGCGGATATGGCTAAAATCAGTGTATAAATCATGATAACTGCGGACAGCAGGCCTATTGTAAGACTGTCAATTCTGTTTGAAATATAGCGAACTGTCATTGGAGAAGCTATATTTGATATAGCCGCTGTCACAGCACACAGCAAATCAATGATAATCAGCTTTTTATATTTGGTTAGATATGGCGTTAAACGCTTTATTATGTATGATGTTTGCATAATGTTCTCCTTAATCAATAATCCTATTTGTGGAAGGTATTTATTTTTTAGATGCAGCTTCAATTTTATCTAAATTGCTGCGAATTTTTCGCGCTATTCTCAAAAATTCTGTTTTTTCCTCGTCTGTCAGACCCTGCGTCATTTCTTCTTCAACGTGATTGATTTCATCAAAAATATCATTATACAAACTTACCGCTTTTAGCGTAAGCCTTATTTTCTTTAGACGTCCGTCATATTCTACGTTTTCGCGTTTTATAAGCCCTTCTGATTCCATATTATTAAGCATACGTGTTGCCGTAGGACGCTGAATAGATAAGAACTCTTCAATATCGCGCTGAAATAAATCTCCTTCTGATTGATGTTCGTACAGATAGGCAATAGCATGCTTTTGTGCTGACGAAGGTGTTTTTTCATTTATATCCCACGCTTCTCCTTTAAGTCTGCGTGCCATTCGGTTTGTTATTGCTTTGATTTCCATGCCGAGTATATTTTTGTGATGCATATTAGTCACTCCTTTATGTTATCTTGCTAACAATATGATTGTAGCATATGGTGAACCGTTTGTCAATAAATCCATTTGAAATGTTTTTATAAAGAACTCTTATATTTGTTTTTGGTATATACACTGCATAGCAATTTTAATATAATGTGTTTAAAAGGAGGGGCTGAAATTGAAATACGAAAACGGAAAAGATATATTTCCCGACGATTTACTGCATCGGATACAAAAATATGTGTCAGGTAAGTTCGTGTATATTCCGTCAGCAGACAAAAAGCGGGCGTGGGGTGAGACTTCGGGATATAAACAATATTTGGTGGACCGTAATTGTGATATCAGGACAAAGTTTCGTGCCGGTGCCGATATAGAAACTTTAGCTGATGAATACCACCTCTCTTTTGATACTATTAAAAAGATTGTATACTCAAAAAAGGAGGAATTATCTATGAATTATAGCAGCACACTTACTTCTGCTAAAAACTATGCCAAACAAGGTAAACTGGAGGAATGGATTCATCTGTATCTGCAATCGGACGGTCATAACAAAGATTTTTCAGACGGACTGAAACTTTTTGACAGATATTATATCGGACCGATAAATATGCCGCTGTCGTTTTTTAAACGCTGCTGCGGACCGGAGGAAAATATGAAATGGAGGATAGAAAGTAAATGGTTTGAACATCACGTTGCCAAATTAGAAGAAGTGATTAAGAAAGAAACTGATATGCCGCCGCTTATCGTACATTATTTTATTGATGAAGATAACAAAGACGGGACGTTTGAATTAAATGACGGAAATCATCGCTTAGAGGCATATTCCAGACTCGGTATAAAAGAGTATGATGTTATCGTTTGGATAACAGAAAAAAGGGAGTATGATTCGTTTTTATCAAAATATGCAAAATATGTGGAATGTTAATATTATCACCAAATAGAAAAATTTCTTTTTTATAAAACAAAAAGACTGCAATTTTATTAAAATTGCAGTCTTTCTGGTACGCCCGGAGGGATTCGAACCCCCGACCTTTCGGTTCGTAGCCGAACGCTCTATCCAGCTGAGCTACGAGCGCATAGCTTATTTAAACTACGCATAATATGATACCACATACCAATACTTCTTGTCAAGTATTTTTTTGGAAAATAAAGATAATATAGACGTTAACGCTATTTAGAAATTTATCTAAACATTATTGACATTTGCAATTTGCTATGTTACAATCTATTTAGAAATATTTCTAAATAACTTACGCAGAGGTGAGCTTATGGGATTTGCTGAAACATTTAAGGCGCTGTCTGATACAAACAGACGTGAAATACTTATAATGCTGAAAGGCGGAAAAATGTCGGCAGGTGAGATTGCATCATCGTTTGATATGACTAATGCAACAGTGTCATACCATTTGTCGCAGTTAAAAAAGGCTGATTTAATTACAGAAACAAAAGTGAAAAATTATATATATTATGAATTGAATATTTCTGTATTCGAGGAAATAATGCTTTGGGTATCACAATTTAAGGAGGATAATGAAAATGAAAAATAATATATTTAAAACAAAAAGTTTTTGGATATCGGTTGCGCTATGTCTTATACCAATTGTATTGTCGGCAGTATTTTATAACCAAATGCCTGACATGGTGGCTACACATTTCGGTTTTGACAATCAGCCTGACAGTTACAGTCCAAAGTGGTTGGCGGCATTTCTGATACCGTTGGTTATGCTTGCGGCAAATGCAGTTTGCTGGTTTGCAATAAATGCAGAACCGAAACAACAGGGAATAAACAAAAATATTAAACGTGTTATACTTTGGATGATTCCTATACTTTCAGTAGTAGTGCAGTGTATAATTATAACGTATTCGGTAAGCGGTATTAACCTTGTAAGCTTTGTGCCTTTGCTGATTGGGGTACTGTTTATTATAATAGGAAATTATTTACCGAAGTGCAGGCATAATTATACAATGGGAATAAAGCTGCCATGGACACTTGCAAGCGAGGAAAACTGGAACAGAACACACCGTATGGCAGGTAGAATATGGATAATCGGCGGTGTGATTATGATGCTGTATACTTTTATTCAAATGCATTATGCGTTGTTTTTAACGGTGATTGCGATAATGGTTATAATTCCTGCGGTATATTCATATGTGATATACAGGCGCGAGTCATAAAATATTGACATATTGCCGGTGAAGATATATAATTTAATCACAATATTTTTGAGAGGGAGTTTTAATTATGTACATTGCTAATGAGAAGAGGTATGACAATATGCTTTATAACCGCTGCGGTAACAGCGGACTGAAGCTATCGGCATTTTCGCTTGGGTTGTGGCACAATTTCGGCAGCCGTGACAATTACGACAATATGGTGGATATGCTCACAACAGCCTTTGATTTGGGTATAACTCATTTTGACCTTGCTAATAATTACGGACCGTATGCAGGCAGCGCTGAGGAGAATTTCGGTAAGATTTTGAAAAGTACGCTGGCTCCGTACCGTGATGAACTGATTATTTCTACAAAAGCGGGTTATGGAATGTGGGAAGGACCGTACGGAGATCACGGTTCAAGAAAATATCTTATTGCCAGTCTTGACCAGAGTCTTAGAAGGATGGATATTGATTATGTGGACATTTTTTATCATCATCGTCCGGACCCTGAAACGCCGATGGAGGAAACCGCCCGTGCGCTTGACCAGATTGTACGGAGCGGAAAGGCATTGTATGTCGGTGTGTCGAATTACAGCGCGGAACAGACAAAAAAGATGTCGGAGATAATGAAGTCGCTCGGTACTCCGCTTTTAATCCATCAGCCACGTTATAATATGTTTGAACGCTGGATTGAGGACGGACTTCAGGACGTGCTTGCGGAAGAGGGGATAGGCTTGATTTCTTTCTGCCCGTTAGCGCAGGGAATGCTGACTAATAAATATATAAACGGAATCCCGTCAGATTCAAGAGCTGCAAAAAGCTCGCCGTTTTTAACCGCCGACGGCATTACGGCGGATAAAATTGAAAAGATTGTGAAATTGAACGAGCTTGCGGAGAACAGGGGGCAGTCGTTGGCTCAGATGGCTTGCGCATGGAATTTACGCGGCGGCAAGCTCACAAGCGTGCTGCTTGGCGCGTCAAAACCGGCGCAGATTACTGAAAACGCAGAAGCGCTTGCAAAACTTGATTTTACAGCGGATGAACTTAATGCAATAGATAACATTCTGAAATAAAAAGAAAAACACTCGTGTATGCGAGTGTTTTTTTGTGGTGCACCTGAAAGGACTTGAACCTTCACGTCGGGGACACTAGATCCTAAGTCTAGCGCGTCTGCCAATTCCGCCACAGGTGCGAACAACAGTAATATTATAACAGCAGAGAAACGGTTTGTCAATATTTTTTTATGATTTTTTTGTTTTTTTCAAAAAAACAGACTTTTTTGGTTAAAATGCGTAAAAAGACTGTACAAAAACAAAAAAATATAGTATAATTATCTTAATTGATGATTACATTTTAATCAAAGAGAGAGAGGAGAAATAAAAAAATGAGAAGTAAAATTTTCAAGAAATTGATTGCGGGCATAGCAACGCTTGCAATGGCTGCACAGTTTGCGGTTGTTTTGCCTGTAAGTGCAGAAGATTCGCTGTATGAACGAGGTACAACTACTGCGTGGAGTGATGCTGACTTGAGCGACTGGACTAAAACAGGCGACATGGCAGCCCCTGTTATAGATGCATCTCATGGTTTATATGTAGACAGCAATTTAACAGGTAATATTGCAACAACATTTACTGTAAGCGATAGTGCTGTTGTTACATATGATGTTTCATTCTATACGGCAAGCAGTCCCGGACGATCAAGCAACTATGCGTATGTTAAGTTTGGCTCAAATGTTGTTATTGGCTATAACAGCACATATAATCTATTTTATAATACAATAGGTTCGGTTGCTGAAACAGATATGATTGCGACAGGAAAAAACGCTAAAAATACAACAACACGGATTGTCGCAGTAATTAACACAAGCTCAAATATGCTTCAAAGCTTGTCGATTGGCGGAACGGATATAACGGCAGCTGCAAATACAAACTTAGGTTCAGCTACATATGGCAGTATAACAATGGGCTTTCAGAGAAGCGGAAGCGTAAATTGGAATACGCAATTTGGCTTGGAGAAAGTTAATGTTTCTGAGGTTATAGACACAACTGTATATAGAAATGTTAAGTATGAAGGATATGGACCGATGGGACCTGATAATTTATCCATTACAGAATCAGTTGTGGATGGTGAAAAAGTTAAGGCGGTACCTTCAACCGATAAAGCAGGATACACATTTGAAGGTTGGATTGTTGACGGAGATGAAGGCAATGTTAAGACAACGTCTGAAATTGAAGATTTGATAATTGACAAAGATTATACACTGACAGCAAAGTACAGTGTTGATACGGCATATGTTCATAAGATTGCGTCGATTGTGGCAACTCCTGATAAAACAACAGTTCAGGCTCCTGGAACAGGCAGCGAAACACAGGATATTTCAGTAAAAGTTACAAGCGTAAACGGCGAGGATATTACCGACAAAGAAGGAATGAGCTTTGCCTGGACGATTGTCGGTAATGAGGACGATGCCGAATATACGGGACTTACGAAAGATGATGCAAAGAAAAATACTCTTTCTGTTTTAAATGGTATGGAAAAGAGTTATTTTGGATATGTGCAGATTGCGGCAACATACACTCCGGCAAACGGAACTGCCGATGATGTGACATCAGCTACTGTAAAAGTTCCTTATGCACTTTTGCAGGATTCGGCGTCAGCAAATTTCCTGCCGAATCAGGGTTATCCTGTAAGCTTTAATGATTATGCTGATACCCTGCTGGGATATCAGGCTACGGAACTTGGATACCAGCAAAAAGATACAGTATTTGGCTGGTCAATTTACGGCGGTAACGCATCAAGAACTTTGACATTGAAAAAGGGCGACGATGGAGATAAATATTTTGAATTTTCTTCAAACGGCGGCGGTACATCAACCGTTGGAGTACACCAGTGGACGGCGCAGACAACTCCTTATATAGTGGAGACGGTTTTGAAATTACCAACGGGCGGTGATTTTGCCCTGAGCAGCAACACGACAAACAATTCTGGGGCTTCAAACTTTAAATACGGTTGGTTTATGGAGATGAAAGCCGGCGGGTTGGAGGTTAGAAACAACTCGAATGTTGCAAACAATTCTACAATTGCAGCAACACCGGATACATGGTATAAATATAGGGTTATAGTTGACCCTGTAACAAAGCAGTATTACGTACAGCTATCAGACCCTGACACAGGCGCGCTTGTAGGCGAGTCTGAAATTGTGGGACTTGGCGATGGTGCGCTGAGACTTTGTGTGCATGGCGATGTAACAATAGGAATGAAGAGCTTTAAGGGCTATAATCCAACTCTTGCTTCAGCTTCGATTATCGGCACAACAACCGTAAAGGTTCCGGAGGCAGGAGAAGCGGCAACAAAAACTTCATATAAAGCGACAGTGAAGGATAGTGAAGGCAATGTGATTCCAACGTCGCCAACATGGTCTTTGGCTGAGGCATACAACGGTGTTGAAATTAACGAAAATACAGGAGAGCTTACAGTTTCAAATGGCGCGGGCGGAAATATAGTTATAGTCGCAAGTGCGGGTGCTGCAAGGGCAGAATTGCCTGTACTGCTTACTACATCTTCTAATGTAGTAACAATTTCAGGTTCGTCATCTATAACAATTCCGTTCTCAGGTGAAGCGGATGTTGTAGAAAAATATACGGCACAGACACTTGATAAAGACCAGCAGCCTGTCGCAGATGATGTCATAACATATTCTTTGCTTCAGAAGGACGGCATTACTCCGTATACAAATCTCCCGGCAGGAATTTCATTTAACGCTTCAACAGCTACGATTACTGTAAAAGCAGGCGCTCCGGCAGGAATTATATACGTTCAGGCAAAGAATAAAGAAGGACTTACCAACACAGTAAAAGTCAATATACACGGAGCGTCATTCGTTTTCGGTACAGACGATGCGGAGGACGGCTATACACAGGTGCTTGCCACCTCGCAGTATTCGAATGACGCAGGATATGGATTTGAAACGCTTACTGGTCTTACAGCTACTGCGAAAAATATAGGCGGCAGTTCTGCGTATACCTTCAAGGCAAAGGTGCCAAATGGAAACTATCAGGTTGTTGTTGATACTACAAGCGCAAAAATGCTTTCAGAAACAGTAGACGGAAGTTCTATTACAAGAAGCGCGAAGACCTTTAATGTAGCAGTTTGTGACGGTGTCCTTGATGTCACATTTGATGCGAATTCGACGATTTCATTACTTCAAATTTCTCAGCTTGCTCAGCCGAGTGCAGGAGCAAAGCCGTCAATCTACTCGATAGGTGACTCAACAACAAAGAACGCAGGACATCCTACAAATTATGATGCAAACTCAACCCAAAATAGCCATCAGACCTATGCAAGCTGGGGTAACTGCGTAACAAACGAGATGTGGAGCGAGAACTTTGCTTCATATAACAATCACGGTATGGCAGGAAGAAACTCGGCAAGCTTCTACCGAGAAGCAAGAGTTGAAAATGTGCTTCTTTCAATTGCGCCCGGTGACTATGTAACAATAAATATGGGTATTAACTCAGAACGCGAAAATTATGACCTGTTTATGGAGGACTATTATGTTAAAGGTGTTCTTCAAAGAGGTGGTATTCCGATAATTCTGACACATACTCCCGATGGTCCCGGATTTAGTAACGGCGGAAGCTTTGATTCAACATTCCATGTTACAAGAAGTGTACCTACGCTGAGAAATCTTGCGGAAAAATACAATTTAAATGTTATCGAGGTAGATAAGTATTTTGAAAATTATTTTAACAGTCTGCTCGAAAAGGATTTTGACACAGAAGTATTCCCGTTGAGAAATACTGAAAATGAAAACGGTAGATTGGAAGGCTATACAGTTCCTACATCTGTATATGAGGTTGTAAGAAGCTGGTATCCTGACCATAATCATTACACAAGAGAGCTTGGTACACCTATTGCAACATACATTATGAGTGAGCTTAACAAGATTATTGAAAATCCGTTTGCGATAGACAGTGTAACACAGACAGCTGCTGCTGATAAGATTACACTTACTGCAACAATTAAAGAAGGCGCATCTACCGGTTCTCAGACACTTGGTGCTTATGTGGCTCAGTATGACGCAAATAATATACTGGTTAAGCTTGAAAAGACCGATGTAACCTTTACAAACAGTGTTCTTACGGCAGAAGTTCCTTATACAAAGGATGCAGGTGCGGCAAATGTAAAGATAATTCTTACAGACGATAATTTAAAGCCATATCTTACAAATACGGCTGTAACGGTTACAGAGTAATCTGAATTTACAAAGAACCTTCCTTCGGGCGGACACTGTTAAGACAGTAAAGTAGATTGTCTGTCAAGCAGGATTAAAAATATCCTATCGTTTCATAACGATAGGATATTTTTCTATGTATATAGTGGAATATATGCCTATATTTTAGAGACTTTTAGGATTTTGAAAACCGCATAAACACTCAATTTTTCGAGTGTGAAATACCTTCAAACTTAGGTGGTATGCATAGTTATATTAAAACCCTCGAAAATGCGGTTCTAAATGTCCACTAAAATGTTATATGGTTTATGATATGTTGTACAATTATATAGACAAATAATAAATGCTACCATAAATATAATTGGTATTATCTTAGATGTAGATGAATATGTAAATGATGATTTTGTAAACCTGTTCACTGTTCCTGTGTATTTATTATAACTTTAAAGATAGTATGATGTTGACGGAATGAAAATATATGTCATATGATAGATGCTACAATATTAGATTTTCTTGCAATATATAAAAATAGAAATTGTATAAAGAGAAAAAACTCTGTTTTGACTCTTGTAGGTCTCAAAGAATAGCACATTGTTGAATATTACTAAATATAAATTTATAACATTGACAAAAACCATGATTTGATTTATAATAAATATGGGTTTTTATGTGTTATTATAATGAGAGGGCGAGGTGTGAGATAAATGAATCCTGTTTTAAAGTATCGAGGAGGAAAATCAAGAGAAATTCCGCGCTTTTTTCAATATATACCTGATGATTTTAATAGATATATTGAACCATTTTTCGGTGGGGGAGCTGTTTTTTTTCATCTTGAACCCGACAATGCAATTATAAACGATGCAAATGAGCGTTTAATGACATTTTATCAGCAACTAAGAGACAATTATCCTCAAATGCGCATACAGCTTGATGAACTACAACAACAGTATGAAGCAAATCAAACAGAATTTAAGAGGTTAAAAGCGCTTACGCCTGATGAGAAAGTACCTAATGAAAATGAAGAATTATATTATCATATGCGTGAACTATTTAATCATCCTGATGATACTTTTTTAGATGGTGTCTTGTATTTCTTTATTAATAAAACAGCTTATTCCGGAATGATAAGATATAATAATAACGGTGAGTATAATGTGCCATTTGGACGTTATCCCAATTTAAATACGCGCTTAGTCACCCAACAGCATAGTGAATTATTGCAACGGGCAGAGTTATTTAATGTTGACTATAGTAACATTTTTAATATGGCGGCAAATAATGATTTTATTTTCCTTGACCCACCTTACGATTGTGTATTCAATGATTATGGAAATATAGACATGATGAATGGGTTTGACGAGGATGAACATAGACGTTTGGCAGCGGATTTTAGAAATCTAAATTGTCGTGCCTTAATGATAATAGGAAAAACACCTTTAACAGAAGAACTTTATGGAGAATATATCTCTGATGAATATTATAAAAATTATTCTGTAAATATCAGAAACCGTTTTAATAATGACAGAATGCATATTGTTGTTAA
>CAJTUY010000019.1:37971-38224 GCA_910579415.1 uncultured Clostridia bacterium | reverse complement strand
GCAAGCACAATATCCGCTCCGTTTATTTCACCCTTGCAAAACTCAACACTGCTTACAATATCGGTTTCACTGTTTTTCATAAGCGCTTTCAGACCGTTTATTTCATGGTCAAGCGCTCCGATTATTCCTACCAGCATTCTATCACCATTCCTTTCCGTTATCATAAATTATATAACTATTGTACGTTTGTGTCAACTCATTGTTTTTTTCTTTGACATTCGGCGAAAAAAGTTGTATAATAGTATGATGTTAG
>CAJTUY010000019.1:33633-37961 GCA_910579415.1 uncultured Clostridia bacterium | reverse complement strand
CAATAGATTTTGAAACCGCAACTTCAAGCTTTACAAGCGTATGCAGTTTGGGGCTGTGTGTGGTTAAAGATAATATTATAACTGACAGAAAAGAAATTCTTATTAAACCCGTACCTTTCGAGTTTAACAAATACAACACAAAAATTCACGGAATTACTGCAAACATGGTAGCGGACAAGCCAACCTTCGACCAATACTGGGATGAAATCAAGCCGTATCTTGAAGGAAATACCGTAATTGCGCATAACGCGAGCTTTGACGTAGGCGCTCTGTGCGCCACTCTTGAACACTTTAAAATACCGCGTCCCACATTTGATTATTTATGTACGGTCAAGCTGTCACAGCTTGCTTATCCCGAGCTTGAAAGTCACAAGCTTAATAAACTTTGTGATGCGCTTGGAATTAAATTTCATCATCACCATGCATATGACGATGCGTATGCCTGTGCAAAGGTACTTATACGCATTTTAGAGGATTACAGTTTACTTAATCTTGCCGAAGTGGCAGAATGTTTTGAAATGGAAATCGGGCATTTGACTCCGGATTCACACTTTAAATGCAAAAAACACAAAAAGAAAGCGAAAACAGCCGTCAAAGCATAACGGCTGTTTTATTATTTTAGTTCTTTCAGCGTAAATTCTCCGTTTTCAAAAATCATATAGCTGTGATTGCTGTTTTCCTTCGGTATGGATACCGAACCCGGATTTATATACGTAAAATCTCCCATTTGCACGTTCGCCGGTATGTGAGTATGTCCGTTTACAAGATAATCGCCTTGTTTCAGTTTCGGCGGATTTTGCGGGTTGAATACATGCCCATGCGTAAGGTACATTGTAATGCCGTCATCATACATAACAGCATAGTCAGCCATTATCGGAAAATCAAGTACCATCTGGTCAACCTCGCTGTCACAATTACCGCATACGCATATTATTTCATTCTTAAGACTGTTTAATATATTTATTACTTCTTTAGGAGCATAATCACGCGGAAGCTCATTGCGCGGTCCATGATACAGCAAGTCGCCGAGCAAAATCAGCCTATCGGCTTTTTCCTTACAATAAGCGGTACGCATTTTATCTGCATAATACGCCGAACCATGTATATCAGATGCAAGCATTAACTTCATAAATATTTCCTCAATCCTTTAGTTTTACAGGATTAAATCCTACATAATCACCCGATACAAGTTTATACTCAATACCGTTAACCACTCCCTCAACCGCATTTGGAGATGTCCGTAAATACACTTTTTAACATTGTATTTTTTCATCATATCGGTAAAATCATTATTCTCCAATGCGGCAGACATTGGCGGATAGTGAGTAAATACATAAATTTCTTCGCATTTCTTCACACTTCCAAGCGACAATTCGAGCCGCAAAACCTCGCGGTCAAATATCTTTCTGTCCTCAGTGCCGAAATTATCCCATGCAGGGTGTATCCAGCCGCGTGTACCGCATATAGCCGTATCCCCGTACATAAATGAATTGTTCTGTAAAAAATCTATATCAGAAAATCCTTTTTCCTGTATAAATTCGTTCAGCTTATTCATGGTTGTCCACCAGTAGTCATGGTTTCCTTTTAGCAGTATCTTTTTGCCGTTCAGCTTATGCAGATATTCAAAATCCTTTGCGCTTTGAGCAAGATATGTTGCCCATGAAAAATCACCCGGCAAAACCACCGTATCTTCCTTCTTTATGGTATTCTGCCAGTTTTCAAAAAGACGTTCAACATAATTTTCCCACGCGCTGCCGAATATATCCATTGGTTTGTCTATTCCGAGCGGTAAATGCAAGTCCGCGATTGCATACAATGCCATTATGACCTCTCCTTATTTGTCAATGACATTATTTTATCATAAAAATCGCGAACACGCAAGCGGATTTTATGCTTTCTCAACAGGGAAAACAATTTTTGTTTCCCATTCGTCAACAGGTATTCTGTCAAACTGCGACTTAATATAAATTTCATACGGAGCGTTTACAATTTTATAATTGTTATCCTTAATCCATTTTATAACTGCTCCATAAGCCTCCGGAAGCTTTGAATATGGTCCGTAATGTGTTGCAACCGCACATTCACTGCCCTTTATAATTTTATCAAATTTACTGTTTTCTGCAACTCCGAGAGCCAGTTCAATGTCGCTTGCTTCGGGATTAAATTCCGTATCATGATAAAATGCCATTGCTTTTCCGCTTAATATGACATTCTCACTTTTGTCCGCGCACCTTTTGTACAGATAACCGTAATACTTACCAAAATCATCAACACTCATAATCTGGCGATTGGATATAACCTTTATATCCTCCGTATGCTCAATCCTTACTTCATAATTATTTTGATATGCCATAACATCTCTCGTCCTTTCCAAACTAACAATATGCTGCATAAGCTCAAGCTCTATTTCCTTTTTATGCTCAATTTCATTATGCAGTCTGTTTAACTGTTTTCTTAAATATTTTACTGCTGTTTCGCTGTCTAAAGCCAAGATTTCCTTAATATCGGACAGAGAAAAACCATATGACTTAAATTTATTTATTAAAATCATAACAGGTATTTGTTCTTCTGTATAGAACCTGTACCCATTTTCCTCATTGACATATTCGGGACTGAGCAGTCCTATTTTATCGTAGTGACGCAGGGTTTTTACCGTCACCAGACACGTTTTTGAAAACTGACCGATACTAAGCATACTATCTCCTCCTTAATTGATTTGTACTTGTTCCGGAACTGTATTGTAATTATAGCATTTGACCTTAGGGGAGAGTCAAGCATTTTTTGAGAGTTTTCACAAAAAAACCGCCGGCATATTTTATACCGACGGTTTTATCAATTTTTATTTAAGATTAGCCTTTAGCTTTTCAAGCTCATCTGCCATTTCCTTAGGAAGTCTGTCACCGAACTGAGCAAAATATTCCTCAATATTCTTAACGTCTTCCATCCATACATCATGATCGATTGCAAGAAGTCCGTTCATATCAATGTTTTCGTCCTCAAGACCTGTAACATCAATATCGCCCGGCTTCGGAACATAACCGATAGCAACCTCATCAGCGTCAACCTTACCTGCGCATCTGTCAAGAATCCACAGAAGCACACGCATGTTATCGCCGAATCCCGGCCACATAAAGTGTCCTTCGTCATCTTTTCTGAACCAGTTAACATGGAAAATCTTTGGAGCCTTATCACCAAGCTTCTTGCCCATCTCAAGCCAGTGACCCCAGTAATCAGCCATATTATATCCCACAAACGGTTTCATAGCCATCGGGTCGCGTCTTACTACACCGACTGCACCCGCTGCTGCTGCTGTTGTTTCAGACGCCATTGTAGCGCCTACAAAGGTACCGTGCTGCCAATCTCTTGACTGATATACAAGCGGAGCGCACTTAGCGCGTCTGCCGCCGAATACGATAGCTTCAACAGGAACACCCTGCGGATTTTCAAATTCAGGTGAAATGCACGGACAGTTCACAGCAGGAGCTGTAAATCTTGAGTTCGGATGAGCAAGGTTATTGCCTGCTTCTGTATACTCAACACCGTTTACCTTTGCTCCCTTCCACTCTGTTGCGTTTACAGGAGGATTCTTGTCAAGACCTTCCCACCAAACTGTCATATCATCGTTATTTATAGCAACATTTGTGAAAATTGTATTCTTCTTTGTAGATTCCAAAGCATTGAAGTTTGTCTTTACAGATGTACCCGGTGCAACACCGAAGAAACCTGCTTCAGGGTTAATTGCATAAAGTCTGCCGTCAGGACCGATGTTAAGCCATGAAATATCATCGCCTACTGTCCATACCTTATAGCCCTTTTCCTTCAGATATTCCGGAGGGATAAGCATTGCAAGGTTTGTCTTACCGCAAGCTGACGGGAATGCGGCACAGATATACTTAACCTCGCCCTGCGGATTTTCAAGACCTAAAATAAGCATATGCTCTGCCATCCAACCCTGATTTTTACCAAGATATGATGCAATTCTAAGCGCGAAACACTTCTTTCCAAGAAGTACGTTACCGCCGTAAGCGGAGTTAATTGACCATATTGCATTATCCTGCGGGAATTGCACGATATATCTGTCATCAGGATTTACATCTTTTTTAGCATGCAGACATCTTGTAAATTCACTGCTGTCACCAAGCTGGTCCATAACCTTCTGACCTACTCTTGTCATGATAGCCATGTTAAGTACAACGTAAATACTGTCTGTAAGCTCAATACCAATCTTTGAGAATGGCGAGCCGACAGGTCCCATTGAATAAGGAATAACATACATTGTTCTGCCCTTCATTGAACCGTTATAAAGAGCTTTAAGCTTTGCATACATT
>CAJTUY010000019.1:0-33623 GCA_910579415.1 uncultured Clostridia bacterium | reverse complement strand
GTTAATTGGACCTGCCTCCTCCTTTGTCGGAGTACAAATAAAGGTTCTGTCCTCTACACGGGCAACGTCATTTTCTGCCGTTCTGTGATAGTAACAGCCGGGAAGCTTTTCTTCATTCAGCTTAATCATTTCGCCTGTTGAAACAGCCTCCTTGCGAAGTTCTTCAAGCTGAGCCTCGCTTCCGTCAATCCAAACAATTTTGTCCGGCTGACACATAGCTGCCATTTCGTCAAGCCATGCAAGAACTGTCTTGTTTTGTGTCATAGTTAAATCCTCCAATACTAAAAAATTTATACAGTGTTATTGAATAACATTGTTTTATTTACCTAAATTGTATTATAGCATAAAACCCCTTTTTTTAAAAGCAGTTATTTGAATTTTTTTTATTTTTATCATATAATTCATAATTATGATATTTTTTCTATCTTAATATGACGATTTTGCACAAAAAATTGAATAGTTTTGCATTTTCCGAATGTTATTTACACTATATATTGTGTTTTTTGACTTTAAGTGTTATACTTTATAAATGAGGTGAAAATTATGAAGGAACAAATATATACAATACCGGTAAATGAAGTATACGATACCGACTGCGAATGTCCCATGTGCGAACTTGAAAAGCGTCTGGAACGCGAAACTCTTGATTACACTCTCGGCGCGGCTATGATGGAGCCTGATTTTCGCGAAAATTCTAACACAACAGGCTTTTGCTGTCATCACTTTTCTATGCTTTTCGATATGCCGAGCAAACTTCCGCTTGCGCTTATTCTCGACACGCACTTAGAGGAAATCAGAAAAAGACTTGGCGCGCTTCAAAAAGGAGCGGCAAAGCTTTCAAAAGAAAAAGGCGGTCTGTTTAAAAAATCAGGCACATCTGAATTCCGCGCGTCGCTTTCACAAACGCTTTCAGATATTGATACCGGTTGTATTATATGTGAAAAAATCAACTACACAATGCAGCGTTATGCTGATGTTTTATTATATATGTGGGCAAATGATGAAGAATTTAAACTGAAATTTGACAAATCCAAAGGCTTGTGCCTGAAACATATGAAGCTGCTTGCCGATATGTCTGAAAAATCGCTTTCAAATTCAAAAGCCGCTGAATTTTTGTCAGTCCTTTATCAAAAACAGGCAGATGAATTAAATCGTATACAAAAGGATATACATAAATTTACGCTTAAATTTGATTACCGTAACAAAGACATGGAATGGGGTACGGCGCAGGATGCGCCGATACGCACCATTGAAAAGCTTTCGGGTTTTATTAAAAATGATACAGAATAGAAAGGCTGCTCTGACGAGCAGCTTTTCTTAATAAATATCATCTGTATTTTTCCGCCTGCTTTAAAAACATGTCGGCATATTTTCCGTTTTGCTCCATAAGCTCCTGATGTGTTCCCTGCTCGATTATTTCGCCGTTTTCAAGCATTATTATCCTATCTGCCATACAAGTCGTGGACAGGCGGTGAGATATAAATATTACAGTTTTATGCTCCGACAGCGTCATCATTGTCTGATTAAGCTTGTACTCGCTTATCGGGTCAAGCGCGCTTGATGGTTCATCCATTATAACACATGCGCAGTTCTTTGCAAAAATACGCGCTATCGCAATTTTCTGTTCCTCGCCTCCTGACAAATTAACACCGTCTTCTGAAAATTCACGTGTAAGAGGTGTGTCTATTCCCTTTTTAAGTATTTTCAGCTTATCCGAAAAACCGCTTTTTAAAAGCGCATTTTCAATTTCAGAACGTCTTTCATCATCTGCAAAATCCATCTCAACATTTTCAGCTATTGTTCCTGCAAACACTTTATAATCCTGAAATACAGAACCAAACACCTGTCTGTAACTGTCAGTTGAATATTTTCTTATATCAGTACCGTCCATAATTATCTGACCGTCTGTCACATCATAAAGACGCATCAGAAGCTTTACAAGCGTTGACTTGCCCGCGCCGTTATAACCGACTATTGCCAGTTTTTCATACGGCTTAATATCAAGATTTATATTCCTCAGGCTGTAACTGTCCGCGCCCTCATATTTAAACGACACATTTTTCAATGAAATCTCTTTTGGAGTTGTCGGCGCATTTATTCCGTTCTGATGTTCTATTGACGGCTTATACGCAAGAAATTCTCTGAAGTTATCTACGTACAGGCTCTGCTCGCTCATATCGGTTAAGACATTTATAAAATCGCCCGCACGATATGCGAAGTTCCATACCGCGCCTGTAAGCGATGCAAGGTCGCCGAATTTAAGTGTCTTGGTGACAAGTGTCTTGAAGCATAAATATAAGTATATGCAAAAATCAAGAATGCCTCCCGTTGACAGCTCTGAAACAACCCAATAAGCCGATATGGTTTTTCCTGCCTCATCATTTATTCTCCATATGCGAGCCATAGTGTCTTTAAGACGTTTAAAAAGCATTTTGTGCATATCCGAAAGACGGATTTCCTTAGCATAGTCTGCAAGGTAAAATACGCGCGTCAGATAATCGCGTTCACGCTCATGAGGTTTTGCTTCAATATGCATTTTATACCTTCGCTTCACTATCAGCGTATTGAACACAAGACGTATTACAAGCAGTATCAGCGCAAACAATATCAGCATTTTGTCTGTCACAAGCATAAATCCGCCGAAAAATAATATATCGCCCAGTCTTGCGACAAACACATTCCACGAGTAAAACATCTCTCCCATCTTATCGTCTGCCTGTGACGCTGCCCATACAAAATCAGTATAAAATTTAGGTGTTTCATAATATACCAAATCCATATTCTGAGCCTGTTTAAATATAAGCTTTCGTATTCCTGCCCTGACTTTCACCCAACCCATAGCGCTCAGATATTCAGCATTTATTGCGCCTAAAATGTGACGTATAATCATTGCAAGGCTGACAAATCCGAGAAACAGCAATATTTGTTTAAAGGTTTTACCTTCTGACAGTCCATTAAATATGTACTTTATTGAATATGCTCCCGAAAGCATGTCTATAAACGACACATACACACAAAACACAAAGCTCATTATAAAATACGCAGGCGCAAATTTAAAGAAATATTTTGCCATAAGCAGGTGATTTGAAATTATATGAAAAAATTTTTTCATCAATCGACACCCCCTTCACGGTACTGCTTTGACTGCATGTTAAACATTTTGGCATATTTCCCGTCCTTTTCCATAAGTTCCTCATGTGTTCCCTGTTCTGCGATTTCACCCTGTTCAAGCATATATATTATATCTGCGCTCACTGCCGATGAAAGCCTGTGAGATATAAATATTACCGTTTTTTCCTTGCAGGCGGTCATCATATTTTCAAACATTTCATATTCACTTATGGGGTCAAGTGCGCTTGACGGCTCGTCAAGTATTGCAATCGAAGACTGCTTTGCAAATACTCGCGCAACGGCAATTTTCTGAAATTCACCGCCTGACAATATCGTACCCTCATCGTCAAACTCTCTTGTAAGCTGTGTTTTCATGCCATTTGGAAGCGTGTCAAGTTTTTCTTTCAGTCCGCTTGCTATAACCGAATCATAAGCAAGCTGTTCCTCCTGCTTACTTTTTACGGGATTTAACAGCACATTTTCTTCTATGCTTGCCGCAAATATTTTAAAGTCCTGAAATATTGTTCCGAAACGATGCCGATACTCCGACAGTTTGTAGTCTTTAATATTTATACCGTCAAGAAGTATTTCACCCTCTGTCACATCATAAAGACGCATCAGAAGCTTTACAAGCGTTGATTTGCCTGCTCCATTATGTCCGACAAAAGCCACCTTCTGTCCGGCAGGTATATCCAGATTGATATTTTTAAGAACAGGCTTTGACTGCCCCTCATATGTAAAAGATACATTTTTCAGCGTTAAACGGTGCGGCTTATTTTCCGGAATATTACCGTTTTCATCCTCTGTTATTTGAGGTTCATATTCAAAAAATGCTCTAAGATTTTCAACATACAATCCGTTTTCTATAAAATCAGCCATATGCCATGACATTGAATAAACATTCCCCTGCAATACGGACGCAGCATTCAGTATAGTAACAACATCACTAAGCTTATAAGCTTTTTGTTCCACATAGCGGAATATGATAATCCCCTGCGCAACAAGATATGTACCGAAGCTCATGAACAATTCACGCAAAACCCTTAGCCAAGCTTCCATACCGTAATAGTGATGTGTAATTTGCAGCGCTTCTTTTACTGACGCATCAAAATGCTTCAAAAGCGGGAAAAACATATTCCCGAGCCGCAATTCTTTTGCGTAATCCTGCAAATACACCGTACGCTTTACGTAGTCCTGTGTACGCGTCTGCGACGTTGTGTCCAAATAGCACTTATATTTAAGGTTTGAACGTTTTTTGTCAATCAGTATCGAACCTACCGCGCATACTATAACTATCGGTATAACAACCGGTTCCCACGCAGCAATTATACATATGCTTACTACGGCTGCCGCTATTATACCAATCATACGACTGCAATTTTCGAGTATTTTCATGCCTCGCTGAAGAATTTCCGCATTTGCGCGCGTATATTTGTCATAAAATTCCGGATTTTCATAGCAGGATAAATCACATTCTACTGCCTTTTCATACATCTTGCCAAGCAGCATTTCATCTATTTTCAGTTTTACCTTGCGTCTGTACCAGTTCCAATACCATGCAATAAATGTACCTGTTACAACTCCGTATATAAGAAGCAGCACAAGAAGCATAATAACTCTTGAAAATTCTGTTCCGTTTTCAATGGCTTTCATAATAAATCTGAGCAAAAAAACCGAGTAAAATAATTCACCTACTCTGCGAATGAACCAGTGAAGCATTTCACATACAACTCCCATAGGGCATGTCTGCCAGATAAGACGAAGCATATAAAAGTTGTTTTTTAAAGTTTTCATATCTGTCCCCCTTTTTATCTGATTTACCTTAGGTTTTTGTACTTTTAAAGAAAAAAAGTGCGCAACCTCATCTGAGCTACGCACTAAAAACGCAGCAATGATTACTGTTGCGACACAACTCACATCAACTTTGGTATGAGAATCAAAGCCCACGTTTTTTTACTAACGTGACCCAAAGTTGATATAAATATTCAGTTGTGCCGCAAATACATTATGCCATATTTTTATTTCTTTGTCAAGGCGCATTTAAAGAGAAAAAAACGCCCTGAAAATGACAAGCATTTTCAGGGTGTTTAAAAAGTTACTTAACCATTGATGCAACTTCCGCTGCGAAATCGTCCTCACGTTTTTCAAGTCCTTCACCGGTTTCAAAACGTACAAACTGCTTAAGTTTGATGTTTCCTACGCTTTCAACGTACTTCTGAACGCTTTCCTTATTTGTTGCTTTAACGTATTCCTGCTCTAACAGACAAACCTCTTTAAGTTCCTTAGCAAGACGTCCTGTAATCATCTTTTCAATGATGTTGTCAGGCTTTGACGCGTTCTTGGGGTCATTCTTAAGCTGTGCTATAAGAATTTCCTTCTCATGGTCTTTATAATCCTGAGGAACATCATCGCTTGAAAGATATTTAGGATTAAGCGCTGCAACCTGCATCGCAACATTTTTCAAACATTCCTTAGTTGTGTCATTATTTTCAGCTTCCGCCTCAACAAGTACACCAATCTTACCTGCCGCATGAATATATTCAACAACAGCGCCTGATGTTTCAATTCTTGCGAAACGTCTGATATTCATATTTTCGCCTATCTTTGCAATTTTAGCTGTTAGAATTTCTCCGATTGTACTGTCACCGCACTTTGTATCCTTCAGCGCATCAACATCAGCCGGATTTTCCTTTGCAATTGTCTTTGCAACGTCAGATACAAATTCCTGAAATTCATCGTTTTTAGCAACAAAGTCTGTTTCTGCGTTTACTTCAACAAGTACACCGACATTGCCGTCAACATAAGCCTTTACTATGCCTTCAGCTGCAATTCTGCCTGCTTTTTTAGCAGCGGTTGCAAGTCCCTTTTCTCTCAAAAACTCAACAGCCTTGTCCTTATCGCCGTCAGTTTCTGTAAGAGCCTTCTTACAATCCATCATACCGCAGCCTGTCATTTCTCTGAGTTCTTTAACGTCTTTAGCTGTAAATGCCATTATTTTTATCCTCCTATATATATTATAAAACGGAAATTATTCCTCTGTTATTTCTGCTTCTTCTTCAACATCAGCCTCAACGACTGCTGCCAAAGCATCCTCGCCCTGTCTGCCTTCGATAATAGCATTTGCCATTGTTGACGCAATCAGCTTTACTGCTCTTATTGCATCATCATTACCAGGAATTACGTAATCAACTTCATCAGGGTCACAGTTTGTATCAACGATAGCAACTACCGGAATACCAAGCTTTTTAGCTTCTGCTATTGCTATCTTTTCTTTTCTCGGGTCAACTATAAACATTGCACCCGGTAATCTCTTCATTTCCTTGATACCGCCAAGATATTTTTCAAGCTTATCTCTCTGAGCCTTAAGCTTTATAACTTCTTTCTTCGGAAGCATTGAGAAGGTGTCATCCTCCTCCATCTTATTGATTTGAGCAAGTCTGTCAATTCTCTTCTGAATAGTCTTAAAGTTCGTAAGCATACCGCCAAGCCATCTTGCGTTTACATAGTACATGCCTACTCTCTCAGCCTCTTCTTTAATAGAGTCCTGAGCCTGTTTCTTTGTACCTACAAAAAGAATATCGTCACCTGCTGCTGCAATATCTCTTATGAAATAGTATGCTTCTTCTACCTTCTTAACTGTCTTCTGAAGGTCGATGATATAGATACCATTTCTCTCTGTGAAGATATACTCCGCCATTTTTGGGTTCCATCTTCTTGTCTGGTGTCCGAAATGAACACCTGCTTCTAAAAGCTGTTTCATTGAAATTACGTTTGCCATTTTTGTTTCCTCCTTGTTTTTTCGGGCATTGCCCTTTTCTTAATCCTCCACCTGCGTCTTTTTATACGAAAACCCCATAAAAGGGGCAACCTCCGAATAATCGGCAGATGTGCGTATTTTTCATACCGATATATTTTACCACATTGTTTTGAGAAAATCAAGCTTTTTTTGCGGATTTTTACAAAAAAAAGCAGCCTGTACATAACAGACTGCATATTTTTTATTCACATACCCATTCACCAACCGCATCTGCCGTTACAGCATAGCTGTTTCCGCTGTAATCAGCATAATGAAGCCTTGAACTTAATTTATCCGTAAGATATACGTTTCCGTCAGACACTGTAAACTTATCTACCGCACGCGGATATATTTTAACGGTACCCGATACGTCATAATTATCTATGTACAACCCGTTATACGAAGTAAATATCAGTCCGCCATCTATTTTTATATCATCAGCATAGCCTATGTAAGTTTCATTGCTTCCGTCAATGTTTACGCGGTATATTTCCTTCCTGAACGGATGACGGTAATATATCGCATTATCATATTTTGCCAAAAGCTCAATGTCAAGCCATGTCGGGTCACCCTCATGCACAAGATGAAGATTGCTTCCGTCAAGATTTACGCTGTAAATATCCTGCCCCTGTTCAGGGTTAAGATAAATAACCTGCTCCGTAACCTCCTGATTTTTAAATATAATCGAATTGCTTTTGGTTATTGCGGCAGCATTGGAACCGTCAAGGTCCATTCTTATGATATGACCATACCATTCGCCGTCCTCCATCAGTATATAATCTCCGTAGAAAACACAGTTAAACGGATGCAGTACAGGCTTATCTCCCGTATCTATCGTAACAAGACCTGTTCCGTCCAGCGTCAGTCCGTACATTTTACTGTCATTATCCAGATTGAAATATATGTAATCCCTGTACTTCTGAGGATATTGCACGACATTATCGGTAAGACGCTCTGTTTCATTGTTTTCGAGATTAAGACGGTACAGTACTCCGTAATTTTTCTTTCTGCCGTCAAGCTCCTGATAATAAATATATCCGTTTTCCACTGCCAGCATATTCGCCGCTCTGCTTACAACCACACTTTCACCAATTTCATCATTGGCTCTGTAAATATAGTTATTTTCCTTTGCACCGTAATATACGAAGCCGTCATACATTTTCAGGTTATATGCTGTTTTATCCGAAAGCTTCTGCCTTAAAAGGGCATTTTTGCCTACTGAATACAATTTTCCGTAATCAGAAAGAGAAGTATAATACACCACTCCTTTTTCTTTTCTGCGGCTGTCGATAACAACCCTGTTTCTTTCTCCGTCCCATGAAACACGGGAACCGAGTGTTTCCGACACTGCCCTTACGGGTACAAATGTACGGTCGTTTATAATTTGTGCAGGAACGTCAACCTGTATAGTATCTACCCATACATCAGCACCGTCTGAATTTTTTACTCCTGTTCCGATTTCAGCACTGTCAATCGGTATACAGATAAATTCATCACCACGTTCAGCCCATACAGTTCTGTTCTCACCGTTCCAGAAAACCTGCAAGCCGAGAGCTTCAAATATAGCGCGCATAGGCACAAGCACCCTCTCATCAATATTTACCGGTGATACTTCGCACTCCAGCAACTCGTTATCAATATATATTTCTACATTTTCTGCCGCTGTTACGGAATATGCCGATAAAGTCATTACAGCAAGCAGCAATATAAGAAACCGTTTCATTTTAAACTAACCCCTCTATTCCTGAATATATGTCCTTATGAATTTCCTCTACGCTGCGGATTTTACCGTTGTCAACGCATAAAATCCGTTTCCAGCCGCATTGCTCGGCTACAAACACCGCGTTTTTATAGCTCTTTTCAGGATAGGAAAAATCGCTTTCGTGTATATCCTTTTTATCATTTCCGTTCGCTTTATTAAGCCTGTCCTTCATAAGCTCAGCGCCGTATTCAGGCGGCATATCAAGAAAAATTGTAACATCGGGACGCGGCAGCGAGTATACACCATACTCCAAATCCTCAAGCCATACAATAAATTTCTGTTTTTCCTCAAAACTGTCTATTTTACTCGCTTGATGAATAAGATTTGAGGTTACATATCTGTCAGCTAAAATAAGCGTACCGTTATTATAATCCCTGCCCCAGTCAGTCCGGTAAGTCGCAAAGCGGTCAGCCGCAAACAAGGTAGATGTAGCATACGCATTAACGTCTGACGGTTTATCGCCGAAATTTCCGTCAAGGTACATCTTAACAAGCGTTGACGACGGCTTATCATAGGCAGGAAAAGATACCATTTTTACGTTTTTTCCTTCACTCTGAAGTCTTTCGAGCAAAAGCGCAGTCTGCGTCTGCTTTCCGCTTGCGTCAACACCATCTATTGCTATAAGTTTACCCATATTTATTCCCCGTTCTGTTTATATCTCTTTCCTTTTGTTATTACCGCAGCCGCAAACTTTGGCAGTTCCATCATTCTGCCTATGCGCCACGGTTCTTTGCAAAGCCTGTAAAACCATTCCATACCCGTTTTGCAGAATATTTCGGGAGCGCGTTCCACTCGTCCTGCGAATACATCAAGGCTTCCGCCTATTCCCATAGCAACCCGTACATTAAGTTCCTTTGAATGTTTGTCTATCCATTCCTCCTGCTTCGGAGCGCCAAGACACACAAATACAATATCTGCACCGGAATTATTGATTTCCTCAACAATCTCCGCTTCCTCCTCAACTTTAAAATAGCCGTTACGCAATCCCACAATATTAAGGTTGCTGTACTCCTGCAAAAGCTTTACCTTTGCTTCCTCAGCTACTCCCGGCTTACCGCCGAATAAAAACAGCTTATGGTCTGTGTCATTCATTTTGCTCAATACCTGACGGGCAATGTCATATCCCGCCGCGCGTTCTTTTATCGGCTTTTTCAATATCTTTGACGCATAAACCACACCGATTCCGTCAGCAGTCAAAAGGTCTGCGCTGTTTAATAACTCCGCAAAAGCGGGATTTTTATATGCGTGCATTATTATCTCGGAATTAGGCGTATAGACAGAATGAAGTCTGTCTTCATTAAAAAAGCTCATAATTGTATCCGCCGCTTCTGAAATAGTTACGGTGTCAACATTTACTCCGAGTATATTTACCTTATCCATTCAAGCTCACCTCTTATCAATATCAATGTATTCTTTTTTATGGAACATCGACTTATAAGCAGGACGAATAATACGTCCGCAGCCGATAACCTCCTCAAGTCTGTGCGCGCACCAGCCTACAATTCTTGAAACCGCAAACAGCGGCGTATACATTTCAGACGGGATACCGAGCATTTTATATACAAAGCCTGAATACATATCCACATTTGCGCACATAACCTTTGAATTATGCTTAACCTCCGCAAAAACCTCAGGCGTAAGACGTTCAACAGAATTATAAAGCCTGTATTCCTTTTCAAAATCAGAATGAGTCTTTAAAAGCTGTTCTGCTTTTTCTTTCAGGAGTATACATCTCGGGTCGCTGTATGTATAAATTGCGTGTCCCATTCCGTAAATAAGTCCCGAACCGTCAAACGCTTCTTTTCTTAATATCTTTGCAAGATATGATTTTACCTCGTCATCGTCTTCCCAATTGCGGACATTCTCCTTTATTTCCTCTATCATACCCATAACTTTGGCATTTGCTCCTCCATGCTTCGGTCCCTTCAATGAACCGATTGCAGCAGAAATTGCGGAGTATGTATCTGTATCAGATGAAGAAATAACTCTTGTTGTAAAAGCAGAGTTGTTTCCGCCTCCGTGTTCCGCATGTATCATCAGAAGCACATCAAGCATTTCTGCCTCCTCACGCGTATAGCTGTTATCCGGTCTTAGCATATACAATAAATTTTCCGCTGTGGAAAGTCCTGTCTGCGGCGTGTGAAGGTAAAGACTCTGCCCATCATGATAATGGCTTTTTGCCTGATAGCCGTAAGCCGCCATTACAGGCATACGTGCAATAAGTTCTATTGACTGACGCAATATATTACCCGTTGTGATTTCATCGGGATTAGGGTCGTACGAATATGAAGCAAGTACGCTTCTTGCCATTTTATTCATTATATTTGTACTCGGTGCTTTTAATATCATATCCTCCGCAAAACCGTCCGGCAATGCGCGAAGACTTCCTATAAGCGCTGAAAAATCGTTAAGCGTCCTGCTGTCAGGCAAATGCCCGAACAATAAAAGGTATGCAACCTCTTCAAATCCAAATCTGTTTTCAGCCTCGCATTTCTGTACCAAGTCGGTAATATCATAACCTCGATACCTGAGATGTCCCTCCATAGGGATTTTTTCTCCGTCATCTATAAAATAGCCCTGTACTGCGCCGACAGACGTCAATCCTGCCATAACACCCGTACCGTCGTCGTTTCTCAGACCTCTCTTTACACTGTACTTCTTAAAAAGCTCACGCGAAAAAGGCTTATAAACACCTGACGCCTTCTCCTGAAACCTTTCCTGCAATCTTATTCTTTCCGCTTCTGTCAACATACATTGCCACTTCCTTTCATTACCGTTAAATAAGGCTTAACTGTGTATCCTCCTTTTTGAGCATACCGCCGGCCGCAGGGATATTCTTTGTCCTGTAACGCTCCGCTCCCTCAATTCCGCTTTCTTCTGCGCTTACGGCACGTACTACTTTTGCGCCTTTTTTCCTCAGTGTCATTGCCTGCACGCCCTGTGTACTCTTTGTAGCCTTCAGAGGGATTTTCTCCGTATTCAGGCACAGTATCCTGTTATTATCGGACATCAATACTATATCAATATCCTCCTGTATAAGTCGTATATCACATACGGGAGATTTGCTTCCATATGCTCCTATAAGCTTTTTACGGTTTGTTTTTGTTTCATAATTATTAAGCGCAACCTTTGCCATTTTACCGTTTTCAAATGTAAACAGCATATTGCCGCTGTAATCCGATGTAACAACAGTATATAATATTTTTTCATCATCTTCCAGTCCCAGTATTCCCGGAAGGTACTCGCCCATTGTGCTTACTTTTGCATCCGGCAAATCATACGTACGCATTTTATATGCCGTACATTTATTTGAAAAGAATATCATCTCGGATTTATTTGTACTTTCAATTGTCTGCAATATTTCATCGCCGTCTTTAAGCTTATGCTCGGTCGTACTTGAACGCAGCGATACCGCAGAAATTTTCTTTAAGTAATTTTCACGTGTAAAGAATATGGTGAGCGGATAATCGTCTATGTTTTCCGTTTCCTTATATTCCGTTATTTCCTCGCCGCTTATAAGCGTTGTTTTTCTGTCCTGTCCGTATTTCTTTGAAATAGCCTTAAGCTGCGATGCTATAAGCTTTTTTACTTCCCTGTCGTCACCGAGTATCCTGTTAAGCTCCTCAAGCTCTTCCATAAGCTTTTCAATATCGGCAGTACGGTTTAAGATATATTCGCGGTTCAGATTACGAAGCTTTATTTCAGCCACATATTCCGCCTGCACCTTATCTATTCCGAAACCATCCATTAAGTTCGGAACAACCTCCTCATCACGTTCGGTATGACGTATGATAGAGATTGCCTTATCTATATCCAAAAGAATTTTTTTAAGACCTGTAAGCAAATGCAGTCTTTCGCTTTTCTTTTCAATATCATATTTTATTCCGCGCTTAATACAATTCATTCGGAATTTTATCCATTCCAGAATAATAGACTTTACGCCAAGTACCATCGGCTTTGCGTTAATCAGCACATTGAAATTACAGCTGAAGCTGTCCTCAAGAGGCGTAAGCTTAAACAGCTTTGACATAAGCATCTCAGGGTCAACACCGCGCTTTAAATCAATAGCCAGCTTAAAGCCTTCCTTACCTGTTTCATCACGCGCATCTGAGATTTCCTTAAGCTTATTAGCTTTCACAAGTTCCATTATTCTGCCTATTATAACCTCAGCAGTGGTAGAATACGGGATTTCGGTGATTTCAATACAATTATTGCTCTTGTCATAGCTGTACTTTGAACGCATCTTAAAGCTTCCGCGTCCCGTTTCGTAAATTTTACGCATTTCCTCCTCTGAATATATTATTTCAGCGCCCATAGAAAAATCAGGCGCGGGCATATATTCAATCACATCCGCTTTTTCATTTTTCAGAACCGCGATTGTCGCATCACATACCTCACGGAGATTGAACGAGCATATATTGCTTGCCATACCTACCGCAATACCTTGATTGGGATTTACAAGAATATTCGGAAATGCAACCGGCAAAAGCGTCGGTTCCTGCATTTCACCATCGTAGTTATCCACAAATTCAACAGTATTCTTATTTATATCGCCGAAAAGCTCCTGACATATAGCGTCAAGACGTACCTCCGTATATCTTGCCGCTGCATATGCCATATCGCGCGAATACTGCTTACCGAAATTACCCTTAGACTCTACAAGAGGGTGCAGAAGTGCCTCATGTCCGCGAGTAAGTCGAACCAGCGTTTCATAAATTGCGCTGTCGCCATGCGGATTGAGTTTCATTGTCTGTCCTACCACATTCGCTGATTTGGTAAGCTTTCCGCCGAGCAGTCCCATTTTATACATGGTATACAAAAGCTTTCTGTGCGCCGGTTTTAATCCGTCAATCTCAGGAATTGCTCTTGACACGATGACGCTCATCGCATAAGGCATAAAATTCTTTTCAATTGTTTCTGTGATAGGCTCCTCAGCTATCGGAGCTTCAATTATTACTTCTTCTACCGTTTTCTTTCTTGCCATCTAAAACACATAATCCTTTCAATAAATTCCAGCAGTCTTAATTATGAAATATCCAGCATTTCCATATACTCTGCTCCGTTATCCGCTATATATTCCTTTCTGTCGGTGATGTTATCGCCAAGCAGCACATCGAACATACGCGCAGTACGCTCAGCATTCTCGGGTGTTACGCGTATAAGACGCCTTGTTGCAGGATGCATTGTCGTAAGGCTCATCATTTCAGGCTGGTTTTCACCAAGTCCCTTTGAGCGTTTTATGTCTATTGCGTCCTTTTCTTTTGTCAGCCCTTCTGCTTCAAGCTTCTTTAAAATTTCGTCCTTCTCGCTGTCGGTATACGCAAAGAAGGTTTCGTCCTTACGCTTTGTTTTTGTAATTACTATTTCATAAAGCGGCGATTCCGCAATATATACCTTACCTTTTTCAATAAGAGTAGGCATAAGGCGATAAATCATGGTCAAAAGCATTGTTCTTATATGAAAACCGTCTACATCGGCATCTGTACATATAATAACCTTATCCCATCTCAGATTGTCCATACTAAAGCTGTCAATCCCCTTGTTGTGCTTTGAGTTAATCTCAACACCGCAGCCAAGCACCTTTACAAGGTCAATTATAATATCGCTTTTGAATATTCTCGGATAATCCGCTTTAAGGCAGTTAAGAATTTTACCTCGTATAGGCATTATAGCCTGAAAAGATGCGTCACGAGCAAGCTTACAGGAGCCGAGCGCCGAATCACCCTCGACTATATAGACCTCACGCTTTGTAACGTCCTTGCTTCGGCAATCAACAAACTTTTCAACCCTGTTTGTTATATCCATTGTGCCTGTAAGCTTTTTCTTTATATCAATTCTTGCTTTCTCTGCATTTTCACGGCTTTTTTTATTGACCATGACCTGATTTGCAATCTTTTCGGCATCTGTTTTATTTTCTATAAAATACACCTCAAGCTGCTGACGTAAAAAGTCTGTCATAGCCTCCTGTATAAACTTATTGTTTATAGCTTTTTTAGTCTGATTCTCATAGCTTGTCTGTGTTGAAAATGAGTTTATAACAAGCACAAGGCAGTCTGCAACGTCATTAAAGGTTATTTTAGAATCGTTCTTGTTATATTTATCATTTTGCTTCATGTATCTGTCAATAGCATATACAAAAGCATTCTTAACCGCTCTGTCAGGCGAGCCTCCATGTTCAAGGAAGCTTGAATTATGATAGTATTCAAGCATGTTCACCTTATTCGAAAAGCAGAAAGCAACCTGCATTTTCATTTTATAGTCCTCTTTATCCGCTCTGTCTCGTCCTTCACGCTCGGTTTCCCATGTTTCAACCGTAGTAAAGCCTTCGTCCCCGACTGCTTCCTTAACATAGTCAACGATACCGTTTTCATAATAATACTCAAACATTTCCATGCCTGTTTCGGTTTCGTTGTATAATACAAATTTAAGTCCAGCGTTTACCATCGCCTGCTTATTCAGCACATCCTGAAAAAATTCAAGGGATATTGCTATATCCGTAAAGACTTCCGTGTCAGGTTTCCACTTCTGGACTGTGCCTGTCTGAATACTTCTTGTATCCGTTTTCTGAAGCCCGCCGATATTTTCCCCCTTTTCAAAATGAAGTGTATACTGCGTTTTGTCACGGATTACCGTTACATCCATATATTCGCTCGAATACTGCGTAGCGCAGGCTCCGAGTCCGTTAAGACCAAGACTGTATTCATACATACCACCCTTATTATTATCATACTTACCGCCTGCATAAAGCTCACAATATACAAGTTCCCAGTTAAAACGTCCCTCTCCCTCGTTATAATCAAGAGGAACACCTCGCCCGTGATCACGCACCTCAATAGAATGGTCCATAAAACGCGTAACCTCTATAAGATTACCGTAACCTTCACGCGCCTCGTCAATTGAATTGGACAATATTTCAAAAAAAGAATGCTCACAGCCTTCAAGTCCGTCCGAACCGAAAATTACCGCCGGGCGCTTTCTTACTCTGTCCGCGCCTTTAAGACTTGTTATGCTGTCGTTTCCGTATTCCTGTTTCTTTCTTGGCATACTTAAAACCGTTCCTTTCCTTCCTTCAAGATATAGAAGTCTTATCTTACATTTTACTAATTATACTACTATATATACTGTTTTGTCAAATGCGATAAGATTACATGATTGTTACAATTTTGTTGTTTTTTCGCTATATTTATGCAAATTTGATAAAAGCAACGCTTTAAAGTTTCAAAAATCATTCATTGCGGAAAATTTTTATTTACCTATTGTTTTGCCATAATTTTTGTGTTAGAATTGTATTATATTTATGAACAAAAGTATTCAGTGAGGTTTTTTTGCTATGAATTCCGCATATATATATTTACAGCTTTACAGACTTTTTGATAATGTAACACCCGTAAGCGTTGACTGCGGACAGCTTTGCAGCAAGGCGTGCTGTCAGGGAGATGATACGGGTATGTTTCTCTTTCCCGGTGAAAGAGCCGTTTTTTCTCTGTTAAACCCTGACTGGATAAGAATAGAAAAAACCGACTTTACTTACGAGTACGACGGCAAAAAGCATACTGTTCCTCTGGCGATGTGCAGCGGTGAATGTGACCGGTACCAACGGCCTTTGGCGTGCAGAATTTTTCCCCTTACTCCGTATCTTAATAAAAACGGTACTGTCGAAGTCATTATCGACCCGCGCGGCAAAGGTATTTGCCCTATGGCAAAAGCATTTTTTATTGATGATTTTGACCCTGTATTTGTAAAAAACATAAAAAAAGCGTTTACGCTGCTTTGCAAAAACAAACACTTTTACACTTTTATGCAGGCATATTCCGCACATCTTGACGAATTCAACCGATTTTATAAATAGAAAGGACTATTAAAATGTACGACGATGATATAAATGATGACTTCAGCTTTGACGACGAGGACAGTGATATAACCGAAGACAGCGGTCAGCAGGACAGCTCCGATTATGATATTGATGTACCCGACATGTATACTATGGCAGAACAGACACGCTCTGAAGCCGCCCGCAGAAAAAAAGAGTACGAAAAGCGAGCAGGCAGATTGAAAAGAAATGCTTTCTTCAAAAAAATACGCGTTCCCTTAATTATTTCCGTTCTTATTATTTTCGGCGCATTCATCGGTGTTTTTGTATATTCTCTTGCATCAATTACTCCCGACAGGGTTATGAACAATGTTTATATAGATGATATTGATGTTAGTAATCTGACTTATGACGAGGTATTGAACGCGATAAGCGATACATATCTTTTTGAAAATGCTTGTATCACGCTTGTAAACGGTGATAAAACCTTTAATATAAACGGAGCTGATATAGGACTTACCGCAATGCCTGAGGAAACGGCAAAAAAAGCAGTCGATTACTGTAAAACAAAAAACTTTCTTGTAAACGGTCTGGCTGCCATGAGGCTTCTTGTAAAGGAACATGTAATTATCCCTGCCCCGCAGGTAGATGATGATTTGCTTGATGCGAAGTTAAATGAGTTCGGAAACATTGTACTCGGTGAACGCAAACAGCATTATGTAGAATACGGCGACAATGGATATTTAACAGTATACTCAGGCTGTACAGGCTATGACGGCAATGTTATGCCTGCCCGTGAACAGACTAAAAATTCGCTTTTAAACGAGGTCTTTTCAAATATACATGTTGCTTATACTGCCGCTCCTCCCGATACTATGACACTAGAAAGCTTCGATGCACTGGTATATAAAGACCCCGTAAATGCACGTTACGAGATAAACGGAAATGATGTAGCCGTAATTCCCGGTGAAACAGGTCGCTACATAAATAAGGAAGAAATCTCTCCATATATTCAGAATATATATGAGGGCTGTGAGCCTGTAAAACTTCCATATTATGTTTCACCTCCCGATATTGACACAGAAATGCTGAGGAGTAAATTATTTAACGCAACGCTTTCAACATACTCCACCTCTTACGGAGGTTCCACTTCTAACCGCTGCGCGAACATCTCACGCGCGGCAAGCCTTATAAACGGCAAGGTTTTAGCTCCCGGAGATGTGTTTTCATTTAACAACACCGTAGGACGCAGAACTGTTGACAACGGCTTTTATACAGCCAAGGAATATGTTGACGGCAAAAGCGTTGACGGTATAGGCGGCGGCGTATGTCAGGTTAGCAGCACTCTTTACAGCGCGGTATTATACGCCGATATGGCTATAACGGAACGACTTAATCATATGATGACCGTAGGCTATATTCCGCTCGGTCAGGACGCAACCGTATCGGATGGCGGCGTTGATTTCAAATTTAAGAACAGCAGCGATTATCCTGTAAAAATTACCGCATCCACAAGCGGTTCTACAATAACTGTAAGTATCATAGGCACTGCATGGGACCCAAAGCGTGAGGTTAAAATTTCAAATTCCTCGTCACAGTCGGGTAAAAACACTGTTGTACATTCTACGCGCTATGTCTACTCAAACGGTACGCTTATTTCAACCGATACGCTAAATACAAGTACATATATGCCGCACGAGCCTGACCCGACACCTACACCGTAATGCAGTTTGCATAAAGCTGATAACAATATTTTTTAATATTTTATCAAATTACCCCTTGCAAACTTTTTATATCTATGATAAAATATAATAAATTGTACAGCAAAGACGTTGTATGGCAGATTAACTTCTGCTGTACGCGTCTTTTATTTTTACTAACATAAAGAAACGGAGAATAAATTATGTTTAATTCAGATTTAACCAGACACCTCGCAGAACTTTCAAAAATCAGTTTCACCGATGACGAGCTTAAAAAAATGACAGCGGATATGACAAGCATCATTGCCGTTATGGATAAAGTCTGCGAATTTGATACTACGATAAAGCCATATTCGCTTGACACTGTCAATTATAACGACCTGCGAACCGATGACGCACGAAATTCCTACCCTACGGAAAGCATTATCTCCAACGCTAAAAATGTTAAGAACAACAGTTTTGTTGTACCAAAGGTAGTGTAACTGAAGAAAGGACGGATTTACAATGGCTTTAAAACAACTTCGCGCAATGCTTGACCGCAAGGAAATCAGTGCTGTCGAGCTTACGCAGGAATATCTTGATAAAATAAAGAGTAAGGACAAAACGGTAAACAGTTATATAACCGTTTGCCCCGACAGCGCAATTGAGGAGGCAAAAGCGGCTCAGACGCTTATTGACAGCGGCAGCATCTCAGCATTGACAGGTATCCCCGTGTCGGTAAAAGACAATATCTGCACTATGGGTATAAAAACGACCTGCGCCTCAAAAATGCTTGAGGATTTTGTACCCCCGTATGACGCGTTCGTTATGGAGAAACTAAAATTGCAGAACGCTGTAATGCTCGGAAAAACCAATATGGATGAATTTGCAATGGGCGGTTCATCACAGACTTCATATTTCGGCGGAGTGAAAAATCCGTATGATGTATCACGTGTTTCAGGCGGTTCGTCAGGCGGCGCAGCGGCAAGTGTAGCGGCTGATTTATGTGCGGCGGCGCTCGGTTCGGATACGGGCGGCAGCGTTCGTCAGCCTGCGTCATTCTGCGGTGTTACCGGTTTAAAACCCACATACGGAACCGTTTCACGCTGGGGGCTTATCGCTTTCGCCTCCTCACTTGACCAAATAGGTATACTTGCAAAATCCGCCGAAGATACAGGTTATATTCTCAACTGTATATACGGTTATGACGAAAACGACGCGACTTCTTCAAAAAATTCAGACGGTGATTACACCTCACTTGTCGGCGATGATATAAGCCGTCTTAAAATAGGAGTTCCAAAAGAATTTTTCGGCGAGGGATTAAATGAAGAAGTAAAAGCCGCAGTGCTTGACGCCGTTGAATATTATAAAAAGCTCGGCTGTGAAATTGTAAACGTTTCACTTCCCTCTCTTGAATATGCAGTATCGGCATATTACCTTATTTCATCAGCTGAAGCGGCAAGCAACCTGTCGCGTTTTGACGGTATTAAATACGGTTTCAGGAGCGGTCTTGGCGAAGATTTCGGAGAGCTTATTAAAAACTCGCGCCGTGAAGGCTTTGGCAACGAGGTAAAGCGCAGAATTATGCTTGGCAACTATGCGTTATGTTCGGGTTACTACGATGCCTACTACAAAAACGCTACGCGTATACGCACGCAGCTAAAGTCCGAATATGCGTCCATCTTTGAGAAATGCGATGTAATACTTACCCCAACCGCTCCTACCACCGCATACAAAATCGGCGAACAGGAAAACGACCCTGTAAAAATGTATCTTGCGGATATTTATACCGTAACCGTAAATATAGCCGGACTCCCCGCAATTTCCGCGCCTTGCGGCTACGATAAAAACGGTATGCCGATTGGCATGAGTCTTATCGGCAAAGCCTTTGACGAAAAAACGATTATTGCGCTATGCGACCGTTTTCAGCGCGATTTTAAAGGAAGGGAGGCAGTAATATGAGATATCAGCCTGTAATAGGACTCGAAATTCACGCGGAGCTTTTAACTGATTCAAAAGTATTCTGCACCTGCCAGAACGAATTCGGAGGAAGTGAAAATACGCGGGTATGTCCGCGCTGTTCGGGACTTCCCGGAACTCTTCCGCTGCTAAACAAAGGCGCTGTACGCCTTGCTGCAAAGGCAGGCTTTGCAACCGATTGTACTGTAAACAATTACAGCGCGTTTGACAGAAAAAATTACTTCTATCCCGATTTGCCGAAGGCATATCAGATTACCCAGTTTGAGTCTCCAATTTGTACAGACGGTCATATTACGGTAACCGGAGGTAAAGACATACGCATAAACCGTATACACATTGAGGAGGACGCGGGTAAGCTTATTCACGATGACTATGAGGGCATTTCAATGGCGGACTATAACCGCTGCGGCGTTCCCCTTATTGAAATTGTTACAGAACCCGATTTCAGAACCATTGAGGAGGTCCAGGACTTCGTCGAACAAATTGCCCTGCGTCTGAAATATGCAGGTGTATGTGACGCAAAAATGGAACAGGGTTCAATGCGCGTTGACGTTAACATCTCAATTATGCCGGTAGGTTCATCAAACTTCGGCACACGCGCCGAGCTTAAAAACCTGAACTCGCTCAAAGCAATCGGACGCGCAATTGAATATGAAATTAAGCGTCAGTCTGAAATTCTCGATAACGGCGGTACCGTTGTACAGGAAACGCGCCGTTATAATGACAATCACGGTGATACAAAGGCATTGCGTTCAAAAGAGGAAGCACACGACTACCGTTACTTCCCCGAACCTGATATTCCTCCTGTACTGCTGTCTGATGAAGATATTGCAGAAATTAAAAGTTCAATGCCTGAAATGCCGCAGATGCGTTTTAAACGTTATACACAGGAATACGGACTTCCTTTTGACGATGCGAAACTTATTATTTCTTCAAAAGAATTTTCAGATTTTTATGACGAGACGGTCAAAATAAATCCTGATTACAAGCAAATTTCAAATCTAATGCTAGTGGAGCTTAACAGAAATCTGAACGATTCGGAAAAAACAATTTCAGACGTCACCTTCTCCCCTGTCGATTTGGCGGAGCTTGTAAAAATGAGTTCTGACGGTATTGTGTCGAAGAATGCAGCAAAGGATATTCTTAAAATTATGTTCACAGACGGCGGCAAGCCGCATGACATCGCAAAAGAACATGGATTTATTATGGATAATGACACGTCCGGCATTGAAGAAATTATAAATAAGGTGCTTTCGGAAAATGCTGAAAGTGTGGCAAGCTTTAAGAACGGAAATCAAAAAATATTCGGATTCCTTATGGGACAGGTAATCAGACTTGCGGGCAACGGCGCAAATCCCAAGCTCGCAAAGGATTTATTGACGGAAAAATTAAAATAAGAGGTGGTTAATTATGCAAAAAATAGACGGTCAGCAGCTTATCGGTGAAATAACGCTTGACGATTTGGAATGTTCCTTAGACAAGTCTGTGACCTTCAGCGCGTGTGTTCATAAGCTCAGAAAAATGAGCAGTTTTACCTTCGTTATACTTCGCACGGGCAAATATATTTTACAATCTGTCTACACTCCCAAACAGTGTACAAACAGCATTAGCGAGCTTTGCGAGGGCGCTTATATAACAGTTAGGGGTATTGTAAAAAAAGAGTTGCGCGCAAACTACGGCTACGAAATAACTCTTACGTCATTTGAATTGCTATCAAAGCCTGCGGAAGAATATCCCCTGCACGTTTCATCGAAAAAGCTTGGCTGTTCAATTGAAACATCAATGGCACACCGCAGCGTTGCCCTAAGGCACCCAATGGAAAGAGCCGTATTTAAAATCAGCGAAGGCGTTGTTTCGGGGTTTCGCGAATTTATGCTGTCACAAAACTTTACCGAAATTCACACGCCAAAAATTGTCGCGGCAGGCGCGGAGGGCGGAGCAAATATATTTAAGCTGAAATACTTTGACAAGGACGCTTACCTCGCGCAAAGTCCTCAATTCTACAAACAGACCTGCGTTGCGTTCTTTGACCGCGTATTTGAAATTGCGCCTGTTTACCGCGCAGAAAAACACAATTCCACGCGTCACCTCAACGAGTATATCGGACTTGACTTTGAAATGGCATTTATAAACGATATGCACGACGTTATGGCTATGGAAACCGCAATGCTAAAATATGTAATAGAGTATCTTTCAAAAAACTACGATCACGAGCTTGAAATGCTTAACGCTGAGCTGCCTGTTATAGACGAAATTCCGTGCATTACTTTTTTTGAGGCGCTTGACATTCTCGGAAAGTCGCATAATCAGTTTGACCTTGACCCGACAGACGAGGTTAAATTATGTGATTACGCAAAAGAACATTTTAACAGCGAATTTATATTTGTGGAGAAGTTTCCCGGTCTGAAACGTCCGTTCTACGCAATGGATTCCAAAGATGACCCTAAACTTGCCGAAAGCTTTGACCTGCTGTTTCGGGGACTTGAAATAACAACAGGCGGACAGAGAATACACGATTATAATGAGCAGGTCAAAAAGCTTCGCCGATACCGTATTGAACCCGAAGAGCTTGGCGCATACATTGATATTCATCGTTACGGTATGCCGCCGCACGGTGGTCTGGGTATTGGTCTTGAGCGTGTTGTTATGAAACTGCTGGGACTCAGCAATATACGTGAGGCAAGTCTTTTCCCGAGAGATATTCATCACCTTGACCCGTAATAATACAAATTGCATAATTATATATTTGTTATTTTATTCTAAATTTTACAACTTGCATATTGACAAACGGTTAAATAGTGATATAATAAATATGTAATTGGAAGTTTTACAATTCAATAGCTGATTTTTGATAAGACAAAGGTGTTTTATATTGGTAAAAATATAATTCACCTTTTTTTCATAACACGGTAAAAAATTAGCTTGCTCTAACAAATTTTTAGGAGGTTTTTAAAATGAGTAATGTAACAGAAATTTTCGGCAGCAAGGTTTTTAACCTGCCGACAATGAAGGAACGTCTTCCGAAGGATATTTACAAGTCACTTGTAAAAACTATCAATGACGGGACCAAACTCGACCTTAATGTGGCAAATGCGGTTGCTCACGCAATGAAGGAGTGGGCATTGGAAAACGGCTGTACTCACTACACACACTGGTTCCAGCCTATGACAGGTCTGACGGCTGAAAAACATGATTCTTTTATCCAGCCGACTGACGACAGAACAGTTATTATGGAATTTTCAGGCAAGGAGCTTGTTATGGGTGAACCTGACGCGTCATCATTCCCTTCAGGCGGTCTGAGAGCTACCTTTGAGGCAAGAGGCTATACTGCGTGGGACCCGACCTCATTCGCTTTTATTAAGGACCATTCTCTTTACATACCTACCTCCTTTGTTTCATACACAGGTGAAGTGCTTGATAAAAAGACTCCTCTTTTACGTTCAGAGGCTGCAATTGACAAGGCTGCAAAAAAAGTTCTTAATCTGTTTGGTAAAAATCCAAAGAGAGTAGTCGCTTATGTTGGTCCCGAGCAGGAATATTTCCTTGTTGACAAAAAGCTTAGAAATCAGCGTAAAGACTTACTTTTAACAGGCAGAACGCTATTTGGTGCAAAGCCGGCAAAGGGTCAGGAAATGGACGACCACTATTTCGGTCAGATTAAAGAACGCGTTGCTGACTTTATGAAAGAGGTTGACGAAGAATTATGGAGGCTTGGAGTTCTGGCAAAGACAAAGCACAACGAAGTTGCTCCCGCTCAGCACGAAATTGCTCCGATTTTCTCAACCACGAACATTTCAACAGACCACAATCAGCTTACTATGGAGGTTCTGAAAAAAGTTGCGAACCATCACGGCTTATACTGTCTTTTACACGAAAAGCCTTATGAAGGTATCAATGGTTCAGGCAAGCACAATAACTGGTCAATCGGTACTTCTGACGGCGAGCTTTTGCTGAAACCAGGTAAGAAGCCCGAAGAAAATGTACAGTTCCTTCTGTTCCTTGCCGCTGTTATCAAGGCAGTTGACGACTACGCTGATATTTTAAGAGTATCTGTTGCTACGGCAGGAAACGACCACAGACTTGGAGCAAATGAGGCGCCGCCTGCTATTATATCAATCTATTTAGGCGACCAGCTTGCAGCCGTTGTAGACCAATTAAAAGAAGGCAAGGGCGTTAAGTATGACGCAGGCAGGCTTATTGAAACAGGCGTTGAGTCACTTCCCGACATTGAGAAGGACACAACGGACAGAAACAGAACCTCACCATTTGCATTTACGGGAAACCGTTTTGAGTTCCGCGCACCGGGTTCAAGACAGTCAATCGGCGGTATCAACATTGTTCTTAACACAATCGTTGCCGAGACACTTACTGAAATTGCAGAAAAACTAGAGGGTAGCAAGGATTTACACAAGGACGCGCTTGAAACTGCAATTAAAATCTTCAAAGACCACGAAAGAATTATATTTAACGGAAACGGATACAGTGATGAATGGGTTACGGAGGCTGAAAACAGAGGTCTGTATAATCTCCAGACAACACCCGACGCTATGCCATACTTCGTTACACAAAAGTCTATTGACCTTTTCACAAAACAGGAAGTATTTACAGAAGTTGAGGTTAAGACGCGCGGCGAAATTATGATGGAGGACTACAACAACACGCTCCATTTTGAAATGCTTACTATGCTTGAAATGGCTAAGCAGGAAATTCTCCCTGCCTGTCTGAAATATACAAAGTTTGTAACAGACGACCTTGCCTCAAAAAAAGCTCTCGGCATTGACGCGCCAAAAGAGCTTAACAAGGCAAATACCCTTACTTCTCTTACAGAGGAGCTTATGACAAGAATCGACGCGTTAGACGCTAAAACTTCGGTTCCTGAAACCGACGCTTACGCTATTGGTATGTACTACAAGGAGCAGGTTATCCCTGCTATGGAGCAGCTCCGCGAAACGGCTGATACGCTTGAAACTATGGTGGCTAAAGAGTTCTGGCCGTTCCCGACATACACCGATTTACTTTATCTTGTATAAGATTATATGATAAAAGGACTGCATATGCAGTCCTTTTATTTTAGTCAAAATAGAATAAGTCCTCAAATTTTTTGTCCAATGCAATACATAATATTAAAGCTAATTTGGCCGTAGGGTTAAACTGTCCTGTTTCAATTGAACTGATAGTATTTCTTGAAACACCAACCAACTCAGCCAGTTGACTTTGTGACATCCCACGCTCCGTTCTTACATCTTTTAAACGGTTCTTTAATACAAGCTCTTTATCCATACTTACCTCACAACTATAACTATATGACTTACAAGAAATCCTGCCGCCATCAGAATTGATATAATCCCTATCATCAGCGAGCTTTTGTTTCTTCTTACCCTATACCGTCCGAACATTTCAAACGCCAAATATGTCCAGTACATCGCAAACAGGCTCGAGTTATTCTGCCCATATATGCAGTTAAACACAAGTAATGCAAGATACAATAATGTCATACCTGTAATACCGTACAAACGTCCTTTTTCCAGTGCGAACTCTACACCCTCATCTTTCTTTTCCGCTCTGCTTTTTTCAAGAATTTCTTCTTTCTTCATAATAATCGCTCCTTTCTATGACAAGTTTTCTTGTCATAGAAATTATATCACTGACAAGTATACTTGTCAATACTTTTTGCACAGTTTTCTTTGCAAAAATTTATATAAGAAATCCAAACGGAAAAATTATTCTGAATACAACTGCTATTACAACCGACATCGCTATAACTGCCACAAGCCTTTTAGGCGACTTATACAGTACCGCTATACCTGCTATCCATACAAGCACCTCCAGTGGTGAAGATACATCAAAATACATCAGCCCGAAATTAAATGCCTGCAAAAACAATACAGCTATTATTATTGAAGAAATAATTACGGCTGTTTTGCCTCTACCTCTTGCATACCAACATACGAACGCAAAAACAGGCGATATTACCGTAAGACCTGACCATAGCATAAAATATGCCCTGTCAGGATAAAATCCTGCAAAAATCCTTGTATAGACATAATATCCTGCCAACATTCCGACAAAAAAGACAAAAACATTAACCGCTGCCCTCGACGGTGTTTTACTGTATACAGCTATAAATACTGCAAGAAAATACCATATAGCAACCCTGCCTAAAAAATTACTTAAATCAATCTTTTCTATAAAATACGGCAGCTCGTTCGATGGTGTGCAGTCTAGAAATTTTGAAAAAACTCCCATACCTATACCGAACAGCAGCACAAAAAATGTATTAGCAAACTGCCTTTTTAGTGAAATATGTACCGGCTTTCTGATATTATGAAACATTCTATATCTCCCTATATTGCGCCTGTCCCATTTCATATAAGTCATTGCCTTCGCAGTCAATCAGGACAACCAACGGCAAATCTTCAACTTCAAGACGGCGTATCGCCTCCGTTCCCAAATCGTCGTATGCGATTACTTCAGCTTTCTTTATACTCTCTGCAATCAGCGCGCCTGCGCCGCCTATCGCTCCGAAATAAACTGCGGTGTTGCGTTTCATTGCCTCAACCACCTCGAAATTTCTCGCGCCTTTGCCTATCATCGCGCCAAGTCCGTTATCCAAAAGAATCGGTGTGTATGCGTCCATTCTGCCTGCGGTTGTAGGTCCGCAGGAACCAATCACCTCTCCAGGTTTTGCAGGACAGGGACCTGCGTAATAAATAACCTGATTATCAAGTTCAATCGGAAACGGTTCACCGTTTTTGAAATTACGCGTCATTCTTTCGTGCGCAGCATCGCGCGCAGTATAAATCACACCCGACAGCAAAACACTGTCCCCCGCCTTTAAATCTTTAATTATCTCCTTTGTCAAAGGAGCCGTTATTTTCTTCTCCATTTAAACTTCCTCCACAAAATCAAGTACACTGTTCAATATATATGTCGCTTTAAGATTTTCAAAATATCCTCTCGATTTTTCCCCCTGTATACCAGTCAAAACGGCGCAGAAATCGGCTCCCATAGCCTGAGCCGCCAGAATGTCGGCTCCTGCGTCACCGACAACAAGCGTTGTCTTAATTTTATCTTTGTCATAAATTCCGTCTATTAGCTTCTTATCATCATAGTCAGTACCGTAAAGCGCCTTTAAAAACATATACGGGTGCGGCTTTGTCAGTGTAATATCCAATTCTTTTTCTGCTGCAATTACATTGTCGTAATTGCATAATCCGTCTTTTGCAAAATACTGCTTTATTCCCCAATCGGCAAGCGGCTGTATCATTTCTACATAGGGTCTGCCTGTCCCCGTACAAATCCGCTTATCCTCACTAAGCATTGCAAGCATTTCTGTAAGTCTGTCCTTATCAACAATAGGCTCTTCATTACACAACAACCCCTTTTTCCTACCGTGCATAGCGTGATTGCCGATAAGTTCATCACCAAGAAACCATTCCTGAAAAAGCTTGCGCATAGTCTGCCACATTAAATTATTGCGGCGCGTCCAGTTATAGTCAAATCCGGTTCTTTCAGACGCTCTTTTAGCCAATTCATCATATCCGTCTAATATATTATCAGGCAATACTTTTGCTAAAGAAAGTACGTCCTCAAAATCGCCGTCATACTCCCTGCCGCCGCATATCCAAGCCAAAAGTACCGTTACATAGCCTAAATCCCAGTTTGAATTTACACCCTTGCTTTTCAGTACGCTTATTATTTCGTCATTATAAAACACTCGCGCGCGTATTTCCTTTAAATGCCGCTCCGCCCATTCAGTGTCAATGCTTTTTCCGCCGTTACTATTCCATTTCAGATACTCCCATACGGTAAGCGCAGCACAATTCCAGTAGTTTTGTTCACTTGTAATTACGCCATCCATATCAAAGATTACAGTGTCATATTTGTCAAGAAATTTTGCCAGTTTCATTTTTACCTCTTTTAAAACAGGGACACTAAAACTTTTAGTGTCCCTAATAATTATTCAACAACCCATTCAATCTTACCTGCAACACCCGCAGTTCTTCCCTTTCGTTCCTCTGAAACCGCAAATGCACGATTGAGAGCAGTTCCGAATGAGCGGTATATTGCCTCCCAAATATGATGTCCGTTATGTCCTTTTAGCAGGTCAATATGCAGCGTACACATTGCTCCCTGTACAAAACCCTCAAGGAAGGTTTCCAAATCCTCACTGTACATGCCTTCGACCATTTCGCTAAGGTCATTCCCATGATAATCAATATCACAGTACGCTCTGTCCTCAAAGCTTATTGCACACTGTGCCTTTGCCTCATCGATTATTCCCACAGCATCGCTATAACCCTGCGCTCCATCTGTACGAAGTATGTATTCGCGTGCCGCTTTACCTAACGCTATTCCCAAGTCTTCAGCAATAACGTGGGTAAGAACGAACTTGTCCAGTTTTACACTGACCTCAACATTAAAGCCGCCGCGCCATGAAATATGCTCAATCATATGGTTCAAAAACGTTATACCGGTGTTGATATATTCACGATAATCAGGTTTTAACGGTGAAAAATCAAGCGTTACTGCCATTTCCGATTCCGTTGTTTTGCGTGTTACTTTTATTGGTTTCATTATTTTCTCTCCTTAACGGCTAAACCGTGCGTGTCAAATCCCTCAACCTTTGAAATTCTGTATGCATATTCACGGATATTCTCAAAACCGTCCTTAGATGCGTATCCCACCGATGAACGTTTCAAAAAGTCCTGTACCGATACAGACGAATATGTTTTTGCAAAGCCGCCTGTCGGAAGAATTGCGTTTGGTCCGAGTACAAAATTACAAAGCGTTACCGGTGTGTAATCTCCAAGCAGAATTTCACCGGCATTTTTAATTTTAGGAAGTGTGTCAAACGGTTTTTCTGTCATTACTTCCATATGCTCAGGCGCATAATCATTAACAAAGTCAATTGATTCATCAAGTGAATTTGTTAATATAACACCTCCATAAGTTGTCAGATTTATTTCTATAAATTCTTTTCTTTTAGGCGAAATCTTCTCAAGCTGACGGTTTACAATAGGTATTACCTTATCAACAAGCTCGCGTGAATGTGTAACAAGCAGTGCCGCGCTGTCGGGACCATGCTCGGCCTCAATCATCCAGTCAAGCGCTACCTTTTCAGGGTCTGCCTTTTCATCAGCAAGTACGATTATTTCACTCGGTCCTGCCGGAAGTCCCGCGTCGATATGGTTTGCAAGGACTCTCTTTGCCGCCGTTGCATAACTGTTGCCGGGTCCTATTATTTTATGGCACTTCGGAATTGTTTCTGTACCATATGCCACCGCCGCAACTGCCTGAATACCGCCAACCTTATAAATTTCCGTTATGCCGATAATTTTAGCCGCCGCCAGAATTGCATCGTCAACCTCGCCCTTTTCATTCGGCGGAGTTACCACAACAATTTTAGGAACCTTTGCCACAACGGCAGGAATACCAAGCATACACATTACCGAAGGGAACGAGCCTTTTCCGTGCGGTACATAAAGACAAACGTCAACAATAGGAGTAGTTTTTTCACCAACCATAAGACCGTCGTCCACCATTGTAAACCACATTTCCTCAGGGAGCTGTTTTTCGTGGAAATCATAGATATTTTTATACGCGTATTCAATCGCTTCCCGAGTTTTGGCGTCAAGACGGTTATAGCCTGCTTCTATTTCCTCAGGCTTTACTTTTAATGTATCCTTAGTAAGCTGTACACGGTCAAATTTTGCCGTATACTCCAGTACAGCCTCATCGCCCCTCGCTCTTATATTGTCAGACACCTCTTTTGCAAGTTTCATCTGCTCGGTAATATCCAACTCAGCGCGTTTCATTATAAAATCGTACTGCTCCTTAGTCATTTTTGAAAGTTCGTAAATATTTGGTTGCATATTAGCTCTTTCCCTTCCCGATTATTTCATAAAGTTTTTAATTTTGTCGTACCAATTCTTCTTCTGTTTATAATTCTTATCTTCGTCAAAATCTTTGAGAAGTTCTCTTTGTTTCTGAGTAAGATTTCGCGGTATTTCAATCTCAACCGTTACATACTGGTCACCGCGCGATTTACTTCTCAAATACGGTATTCCCTTCCCCTTCATTCTAAAACGAGTGCCTGCCTGCGTCCCCTCAGGAATAGTCAATTCAACGCAGCCGCCGTCGATTGTCGGCACTTTTACATTTGCACCGAGAGCCGCTTCAACAAAGCTGATTGGCATATTTATGAACACATCATTTCCGCGTCGCTGGAAAATGTCGTGCGGACGTACACGCACTGTAATAAGTAAATCACCGTTCGGACCGCCTTTACTGCCTGCCTCGCCTTTTCCGGAAAGCTGAATTGTCTGGTTATCGTCAATACCCGACGGTATCTGAACTTCAATTGTTTTATTACGTCTTACCGCGCCTGTTCCACGACATTCACGGCAAGGCTCTTTTATAATCTTCCCTTCTCCGTTACACTGAGGACATGTTGTTTCCGTAGTCATATAACCGAGAATTGTTCTCTGCTGAGTTTTTACGCGTCCCGTACCGTTACAGTGGGAACACACCGTAGCCGTTGTGCCTTTTTTAGCGCCCGTTCCGCCGCATTCATCACATTTTTCCTGAGTCTGAATATTCATTGTCTTTGTACATCCAAACGCTGCTTCTTCAAAGCTTATATCAATAACTCTGCGTATATCGTTTCCGCGTCTCGGACCATTCCTGCGTCCTCCGCCGAATCCTCCTCCAAAACCGCCGAATATGTCACCGAATATATCTCCGAAGTCAAAGCCTGCACCACCATAGCCGCCGCCTGCACCAAAATTGGGGTCTACACCTGCGTGACCGAACTGGTCGTACTTCGATTTTTTATCAGGGTCCGAAAGCACCTGATATGCCTCATTTACCTCCTTAAACTTCTCCTCAGCCTCTTTATCGCCCGGATTAAGGTCAGGATGGTATTTTTTACTCATTTTTCGGAACGCTTTTTTTATTTCATCATCTGACGCGCCATTCTGCACGCCCAGAACTTCATAATAATCTCTTTTTTCCGCCATTATTTTCACCTGCCTACAATATTATACTATATTTAAGTCCGTTTGTAAACCCTTAAAAGGACGGACATTTGTCCGTCCTATAAGATGATTAGTTATTATCATTATCTACTTCTTTGTAGTCAGCCTCGTAAACATTATCGCCTGCCTGCTGTTCATTCGGAGCAGCGTTAGGGTCACCCTGCGGATTTGCCTGCTGATACATCTGCTGCGCTACCGAATAGAATTTCTCCTGCAATTCCTCAGTTGCCTTTTTGATAGCCTCAGTATCTGTTCCCTGCAATGCGTCCTTAACCTTGTTCACTTCCGTTTCAACCATTGACTTTGTATTCTCGTCTATCTTATCTCCTGCATCCTTAACTGCCTTTTCACACTGATATACAAGCGATTCAGCGTTATTTCTGACTTCCACTTCTTCCTTACGCTTTTTATCCTCCTCAGCGTACTTTTCAGCCTCTTTAACCGCCTTATCAATATCTTCGTCAGAAAGGTTTGACGATGCTGTAATCGTTATTTTCTGCTCATTGCCTGTTCCCAAATCCTTTGCGCTTACGTTTACGATACCATTAGCATCAATATCAAATGTAACCTCAATCTGAGGAACTCCGCGAGGAGCGGGAGCAATACCTGTCAGATTAAAACGTCCAAGCGTTTTATTATACTGCGCCATTTCTCTTTCACCCTGCAAAACATGTACCTCGACTGATGTCTGACCGTCTGCCGCCGTTGAGAAAATCTGCGATTTATTTGTAGGAATTGTTGTATTTCTTTCAATCAGCTTTGTGAATACACCGCCCATTGTTTCAATACCGAGTGACAGCGGTGTAACGTCAAGAAGCAATATATCCTGTGAGGTATCGCCGCTTAAAACACCTGCCTGTCTTGCCGCTCCTACTGCAACACATTCGTCAGGGTTAATGCCTTTGTTAGGCTCTTTATTCATTTCCTTTTTAACTGCGTCCTGTACGGCAGGTATTCTTGAAGAACCGCCGACAAGAAGTACCTCGTCAATCTGTGATGCACTCAATCCTGCATCATTCATTGCATTTCTTATGCAAGTAAGTGTTCTTGAAACAAGGTCCGCCGTCAATTCGTCAAACTTAGCCTTTGTAAGTGTAATGTCCATATGCTTCGGACCTGACGCGTCAGCCGTAATAAACGGCAGGTTTATATTGGAAGTCGTCGTTGTCGAAAGCTCAATCTTTGACTTCTCAGCAGCCTCCTTAAGTCTTTGCATAGCCATTTTATCGCCCGAAAGGTCTACTCCCTCGTTCTTCTTAAACTCTGCAACAAGATAATCAATAATTCTCTGGTCGAAGTCGTCTCCGCCCAGCTGTGTATCACCGTTTGTTGAAAGCACTTCGAACACGCCTTCTGAAATATCAAGAATTGACACGTCGAACGTACCGCCGCCCAAGTCGTATACCATTACCTTCTGGTCTTTCTCTCCTACGCCGTAAGCAAGAGCAGCAGCCGTCGGCTCGTTTACTATTCTCATAACTTCAAGACCCGCAATTTTACCTGCGTCCTTTGTAGCCTGGCGCTGTGAGTCGTTGAAGTATGCAGGTACAGTAATAACTGCCTGTGTAACTGTTTCTCCGAGATATGCCTCAGCGTCCTGCTTCAGCTTTGTCAGTATCATCGCTGAAATCTCCTGCGGCGTATAAGCTTTATCATCAATTGTAACCTTTTCGGTTGTACCCATTTTTCTCTTGATTGACATAATTGTTCTGTCTGCGTTTGTAACCGCCTGTCTTTTTGCAACCTGACCGACAATTCTTTCTCCATCCTTCTGGAACGCTACAACGGACGGCGTCGTTCTCGCGCCTTCACTGTTTGTTATGACGTTCGGATTACCGCCCTCCATAACTGCCACACAACTGTTTGTTGTACCTAAGTCAATTCCTATAATCTTTCCCATTTTATTTTCCTCCTTGAAATGATTTCAATTTAATATATTTTAATGATTTTTTATTTACTATTTATATAGGTTTTAATTAGCCACTTTTACCATTGAATGTCTGACTACACGATTATCTTTATATATGTAACCCTTCATCAATTCTTCAACAACGGTATTATCATCTATGGTTTCGTCCTCAATGTGCATAACGGCATTGTGCAAATTAGGGTCAAACTGTTCTCCTTCTGCCTCAATCGGTTTTACGCCTAACTTCTGAATAGAATCGTTAAACTGCTTTAACACCATTTCTACTCCCTCTTTAAGCTTCACCGCGTCTTCGGATTCAACCTCGGTTTTAAGCGCTCGTTCCAGATTATCACCTATTGCAAGTATTTCTGCAACTGCGTCTATTATGGCGTCACCATATCTCATATCCTTTTCACGCTGAGTACGTTTCTGGAAATTATCAAATTCAGCGTACAACCTCATATATTTGTCGGTCTGCTCCTTTAGCTTATCTTCAAGAGTTTCCTCTTCTTCAACCTCGGCGCTCTCCTGAGTTTC
>CAJTUY010000018.1 GCA_910579415.1 uncultured Clostridia bacterium | reverse complement strand
TTCTTCAAGCGCGGTTATTGTGTCTTCAATAGCTGAAAGATGGTCTGCCTCGCAGTAAAATCTAAAATGCTCCGTTTCTTTCTGTAAGTCAAAAGGTATATTGGCATAAGTTTTCTTTATATAATCTATACACCCTTTTTTGAGTTCATCCTCACTTATTTTGAGAACAGATTTTATATTCGGTTTTTTTAAAAGTTTTATGTATGCTTCTTTTCCGAACTCTGTTTGTATATAGTCAGAAAGCATATACGCGCATAGCATGCTGTCTTGGTCGGCGCTAAGTTCATCGTCATTCATTCTTTTAAGCGCTTTAATATCGCATAAGCCCTCTTCGGCAAGTTTGACAGCGGCTTCACCGTTAAAGCCTCCGCCGCCCTCTATAAGTGCGGCGGCAGAAGTTAAATATTCGGGAGCGTTAAATGAGCTTTCTATAATTACATACGGAAGTATTCCCGATGCCTGATAGCGCTCGGCAGGATACATATTTCCCGCTCTCGGAGAAACGGTTGAAATTTGTCCGTCACCGCTGTATAGCAAGCTTTTATTATCGCTCGGCAAGCCAAGAGCTTTATTAAAATCCTCCTGACTTGGATATACCACGAGTTTGATTTTTTGCGGCTCGTCTATGTCAAGTCTTGTTTCAACCCTGCGGCAATACTGTTCAAGCTCGTTTGCAAGCTTTTCAAAAGCTTCAGTATCCTCCGCTGAACAATATACATCAAAATGTTCGGTCTGAACAGTCATTTCATACGGTATATCGGTATGTTTTGCGCATGCTGTCAGGACAAGCGGCAGCATTGCGGTAATTGTTAGTTTAATAAGTTTTAGCATCTTATTTGTCCTTTCTGTGTTATGACGTATGCTTTGTGCTATGAGCTGTCTGATTTGCCTTTTTAGCAAAGCTTGCAGTACCGTTTTGGTCTGTGCCGGTCATAACCAACGCACTTTCGCGTTTATCCTTGTCATAGCCTGTAAGAACAAACAGCGTCATAGTATCGCCTGCATGATAAAATTCGTAGTTGTCAGTATTGCCGTCGGTATCAAATTTTAGTGTTACAGTATGGTCGTTATCATATTCCCACGTGCCAATGCCGTTGCCTATTGAACCATCGGCCTCAAGAATAATCTTAGATGAATGTACGGGTAAGTCTGCATTTTTCTCAGAATTTCTGTTGCTTACATCTGTAATGCCGCTCTTTAAAATGGTATTACCAACGCTTGATAAATCCCAAGTGCCGTAAAGCATTTCACGTGGTATTGCCTGTTCTTTTTCACCTGCGTAAACAAGCGGTGAAATTACAGGCCAGCCGTCCTCTGTCCAGAGTATTTTCTTTACATGCAAATATGCTATGGCGTCTGCGACCTTACGGCAGTGCTGCACGAGATACCACTGACCGTCATCGTCCTGAAATACGCTGTTGTGACCGCTTCCCAAATATTCAATACCGTCGCCCAATTGGAAAGAGCCTGACATTTTATAACCCCACAGTTCGCTGAGAGTACCGCCTTCTTTAATCTGGTCGGTATAGGTTGCGCCGACAGGTCTGCTTTTTTGGTCAAGAAGCTGCTTATGAGGGTCTTTGCCTGAAATAATTTCAGTGAAAGTTTTGTTGGTACGCGCGACTCTTATGTTGTAGTTTGTTCCGAGCCAGCCGTAGGAGGTGAACATATAACGATACCCTGTATCCTTATTGTATACGGTATACGCGCCTTCAGGACCCTGAACACCGTTTGGAGTAGAATATACTCTTGTGCCAAACTTTTCGCATGATGAAAGGATTGTCACGTCAGAAGTATAGTCAACACCCTTAACAAAGCCTGTATCGGTGTCAAGTTCTGCCATATGAATACCTTTCCAGAACGAACCCCATATAAAATATGTTTTTCCGTCTGTATCAGTAAATATATTTGCGTCAATTGCGTTGGTGTTATAGTCGTTTTCTTCTTTTGAGGCAAGAACAACTCCCTCGTCTTTATATTCTCCATCCCAAAGACCCGGTGACTTTGCCTTAACAAGTGATATGACGGAGTTTCGTCCGCCCAGACCGCAAGAGGTTGAAAGATAGAACCAATACGGATATTCGTCTCCTTCCTTGTAGTATAAATCAGGCGCCCAGTATGTACCGTTTGCAGTTGTATTTGAATAGTTTTTATCAATAAATTCCTTTGCTTTTGCAGGTACGGTAATCTGCCTTGTATAATCATGCTTTGTCCAGTTGATTAAATCCTTTGATTCAAATACAAGATTATGAGATGAATAGACATAGTATTTCTTTGAAACAGGGTCTTTGAATATTGTCGGGTCGTGGACTCCTTCTGTCGTGTCCGAACTGTCGGCAGGTGACGCTTCTGGGAAGGATACCGACGCAACAGGCAAATAACCTGCGTCATATGTGACAGGATTTGCCGAGTCTGTAATATCCTGAATTGATACCTTATAGTAAGAAACATCATCAACCGTGCATTTTACAGAGAACTCTGCGCTTTCCAGTTTATTAAGAGTTTTTTCGTCAGAAATCGACAGAACAGAGGTTGACTTGCCGTTACCGTCAAAACCTACGACGTTAAATGCAACGGTTCTTTCTGACGGCAGGTAATTTGTGACGCTTGTCTTAACAGTTACCTTTTCGCCCGCTTTAATCTGAAATACTTTGCTGTCTTTAATCGGTTCAATTCCGTTTAAGGAATTCCATACAAATACCTTTACCTTGTCGCTGTCGTTTTTCTTTATGTCAGCAAAAGTAACGGTATTATCTGATATGTCAGCTTGTGTTTTCATCATTACATTGGACAGTACGCCGTCCGTGTAAGATGCGGCAATGACGCTATACTTATCCTCACTCATAATTGGGAGAGATACAACCGCGTTTTGACCGTTCTCGGTGACGCTGTAATTCGCGTAAAATTGCGTATCAATTTCAAGACAGTTCTTTTCCTTGATAACCTTGTCCTGTTCACGCTGTACGGCTTTTTCTGCAAGCGTTCCTATTTCGGCTTCGGTCAATGCCTTGCCGTAAATTCTGAAATCGTCAATCGTACCGCTGAAACCTTCGCCGGTGTCCCAGTTACCGTGACCAATCCACGTCGAAGCGTCAGCCGTCATAAGTGACTTAATATTGAACGCGGTGGTATCTGAAGCGGCAAGAGTGCCGTTTACATAAATCTTTGTGCTGTTTGCGCTGTAAACAACCGACACATACTGCCAATCTGTGTATGTACCATAGGCAAATATGTCAGCAGGTCTTGCGCCATTATTGTTGTAGTTTTCGGCTTTAAGGCTTGACGCAGTCGCAAGCATGCCGAGATATTTTTCATATAAATATTTCTGCGCGCCGCTTACGGGGGTGGTCATAAACGCCCAGCCGCTTACAGGCTTAATCCAGAAAGCAAATGTAGCTGCGTCTTTGCCGCTTAATATACCATCGGGAAGCTCCAGGTAATTGCCCGCCGTATTTGATGAAATGTTCAGAGCCTTTCCGCTTTCCTCATCAACGCTTGAAACAAGTGAGCTTGCTCCCTTCTTTGTGACTGTGCCGCCTTTTGTTGCCTCGAATGAAGTCTGGTCCGCATTGGGTTCATCAAAGGTAAGATGAAACAGAAGACTGTCATCTTCAGCGTTTACGACCGGTATCGCCATTGTGCCGATAATCATTGAAGCGGATATAATGCCGCTGATAATTTTACTGAAAATTCCTTTCATAAGACAAATCCTCCTTTAAAAAGTTTTTACTGATTATATGTATTATACCAAAATTGCAGACCGGTGTAAATAATATTACATTAACATGACCAAATAATTACTCATAAAACACTGATTTTTGAATAGTATGGAAAGGGGAGGGACAGGACATGAGAATTAACGCAGAAACAGGTTCGGAAAAAAGAAGCAGCGCGATGTACATAATAGTAACATTGCTTCTTATTTTGGGAGTAACCGCAGGGAGTATATATCTGGCGCATCACAGTGTAAATATGGGTGACGGGATACGTGAATATATAAATGCTTTCTTTGCTTCAATGCAGGAAAATACAAATAAAGTGACAGTTTTTAAAAACTCGCTTACGTCAAATTTAATATGTGTGGGAATAATTTTTGTTATGGGCTTTTTTAGACTGGGCTGCGTGCCTACCGGCGCAATACTGGTAAGAAAAGGATTTGTAATGGGATTTACTGCCGCTTCGTTTTTTAAATTTTACGGGGCTAAGGGGATGCTCATAATGCTTACTACCATGCCTGCCGAGCTTATTGCGATACCTACATTGCTGTTTTTTTCGGCTGTCAGTGTAAATTTTTCGTTAAATCGGGATAAAAAACAAAAAAAATTGATAATTTCTTATATTTTTTTTCTGCTTTTAATCGTTTCTATATTTTGTGTGGCGGCGCTTGCGGAAGGATTTTTAACCACAACATTTATGAAACTCATCTCTCCAAGAATAAACTAAAGTGGAAAAATAAGTATAAAATTAGGTTTATGAGGTTAACATAAATAAAAATAACTATTTACAAAACAGTTTTCAGGTGCTATAATAACAGTATTGAAACACAAATGAAATATTTCTGAAATATATGTAAACAAACGGTAAAATAGGGGGAATGCACAAAATGAACACCTACGTGGAGGAATACACCAGCTTTATGACGAATGTACGTCATAAGTCGGTAAATACGGTGGAATCGTACAGGCGTGATGTGACACAGTATATTACATACCTTGACGAAAGCGGGATAAAGGATGCGTCACTGGCAACAAAGACTACAATATTATCGTATCTTTTGTCAATGCAGAAGGAGGGTAAGGCTACATCTACGGTGTCCAGAACATTGGCATCGCTTCGTTCTTTTTATCTTTTTATGCTTCAGAACGGACGCGTAAGCACTAATCCCACATCCAATCTTGAAGCGCCGCATGTTGAAAAGAAGCCGCCGCAGATATTGGGAGGCAAGGAGGTTGAACTTCTTTTGGAGCAGCCTGATACAAGTGACAATAAAGGCATGCGTGATAAGGCAATGCTTGAGCTTCTTTATGCTACCGGTATACGTGTAAGCGAGCTTATTAACCTTGACATTGCTGATGTTAATATACCTATGAGCTTTATACGCTGTCGCGGCGGAAAAAAGGAACGTATAATTCCTATGGGCAATAAAGCATGTGAAGCGCTTACAAAATACATAGATTGCGCAAGATTATATATGCTCAGGGACGAAACGGAAACCGCACTTTTTGTAAACTGCGGAGGCGTGCGTCTGTCAAGGCAGGGCTTTTGGAAGCTTATAAAGCATTACAGAAACGAAGCGGGAATTAAGACGGAAATTACTCCTCATACATTAAGACATTCGTTTGCTGCGCATCTTCTGGAGAATGGCGCGGATTTACACTCAATACAGGAAATGATGGGTCATGCCGATATTTCCTCGACGCAGGTCTATTCGCGTATGATAAACAGTAAGCTAAAGGAAGTATATGCCAAAGCTCATCCGCGCGCAAATTAGTTTTTTCCTCAAAATGAATAGAAAACCATAAAAAGCATATTATAAATTCATACAAAACTTTACGGAGGAATGAGAGTATGAAAAAAATAATATGCTTTTTTATTTGTGCATGTACACTGCTTCAGGGCATGAGTGTATTTGCCGAAGGTGAAAATGATACAAATCTCGGTATCAATGCAAAGTCGGCAATACTCATTGAAGAAACAAGCGGAAATGTTCTTTATGAGGATAATCCTGACGAAAGACTTCCTATTGCGAGCGTTACAAAAATAATGACAATGCTTCTAATTATGGAGGCAGTGGACAGCGGTAAAATTACGCTTGATGATATGGTATCGGTCAGCGAAAATGCTATGAGCTACGGCGGCAGTACAATGTTTCTGGAAACCGGCGAACAGCTTACGGTGAACGATATGCTTAAAGGTATTGCAGTCGCATCGGCAAACGACGGATGCGTAGCAATGGCTGAATATCTGGCAGGAAGCGAAAGCGCGTTTGTGGATATGATGAACGATAAGGCGCGTGAACTGGGCATGGAAAATACGCATTTTATGAACACAAACGGGCTTGACGAGGACGACCATTATTCAAGTGCGCGTGATGTATCCATTATGTCGCGTGAACTTATAAAGCACAGAACTATATTTAATTACACGTCAATATGGATGGATACCCTTCGCGGCGGTAAATTCCAGCTGGCAAATACAAATAAGCTTATACGTTTTTATGACGGCGCAAACGGTTTAAAAACAGGCTCAACCTCAAAGGCGCTGTGCTGTCTAAGCGCAGCGGCGAAACGCAATGATATGCAGCTTATTGCGGTTGTACTCGGCGCGCCTACCTCTGCTGAACGTTTTTCATCCGCAAAATCACTTCTTGACTATGGTTTTGCTAATTATTCCGTAAACACACAGATTACGGCAGGCGACAAGATACAGGATGTTACTGTTGAAAAGGGTATTGACAGCGAGGTGAGCATTGTTGCAGCTGATACTTTTTCAACTCTTATAAAAAAGGGCGGAGAGGATAATATCACAACGGAAATAGAAATTAACGAAACAATATCTGCGCCGCTTGAAGCAGGGGAAAAGGTCGGGGTAATGCGTATAAACCGCGACGGTCAGACAGCGGCGGAAATCGACCTTATAACGGCAAACGCAGTGGAGAAAAAGGGCATAGGACTGATAATAAAGGACTTTTTGCGTACTATTTTTTACGGAAACAGGGCAGTAGCTCAGAATGATGAGATTTAATTTATTAAAACAGTTGAAATCGGCAGGACTTTAGTGTAAAATATATCATAGGAAAATATTATCCGGAAGGAGAGTATCTTTATAATGAGAAAAACAGTTTTGCCGGTTTTAACAGCTTTAATGATTGGTTCAATTACTGTCGGTGCGGTTGCAGCAACACGGCTGCCGCAGTATGAGTGGGCTGAGGATGGTGTTCAGTATTGTCTGGATAACGGTATAATATCAGGTGACGAATTCGGCGAGCTTGATTTGGGCGGTAATCTTACACGCGCTCAGATGGCAAGAATATTTACTGATACCTTTGGCTTAAAGAAGGTTTCAAAGGTGGATTTTACCGATGTCAAAACTACCGACTGGTACTATCCGTATGAATTAGCCATATTCAACAGTATGCCGAAGCGAGGAAGCGAATTTAACGGCGGTGAGTACGTAACGCGTGCAGAATTTGCGGCTACCCTTGTAAAAGCTTCGGGGGCAAAGGCGGCAGACAGCTATACTATTACAAATTACAGCTTTTCCGACGCTCAGGAGGCTGACGACGCTTATAAGAACTGGCTTGAAACGGCAGTGGTGAATTTGTATATGCTCGGCGACAGCGGATATATAAGACCAAATGACCTGCTGACCCGCGCGGAGGCATGCACCTTCCTTTATCGCGTAATAAATCCGTCGGCAGGTAAAACGCCTATAACGGGTGATGCGCAGGTAACGGTAGAGCAGGCTCAGAAATGGGCGAAAGCTTGCGGCGCGCATGAACGCTTTATAAACGCCGCGCCTGTATATTGGCAATACGGTGAAATTTTCGGAATACGCCCTGAGGTTATGTACGCGCAGGCAGGCAAGGAAACGGCTTACGGTAAGTACGGCGGCGCGGTTTTGCCCGAGATGAACAACTGGGCGGGAATTAAAATAAAAAGTCCTGAGGGTGACAGAACCGAAGACCATGAAACGTTTGCTACTCCCGATGATGGTATACGCGCACACTTCAACCATATGAGCGCATATGTAGGGCTTGCACCCGTAGGTGAGCCGCACGACAGGTATTATGTAGTAAAAACAATTGCGTGGGCAGGTACAGTGAAATTTATCGAACAATTAGGCGGCAGATGGTGTCCTAATATAAATTACGGTTATGAAATTCTTGATATGATAGAGGTTATGAAACAATATTAGAGGTAACAAATGATATTACTAAATGGAAGTAACATAAAAAAGACGTTTCTTGACGAAACGCTTTTTGAAAATGTGTCGTTCAGCGTAGATAGTTCCGATAAAATCGGATTTGTCGGCGCAAACGGTGCAGGTAAATCTACTCTTTTTAAAATAATAACAGGTGATATGGACTATGACGAAGGCGAAATTTTTAAAAATAAATCGCTTAAAATAGGCTATCTTGACCAATATTCCGTAAATGGCAGCAGCAAATCCATCATGGAGGAGCTGCTTTCGGTATTTGCGGAGGTAATAGAAATTGAAAATCAGCTTGATGAAATCCGTTTTGATATTGAGAATAAAAACGGTAATCTTTACGAGCTTATAAAAAAACAGACAGTATTACAGGAGCGTTTTGCGGAGCTTGATGGTTTTTATTATAAATCAAAAGCGAAAAGCACGCTGATAGGACTGGGTTTTTCCGAAGATGAATTTAATCTCAGTGTCGACAAGCTTTCGGGGGGACAGAAAACACGTGTCGCGCTAGGTAAGATTTTACTGTCGGATGCGAATTTGCTTATGCTTGACGAGCCTACAAACCACCTTGATATTGAATCGGTAGAATGGCTGGAGGATTTTTTAAAGAATTATAACGGCGCGTTTGTTGTAATATCTCACGACCGCTATTTTCTTGACAGAGTAACGAATAAAACCTTTGAACTTGAAAATATGCGTTTCCGTTCCTATAATGGAAATTACAGCGAATATATGGTTCAGCGTGAAATTGATAAGAAGACGGAGCAGCGCAATTATGATAACACAATTAAAGAGATAAAGCGTCTGGAAGGCGTAGTCGAGCAGCAGATACGCTGGGGACAGAAAAGGAATTTTATCACTGCGGAAAGTAAACAAAAGGTTATTGACAAATTGGAAAAAACGCTTGTCGTACCCGATGCTGAACGTGAAGACATGCGTTTTGCATTTAAAGCGTGCGCAGGCGGCGGACAGGACGTTTTGCAAACAGAAGGGCTGGGGATGGCATTTGGTGAAAACAAGCTGTTTTCGGACGTGGATATGCTTATAAAAAAAGGCGAGAAGGTGTTTCTGTTGGGACCTAACGGCTGCGGAAAAACCACACTTTTAAAAATAATTATGGGTGAGTATGACCAGACGGATGGTGAATATAAAATCGGTGCTAATATACACGTCGGTTATTATGACCAGATACAGGAAAATCTCAGTATGGATAAGACCGTTATTGACGAGGTGTGGGACGAGTATCCGAACTTGACGCAGACGGAAATCAGGAATGCGCTTGCTGTGTTTTTGTTTCGCGGTGAGGACGTGTTTAAAGAGATACATAAATTGTCGGGCGGCGAAAGAGCAAGAGTAGAGCTTGTAAAGCTTATGCTCAGAAGCGTAAATTTACTTGTTATGGACGAACCTACAAACCATCTCGACATTGAGTCGCGTGAGGCGCTTGAAAGCGCGCTTGCAGGTTATGACGGAACAATGCTTATGGTATCGCATGACCGTTATTTTATAAATAAGCTTGCTGACAGGATTTTGTATCTTACTCCGAACGGTGTTGAAAGTCATACCGGCGGCTATGACAGCTTTACTGCCCGTTCGGCAGTAAAGTCGGAAAAGAAGACAACGGATAATGCTCTTGATTATAAGGAGCAGAAGCGTCAGGAGTCGGAAAAACGCAAAATCCTCAATCGTTTTAAAAAGGTTGAGAAACTTATTGAAGAACTGGAAAATGAAATCAGCGGCTTAAATGATGAAATGTCAAAGCCTGAAAATACGGCTGATTTTACTAAGCTTGCGGAGCTGTCGGAGCAGTCAGAGTTGAAAAATGCAGAGCTTGAAACACTGCTTGAAGAATGGGAAGAACTGCAAATTACAATTGAAGAACGGGGGTATGAGGTGTGAAAGCAGTGGTTCAGCGTGTTACAGGCGCTGATGTTAAAATTGACGGTAAAATAAACGGAGAAATCGGCAATGGTTTAATGGTGCTTCTGGGTGTCGGTGTCGGTGACACTGACGAGGATATGAAGTACATCGCCGATAAAATTATAAATCTTCGGATATTCAGTGATAAAAATGATAAAATGAATTTGAGCTTGACGGATGTCGGCGGAAGTATGCTTGTAATTTCACAATTTACTCTGTACGGCGATTGCTCGCATGGCAGGCGTCCGTATTTTGGCGATGCAATGGAACCTGTCGGAGCAAACGAGATGTACGAAAGCTTTGTCAGGTATGTAAAAGGGCAGGGGATACACATCGAAACAGGCGAGTTTGGCGCGGATATGAAGGTTACGCTGACGAATGACGGACCTGTTACAATTATATTGGAAAGCAAGTAAATTTAATGTTGAAAACTTTGTAGAAAAATGTTATACTATAAAAAATAACTTATGGAGGAAGAACAATGCAGAATGAAACGGTAATAGTGCTTGACTTCGGAGGACAGTATAATCAGCTTATCGCGCGGCGTGTGCGTGAGTGCAATGTGTATTGTGAAGTTATGTCATATAAAAATCCTATTGAAAAAATAAAGGAAAAGAACCCTGTGGGTATAATTTTTACAGGCGGACCAAACAGTGTATATGATGAGAAATCACCGCATTATGATAAGGCGATTTTTGAACTTGGTATTCCGATTTTGGGTATCTGTTACGGTTCTCAGCTTATGGCGTATTCTTTGGGCGGACATGTTACGTCTGCTCCTGTCAGTGAATTTGGAAAAATAGAAATTACAACATCAGACAGTCTGCTTTTTGACGGTGTGGATAAGAATACAGTTGTGTGGATGAGCCATACTGATTACATAGATAGAATTCCTGAGGGGTTTGAAATTACCGCACATTCAAAGGACTGTCCGTGTGCAGCGTATGAAAATAAAGAAAAAAAGCTTTATGCGGTTCAGTATCATCCGGAGGTAAATCACTCTGTTCAGGGACAGCAGATGTTAAAGAATTTTCTGTTTAATGTTTGCGGCTGTAAAGGTGACTGGAAAATGAGCGATTTTGCAAAACGTTCCATCGAGGCTTTGCGTGAAAAAATCGGTGAAGGTAAAGTCCTTTGCGCACTATCCGGAGGTGTAGACAGCTCTGTTGCGGCAGTTATGCTTCATAAGGCAGTTGGAAAACAGCTGACGTGTGTATTTGTTGATAACGGTCTTTTGCGTAAGAATGAAGGCGACGAGGTAGAAAGTCTTTTTAGAAATCAGTTTGATATTAACCTTGTTCGTGCAAACGCGCAGGATAGGTTCTTGAGTAAACTTGCAGGAGTTACTGAACCTGAAAAGAAACGTAAAATAATAGGTGAGGAATTTATTCGTGTATTTGAAACTGAGGCTAAAAAAATCGGTACGGTTGACTTTCTTGTTCAGGGTACAATTTATCCGGATGTAATAGAAAGCGGAGCAGGTGATGCGGCTGTAATCAAGAGCCATCATAATGTCGGTGGATTGCCTGAACACGTTGATTTTAAAGAAATAATTGAGCCGTTGCGTGATTTGTTTAAAGATGAGGTTCGTCAGCTTGGCATAGAACTAGGACTGCCTGAAAAATTTGTGTGGCGTCAGCCATTTCCGGGACCGGGACTTGCGGTAAGAGTTATTGGTGAAATAACGGAAGATAAACTTGCAATCCTTCGTGATGCGGACGCAATTTTCCGTGAGGAAGTTGCAAACGCGGGACTTGACAGGAGTATAAATCAGTATTTCGCGGTGATAACCGATATGCGTAGTGTTGGTGTTATGGGTGACGGCAGAACTTATGATTATACTCTTGCGCTCCGTGCTGTTACAACTACTGATTTTATGACCGCCGACTGGGCGAGAATACCGTATGATGTACTTGAAAGAGCATCAAACAGAATTGTAAATGAGGTAAAACACGTAAATCGTCTTGTCTATGATATAACAAGTAAACCACCGGCTACAATCGAGTGGGAATAACGCTTTAAGCATTATAAACCGCATAGGTAAGCAGTATTTGAAAGTGTGATGCTAAAAATGGCAACACTTTGGCAACATTTAAATTATTCATAAAAATAAGAGCTAACTGATTTTTGTAATCGGTTAGCTCTTTTATCATGTACTAAAGCTATCTTTTAGATTTTTTTAGAGATTTAATTAGTGCATCGCTAAGTTCTTGTGATGGAATTACTTTGTGCCACTTTCCTGAAGTATCAAATTTAGGATAATTATATCGCCATTGGTCATATTCCTCTTTTGTGATTTCGCCCTTTCGGAGTTTTGTAGCTTCTTCCTCCCATGCAGAGAACATATCGAACATAGATGAAAAAGCTGTACTATTGGACTTGCTTAAGCGCAAACAAACTTCTCCGTTTATGTTTCCGATATTAAGACCATATAAATCCTCTAATGCAAACAGAGTGTGCATTAAGCCTACATAGCTTTCAATATTAGGAACATCTAAGGCTGACGGAGAAACCTCTAACACCCTTGCAAGGTCATTAACTAAATTCTCTTTGGGTTTTCTTGTCCCTGCCTCATACTGAGCCATACGGACATCTGCTGCCCTTTCGGGAAAACCGACTGCAAGACCTAACCATTTCTGCGTCATACCACGCAGATTGCGTATAAACCGTATTCTTTCTCCAATAGCCATAAAATCACCTCTGTTTATATATTACCATCAGTATAACATATATGTTTAGTGCTTGTCAAGATGATATAAACAAAAAAGTTTAATTTTTATAATCAAAACTCTTGACATAAACATAAATGTTTAGCATAATACAAATAAACTTAAACAAATAAGTTTAAAAATTGAATGACCGTCCGAACAGATATATCCCGCCAAGACTTCTCGCAGGAGAACGAGCGTATCTTGTCAAACAGATAACGGCACAGCGCCAAACAAGGTTGCCTGTCAGGAAACTGTATCGGATAGAACGGCGAAAATAAAAATTATTATAGAAAGAAGATATAAAATGGTAAATAACAAATTTATGACGGCAGATGATGTTGCTGAAGAATTAGGCATTTCAAAATCCCACGCTTACAAAATAATGAGAGAACTCAATGCTGAATTGAGAAAGATGGGCAAACTCACAATTGCCGGAAAGGTAAACAGAAACTATTTTTTGAAAAAGCTGTGCTTTGATGATGGAGGTGGTACAAATGCCGGTATATAAGGACTCAAAAACAAATACATGGCGAGCCATATATCGTTACACCGATTGGAAAGGCGAACGCAAACAATCGCAGAAACGAGGTTTTACTACTAAGCGTGAAGCGCAGGCGTGGGAGCGAGAGCAGCTTAATAAATCAAAATCAGATTTGGATATGACATTTGAAAGTTTTGCACAGACTTATTCGGAAGATCTGAAAATGCGTATCAAAGAAAATACTTGGCATACAAAGGAGCATATTATGCGGACAAAGATACTGCCTTATTTCAAAAATAAAAAGATGTGCGATATTTGTCCAAAAGACATTATTGCATGGCAAAATGAAATGATGAATGCAAAACATAGAGGAAAGCCGTATTCACCTGTTTATCTAAAAACCTTGCATAATCAGCTTAGCGCAATCTTCAATCATGCAGTAAGATTTTATGGTTTATCGTCTAATCCTGCCGCAAAGGTTGGAAATATGGGTAAGGAAAAGAGCAGAGAAATGCAATTTTGGACACAAGAAGAATACGAAAAGTTTTCAGAAGCTATGATGGATAAGCCTATGTCGTACTATGCTTTTGAAATTCTGTATTGGTGCGGTATTCGTGAGGGCGAACTGCTTGCACTAACGCCATCAGATTTTGACTTTGAAAAAGGCACGTTGTCAATTTCAAAAGCATATCAACGGTTAAAAGGCAGAGATGTTATAACAGAGCCAAAAACACCCAAAAGCAACAGAATTATAAAAATGTCTGATTTTCTGATTGAGGAAATACAGGAATATATAAATCTGTTATATGAAACAGAGCTGAATGACAGACTGTTTGAAGTAACAAAAAGCTACTTATATAATGAGATGAAACGAAGTACAAAAGCATCGGGAGTAAAACGTATCAGAATACATGACCTCCGTCATTCTCATATATCGCTTTTGATTGAAATGGGATTTTCGGCTGTTGCAATCGCTGACCGAGTAGGACACGAAAGTATAGATATTACATACCGTTACGCTCATCTATTCCCTACAACTCAGACGGAAATGGCAGATAGATTAAATCATATCAGAATAGGAGATGAAGAAAATGTCAGCAAAGAATCTTGACAAAAAGAACAGATGGAGAAATGTAATCGTTTCGTTCAGAGTATCGCCGGAAGAAAGCGAGGACTTAAACAGACGTGTGAAGCTGTCAGGGCTTAACAAGCAGGATTATATAATTAAACGCTTATCAGAGCGCGATGTTATTGTTCAGGGTAATCCGAGAGTATTCAAGGCTTTGCGTAATCAAATGATGGAAATTTTAACAGAACTGCGGCGAATAGAAAGATGTTCAGAAATCAGTGATGAATTTCTTGATATACTTGAACTTGTCGCAAAAACTTACAATGGATTGGAGTGTGATAATAATGACAAATAAAAGTACGACTGTCTTGGACACATCTGTTGGAGCAGATGAAAGACAGCCGAATGTGATTGACACTGATGATATTATACCAGATAATTCGACAGAAAGCAATAGTTATGACGAATATATCCGTCAGGAAATGCTAAACAGTATAAATCCGTATTATCTGAAAACTATACTTATGAGTAAATTATAGTACATATACTGAGATATAAAAACAAAGTAAAATTATACCGATACATACAAAAATCATAAAAAAGTATTCGAAACACTCATTTTTTAGCATTTCAATACTTGCTACCTCACCAGTGTCTTGACGATAAAATATATCAATATAATTACCTACATCATATTTGCTTGGTTTATCTTTAGATGTAAACTCTATAAGTTTAGCATGATTTTTTTCGCCATCAATTTCAATCTCATATGTATATTTTGTAGACTGAGATTTATGTTTACTATAAGCATTTATGGTTTTTGTTAAATCAATAATTCTACCAGTAAAACGAGAGCCTTTTTTAGCCCACAAAATATAATTTATTAAAGTTGAAACTGCTTTGTATAAGAAAAAAAATACTCCAAATACTGATACAGTTACTATGCCCCCACTCATAAAATACCTCCTATATAACTTAATATTATAATACATTATATCAAGTTATATAGGGGTTGTCAATGGTCAAGGGCTACAAAGATATAATCGTAGATTTATATGAATACTAAATAGATATTAAGCGAGAGCGAGAAATATAAAACTGCTCCGACAGAGCAGGAGCGTGAGGAAGCGCGCAAAAAATGTCTCGATGAAAAAGGCATACCTACGGACTTCCGTTGGTAGATTTTTCATAAGAGATATAACAGGAATGTGGCACATTCCTGTTCAGGCAATTACGGAATGAAATGACGTATTGCCGATTGGTAATATGAGGTATTGCGATAGCTTTACCTCATATTTACCATAATAGCAAGCGAAAATTATATTTTCCGCTTGCGTGTGTGTAGCCGTAGGCGAAACACATCGGCGGCAGCCGATATGCCCTCTGCAAGAGCGCAAACAGTCGCAGACTGTCGGCATTTTTGTTGGCTATGCTGACAAAAGTGCTTTTGCGTTACTTTTGACCAAAGTAACAAAAATACTAATGCTCGCAAAGCGAGCGAATAAGGAAATTTTTATTGCTATTTTCAAATCTGTAAACAGCTTTGAAAATAGATAACAAAACCAACTCGCTGTCGCTCGTTATAAAAATACAGAAAGGAGTGATTATTATAGAATGAGGAGAACTATAAGTGTAATGGTCGTAAAAGGCTCTGTCAGACATAATAACAGAGATTTTACAGCAGAGAATGTTGACTCAGAGCGTACAAAAAATAACATTACATATTGTAATGAAAATATAAAAGACGTTTATCATAAGTTATTCGATGAAGCTCTTGCAAAATTCAACGCAAGACAAACACGCAATGACAGAATAATTGACGATTACTACGAAAAAATCCGTACAGGCAAACAGGAAAAATTATTTCACGAAGTAATATTGCAAATCGGAAATTTTGAGGATATGCACGCAGCCTCAGAAAACGTTCAGCTTTCAAAAACTATTCTTGATAAGTATATGAAAACATTTCAAGAACGCAATCCGAATTTATATGTATTCTCGGCTCATCTGCATATGGACGAAGCAACTCCGCATTTGCATATAGATTTTGTACCGTTTACCATAGGAAGCAAGCGAGGACTTGAAACAAGGGTTTCACTCAAAAAGGCTCTTGAAGCGCAAGGTTTTGTCGGTAAAGGCAGAAGCGATACGGAATGGAACAGATGGGTTTATTACGAAAAGGAAAAGTTGTCAGAAATCATGCTTGAATACGGTATTGAGTGGGATAAAAAAGGAACACACGAAAAGCATAAATCTGTCAGTGAGTTTAAGCGAGATAAACTGATTGAGGAAGTTGAAGCCTTAACCGAGCAAAAAGAAGATTTAGAGCATACAATATCTGCTTACAAAAATGCAGAGGAATACGCTTTGACAACGGCTCAAAAGCTGAATGATAACAAGGACTTTGAAATTACAGAGCCACCACCGTTGATGTCGGCAAAGACATATAAATCAAAATATGTAGAACCGTTTATAAAGAAATTGGTTAAGATGGTTCAAAATCTCGCCCGAAGATGTTATCGGGCAGAAAGAGCCGAACAGCAATCAGCGGAGAAAATCTCAACACTAACTGATGAAAACCAAAAGCTAAAATCAAAAGTTTGGGATTTGAATTTAGAAAATAGCCGCTTGAGAGTTGAACTTAGGAATTTTGATAAAATCAAAGAATATCTCGGAATTGATAAGATAAAGGAAATGCTAAAAGCCATAAATAAAAGCAAACACAAGAAACGGTCTGATATATCAAGATAAACAGACTATTCCATAATTACTCGTACAGGAATGTGCCACATTCCTGTATGGGTAGTTAGGTAAATATATTAAATTTTAGGAGGAACACGATTATGAAAGAAAGATTTATTGAAAACGGAATTGAGTATGTTAAAGTTGGAGATTATTATATCCCGAATTTAACTGTTTCACAGAAAAGGTATAATATTGGGAAATATGGTAGCCTACATAAGAAATTCATTAAAGAACATCACAATGCTTTTTATTCGTTATTGCTTACAAACGTAACACTGCTTGCATATCTTGAAAAGATTGATACAAAAGCTAAAAATGAGGTTGACAGACTGATTACAGAGCTTGCGGTCAAACAAGGCGTTACGGAACAGTTAAAAGCCACCGACCAAATGAAATGGGTTGGTATGATGAATAACGTAAAAGCACAGGCAGAGGAAATCGTATATTCAACGATTGTATATAATCGAGAAAAGCCATAAATCCTTGTGTAAATGGGCATTTAGGACACTGAAAACCGCACAAAAGCTATATGTTTAAAATTACAATTGAGCAAGTTAATATACTTATGCGTATAATCTTCAAAATCAAGCCCTAAATGCCCATTTTTATATATGCTGCTTGAATTTTGTCTATATTTATGGTACAATATGCAGTAGAAAATCGACAATTAGGAGTAAGAAAAATGAATATTGAGCTTGTGAAATTAACCTATGAATATAAAGAACAGCTATTTGAAATGCTGGAAGAATGGAAAAATGATATTGTAGTAAATCACATAGATATGTCTCCGCGAGCAATATGGGTAAATGATTTTCATAATTTTGATTATTACCTGAAAAATCTCAATATAAAGGAAGAAAAAAACGGTAGAGTTCCAGATACGACTTTATTCTGTCTTGATAAAGACAGAAATATTTTAGTGGGAGCTGTCAACATTCGTCATTATTTGAACGATGAATTATTAAAAACAGGTGGTCATATAGGCGACGGAATTAGACCCAGTGAAAGGAGAAAAGGTTATGCGACAGCAATGATTGCTTTAGCATTAGAAGAATGTAAGAAACTTGGTATTAACAAAGTCTTGATGTGCTGCGATAAAAATAATATTGGTTCAGCGAAATCAATTATTAAAAATGGCGGAGTATTGGAAAATGAAGTCGAAGAAAACGGACATACTGAGCAGCGTTATTGGATTCAACTATAGAATTTTAGTCTGCTGAATTGATAGGAAAAGTTAAATTGAAGTCTTACATTGCTTTTGTAGAAAAGGAGACAAACGGTATATGAATGTAATAATACTTGGCTCGGGCGGGTGTGTCAGTACGCCAAGAGCGTGTTGTAACTGTCGTGTATGTACAGAAGCGCGACAGAAAGGATTTCCTTATGCAAGAACGGGATGCAGTCTGTTTATTGAAGATGTGAATATATTGATTGATACGCCTGAAGATATTAATGCTTCATTGAATAATTCCGGCATACAGAAAGTTGAACATATTTTATACAGTCATTGCGATCCTGACCACACAATGGGAATGCGTGTGATTGAACAATTGAAAATGGATTGGCTTGCTGCCTCAATAGGAAAGAAATCGGATAATCCGGTAGAAGTCGCTTCTTTACCGGCAATTATCGAAGATATTAAAAAACAAAGTACAAAGTATGGCTCGCTCATTAAATATTATGAAGTAAAAGGTCTTGTATGTACAAAAGAAATTCGTGCTTTCCAAAAAGATAATATTGGGGTTGAACTGGTTCCGGTAGATAAACAGGAGCACGTGGCGATATTTATTATTTCTTCTAATAACAAAAAAATAATTTATGCCCCATGCGATGTAAAGCCATTTCCAAAATCAGAGAAATTTCAGGGTGCAGATGTTTTGATTATAGGCAACACAATTGTTGGGGACGTATTAAAAGACGGCTTTGTATTAAATGAAGATAACCCGCTGAGAAAAGAATTATTTACTTTAGATGAAGTTGATACCATACGGAATCAGTATGGTATCAAAGAAGTTATTATTACACATTTGGAGGAGGATTGGGGAAAATCATATGATGATTATAGAGAATTGGAGAGAGAATTGAACTTCATACATTTTGCGTATGACGGATTGAAAATACAGTTATAAGTGAGATTAGGAAAATCGGAAGTTTCGGAGGTGAAAAATATGGTGTTAAGATTAAGAAATATCTAAGTACATGGAACTATGTTAAATAGTTTTATGTACAAGCAGAACGATATAAACTATTTAATAAAGGAGATTTTGCAATGATATTTCAAGACAATGTAATCAAAGAATATTTAAAAAATGTTTATTTTATAACCGGAACACCTTGCGGCGGAAAGACAACTATTTCATGTGAGTTGGCTAAACGGCACAATTTATTGGTTTATGATGTCGATGAGCAGTTTGCACATCATCAAACAATTTCTAATTCAGCCTTTCAACCGTCAATGAACAAAGTTTTTAAAGATGCGGATGGGTTTTTTGGACGTACGGTAGAGGAGTATAAAAAATGGCTGATTGATAACATAAGAGAACAATTAGATTTTGTACTATTGGATTTGATTCGTCTTTCACAAAATCAAATTGTATTGTGTGACTGCCATCTGACGATGGAAGAAGCTGAAAAATTGACAGATGTATCCCGGATAATCTTTTTGATAAAAGAACCTTCAAATTTAGTTGATGATTACTGTAATCGCCCCGACCATCAGGGATTTAGTGACTTTATAAACAGCACATCTGATACTGATAAAGCAACGGCACTATGTAATGCGACACTGAAAAGTCTAAATGAGAAAAGCTATAAAGACATAAAGGATAGTGGCTATTATTGGATTGAAAGAACTCCCGACAGTACAATCGATGAAACTGTAGGCAAAGCAGAGCGGCACTTTGGATTTGTAAAAAACTGATTTCGGCTTATATGTATTTGAGATTAAAAATCAGAAATTGAATTTAAATGAAGTCGATTTTGACAAAACTTTTCGATTTAAAATGTGCTATGATAATGATGGAGGGAGGAAGCGGCATGGACTATACTGCGTTAATGCGTGAAGCTATTGAATTTATACATAATCAGTATGATGAGAATATTTTAGTTTCTGATATCTCAAAACAAATATACCTTTCACCGTCTTACTTTGCATATCTGTTCAGAACATTGACAGGCTACACAGTCAAGAACTATCTGAATCGTTATCGCTTATATCGTGCAGCGGTAGAGCTGAAGGAAACGGATAAGCGTATTATTGAGATTGTTTTTGAAAACGGATTTTCATCACAGCAAGCTTTTACAAAAAGTTTCTCGTTACTTTATGGAACTTCGCCGGCACAGTTTCGAAGAGCAGATATACACATCACTCCATTTCCGCCTTCAAATATATTACAGAAAAGAGGCATAACAATGGATTTAAAAGGTGTATTTGAAAATGTTCGATTTGTCAAGAAAGACAGTTTCTTAGTAATTGGTATTGAGACAGATATTAATTACAATGGTGTTGGAAAAGGAACGGAGTATATAAGCGATTTGTATGAGCGTTGGAATACAGAGAAACTTATCGAGAAGATTCCTGATCAAGTAAACGATTCATTAATTTACGGAATGACACACGAGAGTAATGAGGATGATACGGCTAAATATATCGTTGCTGTTGAAGTGTCAACTCTTGAGCATCTTCCTGTCGGATTGATTGGCAGACGCTTTGAAGCTTGTGAATATGCAGTTTTTGAGTGTACTCTTGAGGATGAAACAAGCGGAAGATTCTTTCAGTATTTCTTCTCAACATGGTTAAAAGAGAATGGATTGAGCCAGCCGGATTCAGTAAATACAGCTCTTGGAAATACATTCTCTCGATATCCAACATTTGAAGTATATGATAAGAACTTCGTAGATGAATCTTCAAAGATAGAAATTTATATACCTATCAATAGAAAATAAGCGAATAAACAAATAAACGAATAAACGGTTGAAGTGAGTTATTCCAAACCTTTAACATTTATTTTATTAGAATATTACCAAAAAATAACAATTAATAAACTTTGCAATTTTATAGAATACATGGTATTATAAATAATGTCAAAAGGTTAGATTGGGAGAAAAAATTAAATTTCATACATTTTGCGTATGATGGATTGAAAATACAGTTATAAGTGGAGGTTATAGATATATGAAAAAAATATTGGAAAATCAGGTGCCGTTTCCAATAGATGCGGAGTCGGACAACTTCACTGCGGCACTCTCTTCCGCGTTGGTAATTACAAAAGGATATACGGAGGACACACCTTATTGGTGTGTCCCGAACCGCCGCTATTGCATTCATTGCAGTCCCTGCGGTGATAATCTGCCGGAACGCCACCAGACGTCCATCTATCACTGTCTCTTGACAGCGTCAACACTTGCGTTTGGTTTTGATTACCCGTGGGATGACAGTGTGAATCCGCATACTCTGCCGGGATTTTCAAACCGCTGGCGATGGGATGATGGTTTTATTAACGCGCTGGCACGGTTTGCGGGATTTTCCTATCTGCGCTTCGACGGTACAAGCACGCAGGAAGAAGTGCTTTTCGCAATGAAAAACTCTATGGATAACGGTTTCCCGACATTGCTGCGGTTAGAAAACGAAATGGAATGGATTCTTGCGGTAGGCTATGATGAGAATACAATATTTGGATTGGATTCAAAGTCCCATGCCCTGCCTGATAATTGGCATTCTGTAATGCGAGACGCTATTGTAATTACAGGCAGCACTGCGCCTGAGATGTCGTATAAAGAATTACTGGAACGCATTGCATCTGCCATGTCTTATGACGTGCATACAGAGCTTGAAAGCATGATTATGAACGCGCTTGACAATGTGACGGTGGAAAATGCTATGGACACTGCCGGCATGATGAACGCCATAAACGGTGTGTTGGTTGAAGCGAGATGGCATGCCGAGGAAGCATTTTGCGGAGAGGATAATCTGTTATTTAATATTTGCGAAAACAAAGAAATACATGGTCGTCTTAGAGATACTTTTTTTGCACGGTATACAATGGATGGAAATAACGAAACACATGGTATCGGCTGGAAGATATGGGGCGTGATTGGTGTAGGTCCAAAAACAGGATATAATATTACCCCACAGTCCGCAGATTTGATTTTACAAAAGGAAACACAGGAAACTCTGAAACGCTTGTTTGCACAGGTGTTTGAAAACGACCGCGCAGTATGTGCGGAAATTCAAGCTTGTCTTGAACAATTTCGCAAGGATATTCAGTGATAAATCGGAATTTATGGAGGAATAATAGATGGAAAAACTAACGAAAATATCTGAAAAAATTATGGCTGAACGTTTTGGGAAAGATAATATCATTTCGTTGGCAACAACAGAAAACGGTATACCTTATGTGCGTAATGTGAATGCCTTTTATGAAAATAAGTCATTTTATGTGATTACATATGGACTTTCTAATAAAATGAGGCAGATTGAGAAAAATCCGATTGTTGCGATTGCTGGTGATTGGTTTACCGCTCATGGAAAAGGAATAAATTTAGGATATTTCCGCAAGTATGAAAATGCGGAGATAGCAGCAAAATTGCGCGTAGCATTTGCCGAGTGGATTGATAACGGACATAATGATTTTAGTGATAAAAATACCTGTATTCTATGTATCCAACTAATAGAGGGATTGTTACTTTCGCATGGAACAAGATATGATATTGATTTCAGCGATTAAGAGGATAAATTATAGTCAATAGGGAGTTTAAATAATGAAATATACAATTATTTTTAACTTGAGAGGAAAAAACAATAAAGTATGCATAGATTATCAAAAAATAACAAGCACTCAGGAATCGGGATTTAATGCATTAACATTACCGTTTGATGTAAACAATTGTATTGGTTATCCTATGCTGCATGCTTATTTTGAAAATCTTGATTTGCATGGATATGAAAGATATTGCGGTTGGATGCAGGTTGTTGAACGCAGAGATTATGCCGATATAAAAGCGGAGAAGCCAACTACTGTTTCATTTGACTTGGACATTACCGAAGAAATGAGATCTTGTAAAAATCCTTATTTTGCGTATGGATATCCCGCAGAATTTTTTGACGCTCCCTGTAATAACTTAGGAGATAGTGAAAAACTTGATTGGCGCGCCTATACCTATTTGGTCGATATGCCGTCCAGAATGAATGATAGCCAATTAGTTTTTTTGGCAGGTTTTTCGTGGGGATATACAGAAGATAAAGATGGAAATGTTCAGTTATCTGATTTTACGGTTTTATCAGCAGATAAATGGAAAGAACATCAAAAATATATTTTATTTTCCGAATGAGATAAATTCTGATTTATCTTAATAATTTTAAATTTTCCTCATAAACACTAAGGTTTTGGTATGTTCATACCGTTTAATCTATTACCTTTCCCTTACTTTTGCCCTTATGATCAAAAATAAGGGAAAGTTTTTTTGTTTAGTTTCCACCGACTACTTTATCAAGCAGTTTTGTGGAATTGTGTTTTGATTCTCTTGTTGAGTGTGCGTAAATGTTCATAGTGGTACTTACGTCAGCGTGTCCGAGAAGTTCCTGCACATCTTTTGGTGCTGCACCGTTTGACAACAGGTTGCTCGTGAACGTGTGCCTGAGCAAATGGAAATGAAAGTTCTCTAAGCCTTTTACCTTCTTTCTCGCTGTCCTACACATTTGACCAACTGCACTTGTTGATTCAAACACCCCATCTGCGTGAGTACATACAAAGCCAATTTCTTTGTAATCCTCCGGCTTTTCTTCTGTCATAGGCAAAGCATAAACTTCATAATATGTACGGTCTTTTTCCTTGACGGTTTTGTAATAGTTTAAGCTATACAAGTTTCCGTACTTCAATCGGTTTTTCATTTGCTCCGTCTTTGCTTTACGAAGAATAACAGTCAGAGTATCGCAAATGTCAACGGTACGGATTTTGTTACGCTTTGTAACTCCGATTTCTGTCTTATGTCGTTCACCGTTATATCGCATACTTCGCCTTACTGTCAGATATTGTTCATCAAGGTTAATATCCTGCCAAGTTAAGCCGCATACTTCACCAATTCGCAAACCCGTATAATATGCTATCTGTAAGGGAAGTAATGCAGGATTGTTTTTATCTTTGAGATATTCTGTCAGCTTTAAGTATTGATTGTGAGTAATTGTTTGTGTTTCACTTCCATTATTATCATTTTCAAAGATGTTGACTTCCTCTTTCTTTTCACGCCGTATGACATACTGCATTGGATTGAATGTAATCAATCTTTTGGGAAATACCGCAAACCTGAATGAGCCTTGTAATACTGCTGAAAATAATCGCATATATCCCTTGCTTAAAGCTTTGTTGTTTTTATCGCCAAAACTCAACAAGTCCATATATGATTGAAGATGGTCTGATGTAATACTTTTCAGCTTGCGTTTCCCGATAGGGTGCTGTTTAATACGTCTTATCGTTCCCTCATATGCCATAACAGTTCCGTTACTCAAATTGCCGGGTTTAACTTCCTCCTCAATCCACATATCAAGCAAATCACCGAGCGTTACATTCTTTGACTCGGCAATGAATTTTTTACTTTCATAATCCTCCATTGCCTTACGAAGCATAGCCTGTGTTTCACTCTTGCTTTCTGTGCCTGCAAATTCCTTTTGAACAAGGTTTCCGCTTTCGTCCTCAACATAAAATCTGTAATACCACTTTTTGCCTTTCTTTCTTACTGAACCTTTTGCCATTTTAACTCCTTTCTTTCAGTGTGGAGAAGAAGCAAGCATATTGACATTTAGCAAGTCGATGTCGTACTTATTGTGCTTCGAGTCTTGATAAATGGTGATATGCGCCGCTTATTGTCCACAATGACTCGTGGCAATCGGTACTGTAACAATATGTTGTGTACTTAGATTAACATAATATTTATCTTTTTGCAATAGCCACGATGTTATTTTTTGAAATTCTGTCTTGTCGTATTTCTGATTTCATAAACTTGGGCTATATGGCTTTTTCCATCGTTATCAAATATATGAAGCATACAATCCGCCATTTGCTTAAAGTCCTCAATAGGCTGTTCCATTTCCTGCTGATATACCTTTTCGGAAATATCGCCTGAATTAAGTGCGTATTTAGTCAAAGATGATTTTAATTCCATATCATTCTCTATATCAGCTATTGACTTCATAGCTATTCCGAAATGATTACTCAGTATACTGAACATATCTATAAAACAGCCGAGTATACTTGTCAGCATTTGTTGATGTTCTTGAGCAGGTACATTCTCAATTAACTCAGCTATATAAGCTGTGATATATTTATCAAGCTCTGATTTACATACACTGGAAATATTAAAATCGCTTTCATCACTTAATCCTGTAAGCCATTCCACTGTTGTATCAAGAGCGTCAGCTATGGATATAAGAATATAATTCTTTTTAGAATCAATACCTCTTGCTTCATATCTTTGAATGGTGGATTTATTCACTCCAAGCGCATTGCCAAGCGTTTCCATAGAAATCCCTAATTCTTTACGGCGTTCTTTTATTCGTGTGCCTATTTGTTGTGCAGTGTAGACATTTGTTGTTTCCTCCATTTCTTACCTCCTGTAAATTTATTGTATAAATATTATAGCACATAAAGTTGTTAAATGCAACATAAATTTAAAAATATTTAATAAAAAGTTGCGATTAATATTGACAAATAGTAACAATAGGCATATAATCATAACACAAAAGTTGTATTTTGAATACATAAGAAAGGAGGAGCAACTATGATGAATGTCAAAATAGGTATGACTATTGAAGAAGCGGCAGAATACACAGGTATTGGTAGAAATACTATGCGTAAGTTAGTCGAATGGAATAAATTGCCCGTGCTTAAAGTCGGGAGAAAGAATATCATTCGCACTGACGCACTTGAAAGATTTCTAAGTATCAATCAGGGAAAAAATCTGTTAAACCGCGATGATGTCCGTAGAGTTGAATAAGGAAAGGAGGATAATTATGAGAACTTTTATGATATGGTAATTATGCGGTATTGAAAATATATACTTTCGATATTGCAATAATATTGATTATTTCAAATTTCAGTATTGAAATTTTTAATGTTATATGTCTATTATAAAAAGCAGTATTGATATACCGTAAATTTAATACTGCATCCATACCGAAAACATATAAAATCAATACATATAAAATGATGATAGATGATATTAGTTAAGCTGTCAATCAGAATTATATTTTGAAGCAGTTTAACTTTTAAAATATATAAATAACCGCTTTTGTACTTGCAAGCATAGCATTTGTACTCCCAAATGCCCGATTGTTGGTGGCAAAGCCCCCAATCCCCCAAACGAAAGGAATGATTTTATGAGATACAAAAATAACAAGGTACAGTTTTATCTGTCCGATAAAGACAAGCACAAACTTGACAGACTTGCAGAAAAATCAGGACTTACAAAAACTGCGGTACTGACAAAACTAATTCAAAGCTGTGAGATTAAACCGCTTCCGACAGAGGAATTGCTGAAAATTTACAAAGAGTTAAATCACATCGGAACTAACATAAACCAAATTGCAAGGATTGCCAACGGCAACAGATACATATCCGGCGAAAAGGTGATAGCAATAAATGAAATGATGAGTGATATTTGGCGAAAAATTAAAAGTTTATAAAGCAAAACTCCCGACTACAGTAACATACTGTATCGGGAGTTTTTCGCTTTTAAATATGGTTGAGTTAAAAAGCATATTAGAGAAAGTACATTTTAATGCTTTTTTGCTTTGTGTTCAGCAAGCATTTTTCCTGCAGAGCTTTTTGCTTTTCTTGAAGAAAATTTGCTTACTAAAGTTTTTGCAGCTTTACCAACCTTTCCGCCATGGTGAACAGCCATAATTATCGCCTCCTCACACAATAAAAGTAGTAGTTTTTAGAGTTCCTCTCCAAGAACAATGATATAATTGTTTAGATGCTGTTGCTTGCAATTTGTTTGTTGTGTTCTTTGAATATATTTTCAACAACATCTTTATCAATTACAACCCTATTAAGTACTCGACTGTAATTGCCATTTATGCTTGCACCTATTTTTGTATTAAGATTTTTTAGCATAGTTCTGCTCTCTACGAATTGACTGTTTTAAGCCTTATCATCTGGCTAATATAAATCAAAAAGCACAACTAAAAGAAAAATCTCTTAATTGTGCCTTAGTGACTTCTATGGTCTTAGTGGCTTATATAGCTATATTCTGTTTTCGTCTTAATAACTCAATCACACATTTATATCCGTCTTACAGGTTCGGCAGTGAATAATATTGCTACTGTCATCTGTTATACATAACATTTTATTAAGTACAACACAGACATACAACCTGTTGCGTTTGCTTAGTTTCATTTGCCATATATTATAACTCTTTTTGCTGTTAAAGTCAACAACAAAACGAAAATTTGTTTGCGGTTTATGTAGGTTTTTATTCATCGTCCTCATCATATCAGCTTATATCTACTCTTGGAACACTCTCAATAGCCTTATAGAAATTATTTCAGTTTGTCGTTCGAATGTTAAAAATATTTATTCAATGACGGTATATATACTTAAACTGTTGCCTTTCTTTAATTCTATCTCGACAGTATTTCCGTTTATAATATTAAACTTTGCATTGTCTGATGCAAAGTTTTTAACGCAAAAATTAGGCAACTCAATTTTTTTATTAAAATCCTGTACCGCCGTTAATTCTGCCCTGAATTTACTATTTACAAGATCCCATTCCATATCAATAATACCGCCCTCAAATCTCCATCCTGTAATTTTTCCGTGCTGCATATTATCGCTAAGAGCCGGAAGCAGTTTTATCAATTTCTTTGATGAATACAAAATCATTTCCTGAACCGCGTTTACATATCCCATACTTGCGTCAAGCTGAATAGGAGCGGCAGAGTCCATTTCCAAAGACAAATCCATTCGCCGCCAATCATTATGCAGCGTGAAAAAATTAGTCTGCATACAGCTTCTTACGAGATTATTTAAGCAGTCCATCGCATCATTGCCACGATTAAATCTTGCATATATTGATGCCATATGTGCCTGCGACCAACCTGTTTGTGCGCTAATATCTCTCAAATCAACCGCCTTTTCAAATGCTGATACCATATCGTCGTTTGTTGTTATTTCATCACCCGGAAAAACAGGATATATATGCGACAAATGCCTGTGATAATATCTATCTTCAAAATTGTCATTCTGCCACTCCCTGACGGCTCCGTCTTTATTTACACCATATTCGGGAATTGAATTTACGATGTTTTCCCATATTTTGAGTTTTTCACCGTATATATTGTGCTCAACGCATAACTCGATTAAATTTGTAAACAATTCCTTGATTATCGCCAAATCCATAGTGGAATTAACCGCGCTTGTCATAGGGTGCGCCATATCGCCATTGTCTTTTGGTATGAAATTCAATGGCGTGTTTTCAGGCGAAACGCTCGGATAAATTTTCAACAGTCCGTTTTCATCATACACAATGAAATCCTCGTAAAAATCTGCCGCCGCTTTCATAAAAGGCAAAATAACACTGTGCAGATATTCTTTATCTTTTGTATATGAATAATACTTATAAAAATGTCCGGCTATCCAGCCTGCCGCACCTGTCCAATTTATAATCACCGGTACAAGCTGACACGGCAGCGGCATATTAGGCGTTGTTCCCGCAGGAATAAATATCCCTTTGCAGCCGTACAGTTTTTTAGCGCAATCCTTGAAACTGTCCATATGATTTATATAATACTCAAATAATGCCTTGCTTAATTCTTGCATATTTCCTACATTCGTATGCCAATACATCATCTGTATATTTTCATTTGCCATATTATGGCTCCATATCGCATTGTAATCTCCGCACCACAAGCCGTACATCGAAAACGGCAGAGCGTCTTTTGCGCTTCCCGATATAAACAGATACCGTCCGTAACGCCATATTTTTTCTATAAGCTCATTTGGTGATGTTCCGCTGTATGCGTTCAGCATAAGTTCCTCGTTTGATAAATTATTATTGTCAAACAGGTTAAGCTCCGCACTGTGATACAGCCTGCTGTGTAATGGAATATGGCGATTTAGGAAATATTCATAACTTCCATTTATAATCCCGTCCGTATTCGGATTTTCATTTATAAAAACCTTTATTTTTATAAGAATATCGTCAGCATTTTCTACCTCTATACTATCCTTACCGATTTTTGTCATTCCGTCTGCACATTCGATTTTTGCCACCGCGCCGTATGGGGAATTATCAGTGTTGAGTGATTTATAAATTATGATATTTCCGCTTGTTTTTACTGACGCGTGTTCTTTTACAAAGCTGTATGTATTATTATTTTCATCAGTGCATACAGGTGTGTTAAATGAAAAAACTGCGTTTAAGATAGGTTTATCTGCTTGTATTCTAAGAATTATCATATCGTCTTTTCGTGATACGAATAAATCTTTTTTTATCCATACACCTTTTTCTAAAAACTGCGAGCTTACTTCGCCTGTTTCCATATTGACAGCGCGAAGATAATCAGAAAATCCTGTAAAGCCTGTAAAAGACATATTAAGTTCTGCAAGTGGCAGCGGATAACCGCGCTCATTGTTATATCCGCTTTCTGTAAGCGCATTTGTTAAAATCCAATTTGCCGTATTGAAATCTCTGTTATCCATTGCTTGACGTGTCTTTGTCAGACTTCTGCTTATATCAGGGAGAGGATTACATTCCGTACCCGTCCATAAAGCACTGTGATTTATAAGCACACTTTCGCGTTTTGTGCCGCCGTACACATTTGCGCCTATTTTTCCGTTACCGCTCACCAAACCCTCGCGCCACAAGGCTTTATGCCACGACGAGGGATATTTCATTGTAATTACATTTATGTTTTTATTTGTCAGTTTCATATTATCCTCCTTGAAGTCTTATACTATAAATGCCAATCCGAAATATTCCGAATTGGCATTTATAAAATATAGGGAGAGAGTTAACGCAAAATCTTTGCTTCTGTAAGCGGCTTCATATTCTCTAAACTGTTCCATAAGAACGCTTTAATATAATCTCCGCTTTCAATCGCTGAATTTGAATATGTAATGCTATATTCGTTGGCACTATTAGCCGTTACTGTATGCTTTTCGGTTTTCAATTCCTTTAAAGCTCCGTTTTCATCATACAATGCAATCATCATATTTACGGGTATATCCGTTTCACCGTTATTTTTTATAGCAGAAGTTGCCGTAACTGTTTCTCCTGCGGTTAATTCTGTTTTGTCAAATTCTATTTCACCAGCCGAGAACGGTTCTTCAAATTCTCCCTTTACAACTGTTATTCCTAACAGACCTGCTAAGACCTCGCTTGAAAGACATTCAAAGTCAACGCTTTCTATTTGATTAACCTTGCCAAAGTCAAGAGCGAGAATATTTGAATGTGCTTTGTCGCCAAGCATTTGCACATATCCCGTTTCCGCATACGGTTTTGCTTGCTGATAATTGAGCCAATCGTCAATATTATCAGGGTTTGTAAGCGGAAGTATCTCCTTTGTTCCGTCTTTCATATTGACTGTAATTCTCGCGTTTTCAATTCTGCTCTGCATATTGTTTGTAGATACGCTCAACATAAAATAAATCTTTGAACCGTCTGTATTAACGGGAATATTCATCTTGTCGGGGAACTGATTATATAGCGATACAAAAGCCGCATTGTTTCCCTCTGCTGATGAAATTTCAAAAGGAACGCCTATATCTGTTAAATACTTACCTGATGTAAGATTTAAGCTACTCGGAACACCGTCCGCGCCCCTGTTCGGCTCCCACCAAGCGCGTCCATTCGGAAGAACTGTTCTTTCCGCGTCAGACGACCAATAAAATCTTTCAAGCCTGTAATGCTCGTTACCCTCATAAGTGAGGTCATATGTATTTTGGTGCAGCGTTCTCAAATCTTGATTTACAACGCCATCGAGCGATACTGTCTGATACTGCTCCGCATTATTTGTTACATTATCCTTTAAATCCCAAGCGGTAATCTCGCCGTAAATGGTTTTGTTTACATCTCCGCTTAAAATTGACGTAACCTTGTTATTACCGGGTGTTAAATCAGTTTCGCTTTCAATCGGTACAAAAATTTCATTACTTGCGCTCTTTGCAGCTATTGTTATATTTTCTTCTGTAACTTTGCCGCTTACAGTTGACAATGTAGCATTTAGTGTAAGCTGTTTTTCAGTGTTATTTGTGAGCTTCACTTTTATTCCCGCATTTGCCCCTGCAACAATTTCCATATCGGTTAATTCAACCGCGTCCTTAATTTCAAGGTCAACAGGCAATACTGCTGTCATATCGTTTTTCTCTACCGTAACAAAGAATGTATGGTGTCCTGACTTTTCGCCCAAGTTTACTGTTATTGTATCTGTGCCGATACCATCTGTATTTACAATTAAGCTCTGCGGGTCTGAAATGGCTGTGATTTTGCCGTTTGATTTAACAGTATAATCAGCATTTTTACCGCCGACAGCTTCCGTTTCTATTTTTGCAAGCTCGTCATTTGCATATGTTACTTCAATAACTGCGCCACTTGCGACAGGAGTGATTACGTTTACAAAATTATTTACTGTGTAGTCCGTTATCTCCGCGCCGTTTACCTTAACGCTTGTAATTTTCGAGCTTCTTGTCGGAATGTGCATTTCATAGCTTAAATTTTCTTTTGATGTTACACTAAATTTATCTATGTTATTTTCGTATGTATAGTCATAGCTTACAGCGTCCATTTTTATAGACGCATATTTCCAATCTGCGGGGAAGCCGGGCTTTATATCAGCTTTTCCGTTCGGCACATTCACCTTTACTCCGAATATACCCTCTGCTGCTGTTCTCGCATATTGAGATGTACAGTCTGCAAAGTCAATATGACCGTTATTTGATAAATCAGCCTTTACTATATGCTGAACTGTTCCCTGACCTGCCGAGCTTCCTTTCATAAGGGGAACAAGACAAGCTCTAAACTGTTTCATTCCCATTTCGCGCTGACCGTTTTCAAAATATGCAAGGGCATTATTCATAACCTCCTCAACATACAAGCCGTCACTTGAATAATATTCGGGAAGTCTGTTTGAAGAATACTTAAAATCTATATTGTCCCAAATTTTATCTAAGTTTGCAACACTCGGAACAGCGTAATCGGTAAATCTCATCATTTGATATACCTGCTCGTCAGTCGCAATACCCATATCAACAGCAGTATATGTTGACGATAAATCTGGTGCGGTGTTAAGTCTGCCGTAACCAAAGCGTTCCTTTACTTCTCCAAATACACCCGTGTCAGCGTCCCAAAGCTGCTCGTTCATTTCCTTTTTGATTAAATCAGCTTTTGTTTGATATGCTGTTGCGTCGTCTGTCTTACCGAGCTTCGACGCGATTTTTGCCATTGTATTATATGCTCTCCAAGTGTATGCGGTTGCTATTGAGCCTGCGCCGCCGTTATTCCATTTATTATCGGTATTCCAAGCGTCAAGCCAATTTTCATATAAATTTGTTCCGGGAACCTGCATATAATCGTCCATAAATTTAAGGTGTCCGGCAATAAATTCATATCCGCCCTCCTCTGAAAAGAACGCGTCATCTCCCGTCCAATCCCAATACTGCATTATAATGTCTACCATTACAAGGCTCATATTATAGCGTCCGTCGTGAGATGGATATGCCCATATTCTTCCTGTATCTTTCTCCTGTCTTGCAATATAATTTTGAATATTAGTTTTTATTCTGTCGCTCCAGCCTGCATTTACAAAGCAATAGCCGCCGCGCCAGCCGCCTTGTCCGTTATGCCAGCCGATTGCTCCGTGAGTTATAACAGGATTATCCCATATGTTATCCATTGCCATAACCTGAGCGCGCATAGCTGAATTGATGTACGGGTCGGGAGTATCAATTTTTATAGTTTCCGCAACACCTTTGAAATAGCTTATACTATCGTTAAATATTTCTCTTGCGTTTGTCTGATACTCGTTAAAATATTTGTTTTCTGACGGACTATCTGTTGTAATCATCATATATACTGTATTTTCGGTATTACCGTCAGTCGTGCCTACCACCATTGGCTGATTTGCCGCTGTTGAGGTTAATAACGCGTCCACTCCTGAACTGTACATTGACGAGTCCTTTGCGGCATAATTCATTTTTACATTTGATGTGCCGCTTATTGTAGCATATGAGCCTGTGATACTGAATGAATTATCAGTAAAGGTCGGAACGGTTGAATTTGTATCAGACGGACTAAATTCAAGTGCGCTTGAATTTCCACCCGTAGGCTGTTTACTGTCTATTCGATTTCCGCCTGCCGCTGCAACTACCAGCTTATCCTTTACACTGTCGGGAAGCTCCGCTTTTACAAGCATAGCGTCGATTTTGTCCGAGCGTGTATATGTCAGCTTTATTTCACCCTCAAAGGAACTGTCTTTTATGACATATTCCTCGTGTCCGTTTACATATCTTGCAGTTATATTGCTCATTTCATCAAGCCATTTTCCATCCTTTATTCCAAGAAACATATGAGCGAAACGAAAAAAACTTGTGCCTGTACCCGCATTTGATAATACCAATTTCGGTCTGTCGCCGAGATAATAGATATATCTGAACGAGGTTTTGCCCTTATCGTTTGTATGCGCCGCATATATAGGACGCGTATAATTTTTGTTTCCGTTATCAATTTCAAAGCCGCCGTCAACAGGCTTGTATGTAAACGGATTTTTTGTAACTACAACCTTTAAGCTGCCGTTTATATCAGCAGTTGAAGCGGTAACAGTTATGGTCTGTTCTGTTGCTGCGCCGTCTGCTGTAATTATAGCCTTTGCGCTGTCAAAGGTTATGCCGTTATTGTCATATGCTTCCATACTCCAAGAAAAGTCAGTATCTTTAATTTCAATGCCCTTTTGGTCGTATGCCTTTGCAGTATATGTAAAGCTCTTATTTCCGCTTTTCGGTATTTCTATTGACATATCACCGTCTACGGCGATTTCTGATAATACAGGCTTATATACTCTTACTGTCTTGCTTGCGGTTATATCGCCTGATATTGCCTTAATTATAACGTCGCTGTCGCTATTTGCTGTGGCTGTCAGCACTCCGTTTTCAAATGTGATACCGTCTGTCATATTTTCAGCGTTCCAGCCGCTTAATTCCTCTGACGGCATTTCCACTCCGTATTGGTCGAATATTTTTATTGTATAGGTTTCACTTACCTGCGACGCGGTTTGTAACATATCCGATCCGATTATATCTATTTTAGAAGCAGTCATTTTATATGTTTCTATTTCTTCTGAAATTTCGTAAATATTCGGATTATCTTCTAATGCAACCTTTACCTTAAAAGAGCTTGCCGTTGCTGATGAAGTTGAAGAAATAACACCTGTGTTTTCGTCTATGCTTATTCCGCTATCGTTTAATTCTGTTTCATCGGTATTTAAAAGCGACCATTTAAGCGGTATTCCATACGCTTCGCTACCTGCCTTGTCATAGCATTGTGCAAAAAATTCTGTACTGACAGTACCGTTATTTGGTATAGGAAGTTTTTCAGCCGAATTTATTAGACTTACAGAAGCCGCTGAACCTGCCTGCGCTATGGTAATTTTTTTACTGTCATATACCGCGCCGTCATAGCTTAAAAGTCTGATATTGTATTCGCCTGCGTCTGCTTCGGAGCTTACAGTTAAAACGCCTGTTGCGGGATTTAATGTTATGCCTGTCGGTAAATTCTCCTGTAAACTTTCTGTATCATATGAATTATAAAGCTCAAACTTTACTAATTCTTTTGACAGAGGTTCATAGTTTGACAAATCCACACCGTTATATGAAGCTGACTCAACAATGTAATTTATTGTCTTTGTTGTCCCCTCCGCAGGAATAGAAACCTTGCTTATATCGTCTGCCACTCCGATAGTAACCTCCGTCGGTGCAGGTTTATATACTTTCATATTTCTAACATCAACTGCGCCGGAGCGTATATCGCTTTCACTGTTTACCTTGTTTGTAACATTAAACTGCGAAAATATTGTATTCTTTAAGTTTCTGATTACTTTTTCTGATTTTGTCGCTTGTGCTTCCTCGTCTGTACCTGCCGCCTTAGTATAGCCGACCATACTTGTTGTTCCGTTTGCAAGAAATTTCACATTATACCATTTATTCGCTTCCGCACCCTGATACATAGTATCGTAGCTTGACGGATTACCATATTTGGTTTTTATTTTCTCTCCGTCAAAAATGACAGTAGGGCCAAGCTGCGAGCCGCCGTATAATTCTACAACACCCGAATTTGCGTCTGCAAATCTTACGTCAAATTCTGCGACATATACGCTGCCGCCGGGAAGTGTCGTATCAACCTTTCGCGTTACTTTTTGTTCCGTATCTGCCGCAATATAACGCATATACGGAATTTCCTCATCGGTTAAGATTTCCATATTTCCTGTCTTGCCCGTCCACTTGTTATTTTCCGAAGTAAAATTTTCGTTCAGATACATCTGCAATTCTTCCGCGCTTACATTCAATGCAGCAGTTGGAATAAACGCGCATATCATCTGCAAAGATAATACAGCGGATAAAATACGTTTTAATGCTTTTGCTTTCATAGGTCTGCCTCCTTAAATTATTTCTTAAATTTATTGTTAATTTTATTATACAATATCATTTTGCTTTTGTATATGTCAAAATAATGCCTATTTTATGATAAATTCACGCATTTTTATATTGCGTTGATTTCCGCAATATGATATACTAAAAGCAGGGGGTGAACGTATGAATAAAACTATCCGATATTCTTCGTTTGAAAATAAATTTGAGGTGATATACAGGAATGAAATTCCTACAATTCAAATGCCGCCGCATACGCATAATGCGATTGAATTGTATATAAGTCTGACGCCACTGTCAAATATACTGCTCGGTGATAATGTAATGCCGCTCAAAGAAAATTCGCTGCTTATAATACCGTCATATTGTATTCATCAGTTTACACAACTTCCTGACTGTGAGTATGCGCGATATATTATAACTATCAGTACGGAATGGCTTGAAAATTTTATAGCGGACAATAAAAGATACAGCTATTTTACTGATACAAAAAAACCTATCGTTATTACTCTTGATGATAAACAAAAAGCATTATTGCTTAATCGTATGCAGGATTTTATCGCCTGTAAAAACAACGATACCTTTTCTGAAATATCAATATTTTTTGATATTCTGAAAATTATAGACGGATTGATTTATACTCACGCTGAAAATGACAAGGTGGAAAAGAGAGTTACAGGAACGCAGCAAACGGTCAATCAGATTATCAAGTATATAAACGCGCACCTTGTTGAGAATATTCATCTTACGGATATTGCAGAAAAGTTTTATTTAACACCTAATCATATATCACGAATTTTCAAAAAGCATACGAATACGCAAATAAGCAATTATATTATTTTACAGAGAATTACAAAGGCAAAACAACTTTTTCGTGAGGGATTTACAGTTGCGGAAGCGCAGATAGCAACAGGATATTCAAGCTATGAACATTTTTTCCGTACTTTCAAAAAGAATGTCGGTATGACGCCAAAGGAATATATAAATGCGTATTATAATCGTGAATAGATAATTATACAGAAAAAAATCAAGTCTTACCATCAATAGTGGAAAGACTTGATTTTTTATTATTGATTTTCTAATAATAATTTTCTTGCTATTGTAAACATAGCCATATCAACGGTGGGAATGTCGCGGTAACAGGTGTCAAGCGAAAATTGTTCATCATAGTTGAATGATGAATTAACGGATTGATATATTTTTTCATAAGCCGCTTTGATGGCGGTATGTATATCCATTCCGTTTTCAACCTCAATGATGACGTCCGCAAGCAATACCTTTAATTTTTCTTCTGCTTGCGTGTACACATCAGGTCTTAACATCATATCGCGCATATTGCGGATTGCGTTCTGTGCTATGGGTGATAATATCCCATAACCGTGTCCATTCGTTTCTCCTGCGATTACCGCTTTTCGTATTCTTGTGTTCGCATATCCTGATGCTAATGTGTAGCCAAGATTGCCATTTTGTACCTCGTCAAGAATATCACTAATTAGGTTTTCAACAATTTGTAGTTGTTCCTCTGTTGCATTAAGTGGGGTGGTTTCTCTTAGAATTTCTGCCGAAAATGCAGTTGTACTTGTTATTGTGATTATTGATAATATAATTGCTATAAACTTTTTCATTATTCATTCCCTCCATAAACTATATCTGTAAGTATGATTTCATCAATCTGATGTGCTATTGTATTCATACGCTGTACCCATTCCATTTGATTTTCTGATTTTAGTTTTTCTGTAACGCCGTATTTCTCTTTATATTTGGGTAATAGTGTTTCTTTTAACTTATTCGCCTGTGCATCAATATCGCAAAGATAATCATTCAATTTACCAATTATAAAAAGAGTGTTATAGAATGTCCTGCGGTGATTTTTTAGATATGTTCTGCATATCATACCATATTTACCTATAGGCTTACATTTAGGAACAGTCAAGTTTGGAATATAATAATCTCCGATTTTTGTATAAGTCCCTCCGTTTTGTTCAAATAATGATTTCATTTTTAAATCCTCCAAAATAATTTATTCACACATATGTTACAGTTTTTCAATTACCACATTTTATTATAATTTGTTATTAGATTTTCTTTCCCTTAATATTTCCCTTATCAGTGTTGACAAATGAAATAAAAGAGTATAAACTTAAATGAGTAATTACGGTGAACATACTGCGATAAATCCTTTATTTATGAGGATTTCACGGTGTGTTATTAACACACTGTAATAAATGATAAAATACTAAGAATTTATAAAATTCAAATTCCGATTTATTGAGGTGAAAAATGAAAATTTTGATAATAGGCGGCACAAGGTTTTTTGGCATATACACGGTAAATGAACTTCTAGAAAAAGGTCATGATGTTACTATTGCAACAAGAGGGAGAGCTTTTGATGAATATGGCGGCAGAGTGAAGCGGATTATTATTGAAAGAACAAATGAAGATAGCATGAAATGCTTTGGGTAACAAACATTATGATGTTGTAATTGATAAAATTGCTTATTGCTCAAATGATATAAAGTATGTAATGGAAGCCGTTGATTGTGATAAATATATTCATATGTCAAGCACATCTGTTTATGAGCCTAAGCACATAAATACTGTTGAGTCCGATTTTGATGGAGTTTCAAAAGGATTGATATGGTGTGACAGAAAAGCTTTTCCGTATGAGGAAATAAAACGGCAGGCTGAGTGTGCTTTGTGGCAAGAGTATTCTGATAGAAATTGGATTGCTGTAAGGTATCCGTTTGTGTTAGGAAAAGATGATTATACAAAAAGAATGTTGTTTTATGTTGAACATACCATGAAATCTATTCCGATGAATATAGATAATTTAGATTATCAGATGGGATATATTCGTTCTGATAAAGCCGGAAAGTTTATGGCTTTTTTAGTTGATAAAGATGTCAGAG
>CAJTUY010000017.1:37627-39216 GCA_910579415.1 uncultured Clostridia bacterium | reverse complement strand
CAGCCTCTGTTATAGTTGCTTTCGGGACATCCTTGTCAATTCCAAGCTTTATGACAGTGTGCGAACCGTGAATATCCTTTGTATGAAACCATAAATCTGAGGAGTTTGCAAGCTTTGTGGTAAGATAATCATTTTGTGTATTGCTTTTTCCGACGTATATATCAAAACCGTCTGAACTTACAAAATGCATCGGCTTTGCCGCCGCCTGCTTCTGACGTTTCTGACTTATTTTTCGAGCAAGATAGCCTTCTGCAATAAGCTCGGCGCGAATTGCGTTGAGGTCAGCTTCGCTGTCTGCTGTCTCAACGGCTGCCAGTGTGCTTTCAAGATATTCAAGGTCATTCTTTGCATTTTCAATCTGTTTTGCGGCTTCGACTTCGGCGGTTTTTGCTTTGTTGTATTTTTTATAATAACGCTGGGCATTCTGCGATGGGGTAAGAGTGGGTGACAGGGTGATTGTTACCTTGTTTCCGCTGTAATAATCGTCAACTTCAATTTCTGTCTGTCCCTGAGTTATTTTGTAGATGTTTGCGGTAAGCAAATCACCGTAAATTTTATGCTTTTCTTTGTCCTTTGAACCTGTAAGTGTTTTATTTAAGATTATAAGCTTTTTTGATACACGCTCGATGGCGGTATTCAGAAGCTTCACAAGGTCAGCGCTTTTCTGACGCATTCTTTCGTGCATATCGCGTGTTTTATAAAAAGTGTCAAGCACCTCGCTCATGCTTTCAAAGGTACGTATTTCAGCCATATTTTCGTACTGTTCAATAGGTACAGAGCTGAAATCCATAAGATTATTTGTTGCTGAATTTATAATAATACAAGGAGAAAAATTATGTGTACGCACATTTTTTGCAAGACATACAAGTTCATATAAAATTTTGTTTTTGCCGCTGTCGGTAAGCTCGCCGCAGCGTATATCGGTACGTGACAGCGCACGGTATACCATTTCGCGTGCAGTAAGCGGGCTTATTCCTGAAATTGAAGCCAGAATTGCTTTGTCGGCAGTCTGAACCGGTGATGAAAAATCAATTTTCGCAGTTTCCTGTATATCTGTCAGGTCAGTTTTGCTCTGCGGCGGAGGCGTTATATATTGAAGTCCTGGCAAAACCTCTCTTACTGAGCTTACTGTGAAGTCGATATGCTTAATACAGTCAATAATTTTCATGTCAGTGTGGGTAAGAATTATATTTGAGTGCCTGCCCATAATTTCCGCAATCAGATATTTTGTTGTTAAATCGCCAAGTTCGTCATAGCTTTCTATTGAAATTTTTATAATTCTTTCAAATCCGACTTGTTCAACTGCGGTAATTTTACCGCTTCCGATATGTTTTCTCAGCAGCATACAGAACAGCGGAGCAGTTTTCGGATTTTTTTTGGACACATTTGTAAAATGAACTCTCGGATGCGCTGAACTGGCTGAAAGCACAAGTTTAAAGCATTCATCAAAGGTTCGTATGTTTATTGTGATTTCGTCCTTTTCAGGCTGATATATTTTATCAATACGTCCGTTTATGAGCTTTTTCTGAAGCTCGTCCGTAAGACAGCGGACACTTACTGCGTCAAATGCCATAGTTTCCTCCATAATA
>CAJTUY010000017.1:1978-37519 GCA_910579415.1 uncultured Clostridia bacterium | reverse complement strand
TTGCAAATTTACTGCAAAGGTGTTACAATGATATATAATGAGATAAAATATGCAATGGAGGTTTTTATTATGAAAAAAATAATTTCAACAATACTGGCAGGATTTATGATGGTATCCTGCATAACGGCACAGGCGGCAGGCAGAGTTCAGAAGATTACGGAAACGCTTGCAGACAACTCGGAAATACATATTCTGTATAACGACACGGTTGTTAAGTATGACGATGTAAAGCCTGTAAACACTGACGGCAGAGTTATGATACCGTTTCGCGCAGCTTTGGAAAATATGGGCGCAACGGTTGATTATAATAATGATAACCGTATGGTAACCGCAAAAAAAGGCGATATTGAAATTAAATTTACGCTTATGGACGATACGATTTATGTTGACAAAAATGGTGTTCAGTCTACTATAACAATGGATGTGCCTATGATTATTGTTTCGGACAGAACCCTTGTTCCTATACGTTTTATGTCAAATGCGTTCGAGATGCAGGTTGGCTGGGACGGTGAAACCGAAACTGTTATTATTCTTGATTATGAAGATTACGAGAAGACAATCAATACATCTGCACCTAATCTTACAAAAATGTCGGAACTTAATATGCCTGAAAATATAAAGGGTAATACTGATTTTGATATTATATTTAACACAGAGGGAATTTCAGAAGATAATATAAATATTTCGCTTTCGGGCAAGGCAGACTCTGTTAAGTTTGATAATAGCGAAAGTGACGATATGATTATTAACTTCTCCGGTTTTGGCGTGGATGTTAAAGATTCAAAGCTGAGTATAATGTCAGACGGCAATAGGGCTTACGTTAAAACTGATTTAATTGAAAAAATTGCTCCTCAGATTAAGGACGAAGCTGTTCGGAATGAGATGCAAATGATAGCTTCAGACAAGTGGTATTCGGTTAATTTTGAAAAACTGATTGATGCGATTCCTATGCTGGAGGAGAGCAAGGCGGCATTTGAAGCTGTACTTACAGACAATAAAGCGAATTTAGCGTCGTTGCTTTCCAACATGGTTAAAACAGATGGTGATGCAACGCTTGACAGCGCGATTATGCTTACTGCATTTCTTGATTCATTTGAAGAAATAGACAAATTTATAACAATAACAGACAAAGAAAATGGCGGTTATGAGGCGAAGTTTAATATAACTGACGATGATTTTAAAACGATTATGTTAAATATGATGGGTTTATCAAATAACGGACTCATTTCAGACGAGGAATTGAAAAAGGAAATGGACGCTTTTAAAGTTTCGGTAAGCTCGTCGAGCGCATATGACGGAAGCAAGCTTAACGGTGATGCCGCTGTTGATATGAGTGTAGACGCAGACGGAGTAAAGATGGGTATAAAAATGAATATAAAACAAAGCTTTACAAAGGACGATAAGCTTACTGCTCCGACAGTGCCTGCTGACAGCGTTGACATTACCGATATGCTTATTGATGCTTTAAAGTAAAATTTATTGTTAGGGAGAAAACGATGTTAAAAAGTATGACAGGTTACGGCAGGTGTGAGGCTGTAACAGACGGAAAAAAGATACTCGCCGAGATAAAATCGGTAAATCACAGATATTCCGATTATAATATAAAGCTTCCCAGACATTTAGGCTATATGGAGGATAAAATCCGTAAATATGTTTCTGAATGTGTAACAAGGGGTAAGATTGATATATACGTTAATATTGACTACTTTGAAACGGCGGATAAAGAAATCACTTTAAACAAGGAGCTTGCCAGAAGCTACATTGATGCGCTATGTAAGCTTCGTGACGAATTTGGACTTGAAGATGATATAACCGTAACAAGAGTTGCCCGCAACAGTGAAATATTTAAAAGCGAGCGTGTGGAAGAGGATGAAGAGGCGCTGTGGCAGAGTGTAAGAGAAGTGCTTGACAATGCTCTATGTGATTTTGTGGCAATGCGTACACGTGAGGGAGAACGTATAGAAAAGGATTTGTGCGAAAGAATTTCATATATGCGTACACTTGCCGAAAATATTGAAAAACGTTCGCCGCAGACTGTCAGTGAGTACAGTGACCGTCTTTACGAAAAAATCAAAGAGGTGCTTGACGGGCGTGAAATTGACGAAGGACGTATTTTAACAGAGGTTGCAATTTATGCCGATAAGGTGGCTGTAAATGAGGAAACAGTCCGTTTAAAAAGTCATTTTGATGAATTTGACGAAATTATTTCGTGCGGCGAACCTGCCGGACGCCGTCTTGATTTCCTGATACAGGAGATTAACCGTGAAGTGAATACAATCGGCTCAAAAGCAGGTGATATAGAAATTGCAAAGACAGTGGTTACATTGAAAGGCGAGATAGAAAAACTGCGTGAACAAATTCAGAACATAGAATAGGTGAAAATATGAAACTAATAAACATAGGCTTCGGAAACATGGTAAATTCTGAACGTATAGTGGCGGTGGTAAGTCCCGATTCGGCTCCGATTAAGCGTATTATACGCGAAGCGGAGGATAAGGGTAATCTTATAAACGCGACATACGGCAGACGTACCCGCGCTGTTATAGTGACCGATTCGGACCATATTGTTCTGTCGGCTCTGCAAACAGAAACAGTTGCATCCAGACTGGGTGCAGAAACAAGTGAGGAGGCGGCGCGCCATGAATAACGGAATACTTTTTGTTATGTCGGGTCCTTCCGGTACGGGCAAGGGTACAATTTGTGAGCAACTGCTTTTAAATAAGGATAACGACCTGTTTTTGTCAGTATCATCTACTACGCGTGAGAAACGTAAGGGAGAAACTGAGGGAGTTACGTATAACTATACCTCTGTTGAGGATTTTAAGCAGATGATTGAAAAGGATGAAATGCTTGAATATGCAATGTACAGTGGTAATTATTACGGCACCCCGAAAAAAACAGTAGAGAGTATGCTTGTGTCTGGTAAAAATGTATTGCTGGAAATTGAGCCGCAGGGCGCACTCAAGGTAAAAAATGCGTTTCCTGAGGCGGTGCTTATGTTTATAATTCCACCTTCTATGCAGGAGCTTAAAAAGCGTCTTTCAGAACGCGGACGTGAAACAGTTGAGCAGATTACCGAGAGGCTTGAAGCGGCAAAATGGGAATTTGAGCAGTCAAAGAAATATAATTTTATATTTGTAAATGATAACCTGGATGATTGCGTCAGAGAAATTGAAAAGACGATACGGGATACGGCTCAATGCCGAAACCTTGTCGATAAATTGCTAAAGGAACAATATTAGTGTTTGGAGGAATAGAATTATGATGATTAAACCCGGAATTACAGAACTTTCAAAATGTGTTGACAGCCGCTATACTCTTGTAACAATGGCGGCAAAGCGTGCAAGAATAATAGGAGATGAGCGTATGGAAGAAACAGAAGTTTTCGGACAGCAGAAGCCTGTTTCCGTTGCTGCTGAAGAAATCCTTGACGGTAAAGTGGGATATGTGCGTTCAGAAGCTATTGAACGCGCAAAAGCATATGCAGACGAAAAGGCGGCTGCAATTCTTTCATTGAGTTCGTCCGAGCTTGGTGAAGGTACGGAAGAATAATAGATGATTGTTAAGGTTATTGTTGACCACCGTGCGCGGCAGGTTGACCGCGCATTTGATTATTTTGTACCGCCTGAAATGGAAAAGCGTATTGATATAGGAAGCAGGGTAATTGTACCTTTTACGGCAGGCAATAAGGAAGTCGAGGGTTTTTGCATAGGGTTTGGCAATACTGATGAAAAAAAACTTAAATCCGTAATACGCATAGCAAATGATGCTTCTGCATTTGATGACGATATGCTTCCGCTTATAGAGTGGATGCATGAAAAGTATCTTGCTCCGTATCTTGATATAATCCATACGTTGGTTCCTGCCGGCACAAGTATAAAAAGCAGAGAATGGATTGTACTTGGCGATATCGTACAAGAGACTGACGGTATATGTAAAAGAATACTGTCATTACTTTCTGACAATGGCGGCGGTATGGAGTACAGTGAGCTGAAATCATTTTTTGACACTGATATACAGAACACAGTACGCGATATGATTAAAAAGGGCATACTCAAAAAGGAATACCGTCACAGTTCATCTGTTTCAGAGAAAAAAATAAACGGGATACAGCTTAATGTGACGCCCGATGCAGCACATCAGCTTGCGGCGGACATACGTCATAAAGCGCCGAAGCAGGCAGAAATGCTGGAAATACTTTGCGAAAATGAGCGTGTCGCTCTTTCCGACCTTGTCAGATTCGCAAATTCTTCTGCGCAGGCGGCAAAAGCGCTTATAAAAAAAGGTATATGCAGAGAAATACAGTTAAAGGTTGACCGCAATCCGTACAGGAACAGAATATTCCCCAAAACCGAAAAGCTGTCGCCTACCCCTGAACAGGAAAAGTCTATCAGTGAAATAACGGAAGCTGTCAACAGAGCTGACGGCAATGCTTATCTTCTGCATGGTGTGACGGGGAGCGGTAAGACTGAGGTTTTTATGCAGGCGATTGAATATGCCGTAAGTATCGGGAAAACAGCTGTGATGCTTGTACCGGAAATATCGCTCACACCACAGATGGTTTCGCGTTTTATGTCGCGTTTTCAAAGCAGAATTGCGATTTTTCACAGCGCGCTGTCTTTAGGTGAAAGATTTGACCAGTGGAAAAGGATAAAAGACGGAAAAGCCGATATTGTAATAGGCGCGCGGAGCGCAATATTTACGCCGCTCAAAAATATAGGAATAATTATTATGGACGAGGAACATTCGGATACTTATAAATCTGAAATGTCACCGCGTTATCATGCCCGAGAGGTGGCGCAGTTCAGGGCAAAGGAATCAGGAGCGGCGCTTATTCTTGCATCGGCAACCCCGAGCATTGAAACTTATTTCAAAGCAGTTTCCGGCGAATATACATTGCTCAATATGAAACAACGCTACAATCAGAACAAAATGCCGGAAATTTCAATAGTGGATATGAGAAGCGAGTTGGCTCATGGAAATACAAGTATGCTTTCGGGCAAACTTTATAAGGAAATAGAAGCAAATCTTGAACGCGGTGAACAGACAATTCTGTTTATGAACAGACGAGGATTTTCGTCGTTTGTATCATGCCGTACCTGCGGTTTTGTTCCGCAGTGTCCAAACTGCAATATATCGCTTACATACCATAAATTCGGAAATAATCTTAAGTGTCATTACTGTGGCTATGAACAGCAGGGGTATACAATATGTCCCGAATGCGGAAGCAGGTATATAAGATATTTCGGCGGCGGAACACAGCGTGTTGAGGAAGAAATAAAGCGTTTGTTCCCGAATGCTACAACAATACGAATGGATATGGATACAACCGGGGCGAAAAATTCCCATGAAAAAATTCTGAAAACCTTTGAACGTGACAAAATTGATATTTTAATCGGAACGCAGATGGTTGCAAAGGGTCTTGATTTTGAGAATGTAACGCTGGTAGGGGTAATTACAGCAGATACAATGCTTCATATACATGATTTCAGAAGCGGGGAAAGAACTTTTGCAATGCTTGAACAGGTTTCAGGCCGCGCGGGACGCGGAAAAAGAGAGGGACGCGCAGTTATACAGACATATACTCCCGAACATGAGGCAGTTGCGTTGGTAAAGACGCATGATTATAATTCTTTTTATGATATAGAGATTGCGGAGAGAAATATGATGTGGTATCCGCCGTTCTGCAAGATAATCAGCGTGCAGTTTTCAGGCAGTGATGAAGCTAAAACCGCAGATACGGCGCGTCGGTTTAAAGATGAGGTCGGAGATGTTGCGTTGCTTGACCAGAGAGTACAGCTATTGGGGCCTGTACCTGCATATATTTCAAAAATTAAGAATAAATACCGTTATCAGATAATATTCAAATGTGAGGATGATGATGTTTTGGGCAAGATACTTTTAAAAGCGGAAATGACTTGCAGAACTGATAAGAGATATAGCGGAATATCAATAGTAATAGATAAATCTCCGATGATGATTTATTAACGAGGTGAGAGAAATGGCAATTCGCGAGATAAGAAAAAAAGGCGATGAAATCCTGTATAAAAAGTGTAAAGAGGTCAAAAACTTTGATAATAAACTCCACATACTTTTAGACGACATGTATGATACGATGAAAAAGCAGGAGGGCGCAGGACTTGCCGCACCGCAAGTGGGAATATTAAAACGCGCTGTCGTAATAGATGTGGGAGAAGGCAGAATTGAGCTTATGAATCCCATGATAACGGAGGAAAGCGGAGAACAGACAGGAAGTGAAGGGTGTCTTAGCGTACCCGGCGTTTGGGGTGAGGTAACGCGTCCAAACAAAGTTACCGTGAAAGCTCAGGACAGAAACGGCAAATGGTTTAAGCTTACAGGAGAAGGACTTCTGGCGAGAGCGATTTGTCATGAAACCGAACATCTTGATGGTAAATTGTTTCTTGACAGAGTGACTAAATTTATTGAGTAACGGAGAATGTGTATGAAAATACTTTTTATGGGAACTCCCGATTTTGCGGCAGAGTCACTCTGCGCGTTAAAAAATGCAAATATGAATGTTGTGGGAGCGGTATCACAGCCTGACAAGCCTAAAGGAAGAGGGCATAAACTAGTCCCGACAGAAGTAAAGGCGGAGGCTTTGAAATATGGGATACCTGTTTTTCAGCCCGAAACACTGAAGAACGGTGAACTGAAACCTGTACTTGACGAGCTTGAGCCTGATCTAATAGTTGTTGTGGCATATGGGAAGATTTTGCCGGATTATGTACTTAATTATCCCAAATACGGCTGTATAAATGTACACGCTTCGCTTTTACCGAAATATCGTGGCGCGGCGCCTATACAGTGGGCGATAATTAACGGAGAGCGTGAAACGGGTATAACAACAATGAAAATGGATGCAGGTCTTGATACGGGAGATATGCTTCTGACTGTAAAAACAGAAATAGGCGAATATGAAACAGCGGAGGAGTTGTTCTCGCGGCTTGCGGTTTTAGGCGGTGAACTTTTGATAAATACGCTTAATAAGCTTGAAGCGGGAGAGATAATTCCCACACCGCAAAATGACAGTGAGCATACTTATGCTCCGATAATAAAAAAGGAAACGGGCATTATTGACTGGACAAAGTCTGCCCGTGAAATATCAAAGCTTATATGCGGTCTTAATTCATGGCCGCTTGCAAGCACAAGGTATAAAGGTGAAACGCTGAAAATTGTGACAGCGGAAGTAAGTGATGAAAACAGCGAATTGGAAGCAGGTACTATAATTTCGCTTGAAAAAGGCAGGGGACTCAAGGTGGCATGCGGCGAAGGTACGCTTTACATTGTTTCAGCCCGGTTTCCTAACAGTAAAAAAATGAATGTAGAGGACTATGCAAGAGGGCATGATATAGAAATAGGTATTATTCTAGGATAGGAGTTATAATTATGTATTACTATTATGACGCAACGTATATTTTGGTTATAGCGGCATTTTTTCTTACATTGTTTGCATCATTTGGTGTAAACAGCACTTTTAAGAAATATAATGAAGTATACAGTTCAAGGGGAATTACGGCGGCAGAGGCAGCGCGTAAAATCCTTGACGCAAACGGATTGTACAATATCCGTATAGAACATGTTTCAGGAAATCTGACAGACCATTTCAGTCCTAAGGAGGGTGTTATCCGTCTGTCAGACGCGACATATAACTCTGCTTCGGTAGCGGCAATCGGAGTTGCCGCGCATGAGTGCGGACATGCAATTCAGCATCAGACGGGCTATGTTCCGATAAAGATACGTAATGGTATTGTGCCTGTTGTTAATGTAAGTAATGCATTGTCAATGCCGTTGTTTATACTGGGACTTATTCTCAGCATAGGGCCTCTTGCTATGGCAGGAGCGTTGCTTTTCGGTATGGTTCTTGTATTTCAGCTTGTAACGCTTCCGACAGAAACGAACGCTTCAAGACGCGCCATGAAAACGCTTGATGAAATGGCTATTTTGGAGGGTGAAGAGCTTAACGGCGCAAGAAAAACGCTTACCGCCGCAGCGATGACATATGTTGCCGCAGTGGCTTCAACTGCATTGCAGTTTTTGCGCTTGGTTATGATAGCAAACAGGCGGAGGAGATAATGGCAAATCCGAGAGAAATTGCTCTTAAGGCAATATATGATATTGAATTTAACGGTGCATATTCAAACATGACTTTGAAAAAGTATCTTGCAGTCGCTGATGAACGCGATAAATCATTTATAACAGCGCTTGTCTACGGCACTGTTGACAGGAAAATAACGCTTGATTATATAATTGGCAATCTGTCAAAACTCAAAATCAAGAAAGTATCTGCATATATACTCATAATTTTAAGAATGGGAATATATCAGCTGAAATATATGGATAAAATTCCTGACAGTGCGGCAGTAAACGAAAGCGTAAAGCTTGCGCGACGTTACGGACACAGCGCATCAGCAGGATATGTGAATGGAGTTTTGAGAAATGCGGTGAAATTCCAAATAGAATATCCAAAGGATAAAACAGAGTATTTTTCTGTAAAATATTCATTTCCGATAAATTTATGCAAAAAGTGGACAGAAGATTTTGGTTTTGAATTTACCGAAAATATGCTTAGAGCTTTCGGGGAAAGCGCGCCTCTCACTTTAAGGGCAAATACTCTAAAAACAACGGCTGAAGAACTGGCTGAAAAAATCAGAGGAAATGGCATACAGGCGAAGGTATATGGAGACGCGGTTATATGCGCAGGGTTTGATATTGCTCATGATAAGCTATATCTGAACGGTTTTTATACGGTACAGGATATTGCGGCTCAGGCGGCGGCTGAAGTGCTTTTGCCAAAACCCGGTGACACTGTGATTGATATGTGCGCCGCTCCGGGCGGAAAAACAACACATATGGCAGAGCTTATGAACAACGAAGGTAAAATTTACGCGTTTGATGTGTATGAACATAAAACGGAGCTTATAAAAAGAAATGCCGAAAGATTGGGGATAACTATAATTTCAACCCAAATATCGGACGGTAAGAAATTAAATAGCGAACTTGAGGGTACGGCGGATAAAGTATTGTGTGATGTGCCTTGCTCGGGACTGGGAATAATAAGACGAAAGCCGGAAATAAAATGGAATAGAGAGGATACAGAAAACTTGCCGCAAATTCAGAGGGAAATACTTAATAACGGTGCCAAATACTTAAAATCGGGCGGCGAAATACTCTATTCCACATGTACAATAGAAAATGAGGAAAACGGTGCTGTTACAGGCGCGTTTTTAAGGGATAACAAGGAATTTGAGAAGGTATATGAAAAGACCTATTATCCTCATATAGATAATACTGACGGATTTTATATCTGTAAAATGAAAAGGAATAAGTGATGATAGACTTAAAAGACTTTGAATATGATGAATTGACTGAGTATATCATATCAATAGGCGAAAAGAAATTCAGAGCGGGACAAATATTTTTGTGGCTTCATAAAGGCGTTGAAAGCTATGATGAGATGACTGATTTATCAAAGGCAATACGTGATGAGCTGAAAGAAAAAACATATGTTTCAACGCTTAAAATACGTGAAAAATATGTGTCAAAATTAGACGGGACTGTTAAATATTTGTTTGAACTCCCTGACGGAAATTGTATAGAAAGCGTTGTAATGCGTTATCATCACGGACTTACAATATGTATTTCAAGTCAGGTGGGGTGCAGAATGGGATGTCGTTTTTGCGCATCTACAATCGGCGGACTTATTAGAAGCCTTACGGCAGGTGAAATTTTAAATCAGGTTATTTTTGCAGAAAAGGATATGGGCGAAAGGATAAGCAATATAGTCCTTATGGGTATCGGAGAACCTCTTGATAATATGGATAATGTAATCACATTTCTCCATAATGTTAACCATGAAAGAGGTCTTAATATTGGTTACAGGCATATAACGCTGTCAACCTGCGGAGTTGTGCCGCAGATATACCATCTGGCAGATGAAAAGCTTCCTATAACGCTTACAATATCGCTTCATGCTCCCAATGATGAAATACGTGATGCGATAATGCCTGTTAATCACAAGTATAAAACAGCGGAACTGCTGAAGGCTTGTAAATACTATGTCGAAACAACAGGACGAAGGATAAGCTTTGAATATTCACTTATTCATGGTGTAAACGACAGTCTGGAAAATGCGGCTGAGCTTGCAAAAATTGTAAAGCCGCTTAGGGGACATGTAAATTTAATACCTGTAAATAAGGTCGAGGAGAGAGAATTTACCAAAGGAAGCAAGGAGGAAATACGCGCTTTTTGCGCACATCTTACGGAGTTGGGGATAAATGCAACGGTAAGACGTGAACTTGGCGCAGATATTTCAGCATCTTGTGGACAATTGCGTAAAAAAGTGTTAAAATGAATTTATATTGAAAGGCGGTGGTTTTCAGATGCGGTTTGGTGCAATTACCGATATAGGAATGCGCAGAAAAATAAATGAGGACAGCTATTGCATACATAATGAAGAAGTATTCCCTTACGCTGTTGTGGCTGACGGAATGGGAGGACATCAGGCCGGTGAAATAGCAAGTAAAATGGCAGTTGATATAATTGAAGATTATCTGAATAAAAATCTGAATGAGGCGCTTGACTATGTAGAAGTCGGAGAAGTGGTGCGTCAGTCGTTTATATCGGCAAACAGTATTATTTACAATTATGCAAAAAATCATTATAAGGTTATGGGAATGGGGACAACGGCAACGCTGGCAATGATTTATCAGAATAAGATTATTACAGCGAATGTAGGCGACAGCAGAGCTTATAAGATAGATAAAAACGGAATACAGCAGCTTACACGCGACCATTCTTATGTACAGGAGCTTGTTTTAAGAGGTGAGATAAGCCCTGAAATGGCAAAACATCACCCCAAGAAGAATTACATAACCCGCGCTATGGGAGCAGAGGACATTGTTAAGGTTGATATTGCAATAAAGCCGTATGATGGTGAAGTACTGGTTCTTTGCAGTGACGGACTTACTAATTTTGTTGATGACGATGAAATACGGGCGCATATAGAACAAAAAAAGGCTTTGCAGGAAAGTGCGGAGGATTTAACGGCACTTGCTAATTCAAGAGGCGGCTCGGATAATATAACTATTGTGGCTTTTGGAAAGGGAGAAATAAACGATGAACAGTGATAATTTATTGGGAATGACACTTGGAAATAGATATGATATGCTTGAAAAAATCGGAACAGGCGGAATGGCTGTCGTTTATAAGGCAAAAGATACGCTGTTAAACCGTTATGTTGCGATTAAGCTTTTGCGTGATTCGCTTGAGGATGAAAAGAGTGTTGTGTCAAACTTTATAAAAGAGGCTCAGTCCTCAGCAAGTCTGGTACATAACAATATAGTATCTGTCTATGACGTCGGTGAAGAAGGCGGCATGAACTATATGGTTATGGAATATGTTGATGGTATTACATTAAAGGAATACATAAAACATAAGGGAGCGCTGGCATGGCAGGAAGCATGTGATTTTGCAATACAAATAGGACAGGGTATAAATGAGGCGCATGCTATAAACATTATTCATCGTGATATAAAGCCTCAGAATATTCTCATCACAAAGGACAAGATACTTAAGGTAACGGACTTTGGTATTGCGCGGGCTGTTGCAGGTGAAACAACTGTGGTTGGCGGAAGTGCGCTTGGTTCTGTTCATTATATTTCGCCCGAGCAGGCGCGCGGAGGATTTACCGATGCTAGAAGCGATATTTACTCTCTTGGCGTAGTATTGTATGAGATGCTTACGGGGAAGGTTCCGTTTGATGGTGACAGCGCAGTAAGCGTAGCATTGATGCATCTTGAAAAAGACCCTGTAAATGTAAAATGTGTTAATATGGATATTCCTACTGACCTTGCTTATGTTACTATGAAGGCAATATCAAAGGAACAGGGGTCAAGGTATCAGAACGTACAGGAATTGGTAGATGACCTGCATGCTGTACTGGCTGATGAACCGCTGCCGAGTCGTGAGGAAATGTATAGGCAGACATTGAAAGAACAGCAGGATACGGAAGATGAATTTGATACAGAAGAGGATGATTTGAATGTTCCTGAAATTTCAGATTATGAGGATGATGAGGAAATCGAACCTCGCGGACGTACAAAGCGTAAAACAGAAGTAAAGAAAAAGAATAAAAAGCAGAAAAAAGAGGATAGAATAGCCGCAGTGTTGGCAGTATCCACAATTGTGGTTTTAATGCTGATTGCAGCAGGAATTTATCTGTTCCTGCATATGAGCAAGGAGGCTGTTGTACCTGATTTTTCAAATATGACAATTGAACAGGCAACGGAGGAGGCAGCTAAGGCAGGACTTAAAATTGCTGATGAAATAGAGTATTCTCTTTCGGATGTTGTGCTTGAAAATTGCGTAATATCTCAGGACCCCATTGCAAAGAAAGTGGTCAGAAAAAACAGTGATGTAAAGCTTATTGTATCAATCGGCTCATCAGGCGGAAATATAGCCGCTCCAAATGTGGTTAATAAGACATTTGAGGAGGCCGTAACTGAAATTATCAATGCGGGACTGAATTATACAGTTAAAGAGGAAATGTCGGAAGAGGTTCCTGACGGTCATGTAATAAGACAGACACCGCTTGCAGGAACAAAGCTTAATAAGGATGATATTATAAATCTTCATATATGCAGAAAAAATTCAGGTATGCCTACATCAACTCCGACAGGTGAGCGTGTTTCGGTACCGAGTATTGTAGGTCTTGGCAGAGAACAGGCAGAAGCAACTTTGCAGGCAAATGGTCTGAGCTTGGGAAGTGTATCAAGAAGCGCTTCGAGCGCACCGGAAGGAACGGTAATTTCACAAAGCCCTGAAATAGGCAAAACTGCGCCTAAGGGGTCGTTTGTAAGCGTAGTGCTGTCGCGCGGACAGGATAATCCTTCTCAGGAACAAAATCCGCCTGCAAATAACCAACCTTCTGATAATAATGCAGGACAGGGTTCAGGTCAGACAGGAGCATCAAATCAGGGAGGCGGAACAGGTGAAGGTGAAAAAACAACGCGTACCTTTACAGTAAAAATTCCTGAAACAGCTAATGACACCGTAGATGTTGAAATAGTAGTAAACGGACGCACAATCCATAAAGAGGTTCACTCAAAATCAGAGGGTACTGTTTCAATTGACCTTAAGGGAAGCGGAACTGCTGAAGTGCAGGCATATATTGATGGCAGCAAAGTGAGTGACCGAACAATAAATTTTGATTAAACGCATTGAGGTGTTTATGAAAGGAACTATAATAAAAGGTATCGGAGGCTTTTATTACGTAAAGGCTTCCGGGAATATATATGAGTGTAAGGCGCGGGGAGTGTTTCGTAAACAGAGCATTACACCTATGATAGGTGACAGGGTAGAAATTGAAACAGACGGTGAGAAAGGAAGTATTGTTGATATTTTCGACAGGACATCTTATCTTGTACGTCCGCCTGTTGCCAATATTGATACAATGCTGCTTGTTGTGGCGGCAGCGTCACCTGAACCAAATTTGTTCTTGATAGATAAGATGCTCGTAAATGCCGAAATAAGCAATATACAGCCTGCTATATGCATAAATAAAACAGACCTTGAAAACAGAGAGGATTTAAAAAGAATTTACGAAAAGGCAGGATACAGGCTGTTTTTTGTAAGCGCAGAGAAAAACGAAGGTATTGATGAATTGCAGAGCTTTTTACATGGTAAAACCACAGCCTTTGCAGGGCTGTCGGGAGTGGGTAAGTCAAGTATTCTGAGTATTATCACAGAAGACTTACTTGAAACGGGAAGCATATCTGAAAAAATACGTCGGGGCAGACATACAACGCGTCATGTTGAACTTTTTGAACTGTCTGACGGCGGTTTTGTGCTTGATACACCGGGCTTCAGTTCTCTGGAGGTAGAAGGGATAAAGGCGGGCGAGCTGTGGCGGTATTTCCCTGAAATGTGTGATAGTGAAAATAAGTGCCGTTTCAGAGGGTGTTCTCATATAAATGAACCTGACTGCTTTATAAAAGAAAAGCTTTTATCGGGCGAATTGTCACAGGAACGCTATGAAAGCTATAAACAGCTTTATGAACAACTAAAATCAGTAAAGGAATGGGAAAAAAGATGATACTTTCACCGTCTATATTATCGGCGGATTTCGGTATACTTGCCGAACAGATAAAAAAAGCAGAAAACGCAGGGGCAGAATGGCTGCATATTGATGTAATGGATGGTCATTTTGTACCTAATATATCATTTGCTATGCCTGTTATAAAATCTATAAGAAAATATACCGATATGTTTTTTGACGTGCATCTTATGATAGAAAAGCCGGAACGGTATATAGAAGAATTTATTAAATCGGGCGCGGACGGCGTGACTTTTCATGTGGAAGCAACGGAAAATGTGCGTGAGTGCATAAATCTCATAAAGAAATATAATAAATTTGCAGGAATATCAATAAATCCAAACACACCTGTTTCGGAGATTAAGGAATATCTGGACGAAGTGGATATGGCGCTTGTAATGAGCGTTGAACCCGGTTACGGCGGACAGAAGTACATAGATGCCGTCAATGATAAAATACGCGAAATAAGAGCAAAAAAAGGAGCGGATTTCTTTATAGAGGTTGATGGCGGAATAACGAAAGATAATATTGATATAGCGATAGAGGCAGGTGCAAATGTAATTGTTGCGGGAACATCGGTTTTTAATGATGATATTGAAGGCTCGGTAAAGGAGTTAATGAGGTAATGCGCGCGGTAATAATAGGTAACGGCGATATTAAAAATTATGAACGCATAAAGAAAAAAATACAGAATGATGACCTTATAATCTGCGCAGACGGCGGATATAATCATGCAAAAAAAATGAATATAGTTCCCGATGTCTTGATAGGAGATTTTGACAGCGCAGAGGATTTTGAGGAAGTAAAAAATAGGATGGAATATCCTGTACGCAAGGATTTTACAGACGGAGAGCTTGCCGTGCAGTATGCGAATGAACAAAATGTTCAAAGCATATGCCTGATAGGTATGACGGGAGACCGTCTGGACCATACAATTGCCGATATAATGCTTTTGGAAAAGTGCAGTAGCGGGGTTTTGATTGATGATAATAATGAGATTTATCTTTTAAAGGATAAGCTTACAATACATGGTCAGTGCGGACAGACTGTTTCCATTATTCCCATATTTGGTGATGCTGAGGGACTTAGAACAAGAGGTCTTGAATATCCTCTTAAAAATGAAACACTGCATTTTGCGTCAACACGCGGAATAAGTAATGTTATGACTGATGATACATGTGAAGTAACGATAAAAAAGGGACTTGCTCTTGTAATAAAGGTAGATAAAGTATGAGTGAAATAATATATCTTGATAATGCGGCAACCACAAAACCATCGCAGGCGGCGGCGGAAGCTATGATAAAGGCTTCTGAATTTTTCGGTAATCCGTCTTCTTTGCATGGGCTGGGACTCAGAGCCGAGAAGCTTGTGCGAGATGCGAGAAGAACAGTCGCCGATATGCTCGGCGTGAATGAAAAGACGATTTTATTTACTTCGGGCGGTACGGAAGCGAATAATACAGCAATATTCGGAGCGGCATATGCGCAGAAAAAGCTCGGAACAAAGCTTATCACTACGAAGATAGAACATCCGTCAGTGTTGCAGGCATTTAAGAAGCTTGAGAACGATGGATTTACCGTTAAATATCTTGATGTCATGTCTGACGGCAGAATAAGTCTTGATGCGTTAAGAGAGGCAGCAGATAAAGAAACAACGCTTGTAAGTATTATGCATGTGAATAATGAAACAGGTGCAATTCAGCCAGTGAATGAAATAAAGGAAATACTTAAAGCGCAGTCACCCAATGCCCTGTTTCATTCGGATTGTGTTCAGTCCTTTGGAAAAACTGATGTAAAGCCGCAGAAAATGGGTGCTGATATGGTTACGGTAAGCAGTCATAAAATTCATGGATTTAAGGGTACAGGTGCGCTGTATGTAAAGGATATGAGAAAAGTCCGGCCTCTTATTTACGGAGGTGAGCAGCAGAGCGAAATGCGTCCCGGTACTGAAAATGTGGGAGGAATACTGGCATTTGGCGCCGCAGTGCGTGAATGCGGTCTTAATAACAGAAATTTATTAAATCTGCGGAATAAGATGAAGGAAATGCTCTTGCAAATACCCGATGTGAGAATTAACGGCTCGGATGAATATAATTCAGGCAGTATTTTAAATGTGTCTTTTTTAGGAATAAAAGCGGAGATACTATTGCATGCGATAGAAGCGCGTGGTGTGTATGTTTCGACAGGGTCGGCTTGTTCAAGCCATAAGCCTCAGCCAAGTCACGTGCTTACGGCAATGGGACTTTCTAAAAAAGAGATTGAAGGCGCGGTACGGATTAGCTTTGACCGTGTGACAACCTTTGATGAGGTAATACGAGCAGCTCAGATTATAGAAGAAGAGGTCAGGTCAATAAGGAGATATATGTAAATGAAAGAGATTATTTTGGCAAAGTACGGCGAAATTATTTTAAAGGGCGGAAATCGTCCTAGATTTGAGAGTATTTTGCTTAACAATATAAGAAATTCACTTAAGAATGTAGCAGAAACAAAGGTTCGTCTTGCGCAGGCAACGGTTTATGTTGATGTTGAGGACAGCGATAAAACGGATATTGTTATTGACAGATTGTCAAAGATATTCGGTATTGTGTCAATTACAAGGGCTGTTGTGTGCGAAAAGGATATTGATGATATAAAATCTAAGGCAAAGGAGTATCTGAAATCAAGTCTTACTGACGGTAAACGTTTTAAAGTTGAGGCAAAACGCTCGGATAAAGCCTTTCCGTTCACCTCGCCGCAGATTTGTATGGAGGTTGGAGGATATCTTGATGATGAATATCCGAGAATTATTGTTGATGTTCATAATCCGGATGTGACTGTAAAGGTTGAGGTTCGTGACTTTGGGGCATATGTATATGCTGATGAGGACAAAATACAAGGGCAGGGCGGTATGCCGATTGGTACAGGTTCAAAGGCTACACTGCTGCTTTCGGGCGGTATCGACAGTCCTGTTGCGGGACATATGATTTCAAAACGCGGAGTAGAGATTGATGCGGTTAATTTCTTTTCGTTTCCGTATACAAGTGAACGGGCTAAGGAAAAAGTCATTGAGCTTGCAGGAATAATTGCGAGATATACTTCAAAAATCAATCTGTATATTGTCCCGTTTACTGAAATACAATTGCAAATACGCGATAAATGTCCTGAGGAACATTTGACGCTGGTAATGCGCAGATTTATGATGAGGATAGCTGAAAGGATTGCACGTAAGAATAAATCAAAAGCGCTTATAACTGGAGAAAGCGTGGGACAGGTTGCAAGTCAGACGCTTGCCGCGCTTGATGTTACAAATTCTGCTGTGGATATGCCGGTTTTACAGCCGCTTATCGGTATGGATAAGCAGGAGGTGATTGACAGGGCAAATGCAATCGGTACGTATGAAACATCTATTTTACCGTATGAGGACTGCTGTACAGTATTTACTCCAAAGCATCCTACAACTAATCCAAAACGCGAAAGCATAGAAAAATCGGAAGCTCGGCTTGATGTTGAAACGCTGATTGAAGCAGCGCTTGCCGGAGTGGAAAAGATAGAGGTATATCCGAGATGATAACTGAAATGAATGAGTTGAATAATGAAACAGTAGAACTTTTAATCAAACACAACATGAAAATATCGACTGCGGAAAGCTGCACAGGAGGGCTTTTGTCAGCGCTTATTACGGCGGTTCCAGGCGCGTCGGCAATAATGGACGAAGGCTTTGTAACATATTCAAATACGGCAAAAATGAAGTATTTGGGAGTAAACGAAGATACGCTGAAGGATTATGGCGCGGTGAGCAGTGAAACGGCATATGAAATGGCAGATGGGTTGTTTAAGCGCACGGGGGCGGACATAACGGTAGGAATTACAGGCATTGCAGGTCCTGACGGAGGAACACAGGAAAAGCCTGTCGGACTGGTATATGCAGGGATATGCGTGAATGGAATAACAAAGGTTATAAAAATGAACCATAGCGGAAGCCGTGATGAAGTACGTGAAAAAACATGTAAGAAAGTCTTTGAAACAATTAAAAATGAGGTTTCGGTCCTATAAACGGGACTGAACTCTTTTTTTAAATTAAAAATGCTTGCAAATAATGTTGAGATACTATATAATTAAAACAACGAAAAATTAAAAGGAGAAAAAGCAATGGCAAAAACAGAAAAGGAAAAGCCTCAGGTAGTTAAAATGACTGACAGTGAGGAAAAGAAAAAAGCGTTGGAAAGCGTATTTAACGTAATTGAAAAAGAATATGGTTCGGGAAGTATAATGAAGCTTGGGGATGTGAACGTATCAAATGTTGATGCTATTTCCACAGGTTCACTTACTCTGGATATGGCACTGGGCGTAGGGGGACTTCCGCGCGGAAGAGTTATTGAGATATACGGACCTGAGTCATCAGGTAAAACTACCGTTGCGCTGCATGTTGTTGCCGAAGCGCAGAAGCTTGGCGGTGAAGCGGCATTTATTGACGCGGAGCATGCGCTTGACCCTGTATATGCACAGAAGCTTGGGGTTGATATAGATAATTTGATTGTCGCTCAGCCTGATACGGGCGAACAGGCTTTGGATATAGCCGAAGCGCTTGTACGAAGCGGCGCGCTTGATGTAATTGTAATTGACTCGGTTGCTGCACTTGTTCCAAAAGCTGAAATAGAGGGTGAAATGGGTGACAGTCATGTCGGTCTTTTGGCAAGACTTATGTCTCAGGCGCTCCGTAAGCTGACGGCAATTATTTCGCGTTCAGGCACAGTCGTAATATTTATAAATCAGCTTCGTGAAAAAGTAGGCGTAATGTACGGAAATCCGGAAACAACGCCGGGCGGACGCGCGCTTAAATTCTTTTCATCCGTACGTCTGGACGTAAGGCGTTCTGATGTAATTAAAAACGGTACAGAGATTATAGGAAATAAAACAAAAGTAAAAGTGGTTAAGAACAAGGTTGCGCCGCCGTTTAAAACAGCCGAATTTGATATTCTGTACGGAGAGGGTATATCGAAAGAAGGCAATATTCTTGATTATGCTGTTGATAACGGAATAATCAAGAAATCGGGCGCATGGTTCAGCTATAACGGAGAAAAGATTGGTCAGGGACGCGACAACGTAAGAAAGTATATGGTTGACAACAAGGAATTTACTGAAGAGATTGACAAAAAGGTACGTGAGCTTCTTTCAGGAGGTCATGCCGAAAACGATACCGCAGGTGACGAGAAAGAAGAAACAGATGCTGAATAAGGTATCTGAATATGCGCCTTAACTTAACGTATAAATAAACAAAAAATTTAATGAAACAATATGGGTATAAGTTAATATTAACTAAAAATAATTCCAATACAAAAAAAATATTGACGTAGGACAAAATTTTTAGTATTATAATTATATCTTATTATAAAAAGTTATAGAGTTGAAAGAAAAACAGGGGGCGCAATTATGGTTTCAAATGAAGTGGCGGTTCAGAATTCTGTAGGTTTGCACGCAAGACCTGCAACATTTTTCATTCAGAGAGCTAATGAGTTCAAGTCAAGTATTTGGGTAGAGAAAGACGAAAGAAGAGTAAATGCAAAAAGCCTTTTAGGTGTATTGTCTTTAGGCATTGTTAAGGGTACAAAGATTTCTATAATTGCCGACGGCAGTGACGAGGAAGAAGCTGTTAAAACCCTTGTTGAGCTTATTGAGTCCAACTTTTCCGAATAATTACTGATATTATGTCAAATAAATAACTCTGCATTATAAACATTATGATGTAGGGTTATTTTTGTCTGAGGAGGTGACAATATGTTCGATTTGGAGGAGGAACTTAAAAATCTGCCTGATGAGCCGGGTGTTTATATTATGCACAGCGAGGATGATACGGTTATTTATGTTGGTAAAGCAAAAATACTTAAAAACCGAGTAAGGCAATATTTTCAGAAAAACTCTAACCATACTCCTAAAGTGATTGCTATGGTTTCTAATATAGCGTATTTTGAATATATTGTCACCGACTCGGAAACCGAAGCGCTTGCACTGGAATGTAATCTGATAAAAAAATACCGTCCTAAGTACAATATTCTTTTAAAGGACGATAAACATTATCCGTATATCAAAGTAACTATAAATGAGCCTTATCCAAAGATTTTAAAGGTGAGAAAGCTTCAGAAAGACGGCGCAAAATATTACGGACCGTATGTATCGGGTATTACGCTTAAGAATACGCTTGAAATTGTACAAAAGCTGTTTAAGCCTCCGTCATGCCGCAGAAAATTTCCTGAGGATATAAGGAAAGGGCGTCCGTGCCTGAATTATCATATAAACAACTGTTTTGCGCCGTGTACAGGGAAAGTGACAAAGGAAGAATACCGTCAGGTATATTTTAATATATGTCGTTTTCTGGACGGTAATCATAATGAACTGTTATCAGAATTGAAATGTGAAATGAAAATGGCGGCAGAGCAGCAGAGATATGAAAAAGCGGCTGATTTAAGGGATAAAATCCGCGCAATACAGGATATTGAGGAACATCAGAAAATCATAAATACTGCAAAACAGGATAACAGAGATGTTATAGCTCTTGCAAGAGAGGATGCTGTGGCATTCTGTGAGGTGTTTTTCATACGAAGCGGCAAGGTTTTGGGACATGAAAGCTATAAAATAGATAATACACAGCATAGTACGGAGAGTGAAATACTTACAGACTTTGTAAAGCAATTCTATCAGGGAATAGACTATATTCCTGAGGAAATACTTACTGAATATGAAATTAACGACTGTGAGGTTATATCGGAATGGCTTCGCGGAATAAAAAAGAAAAAGGTGACTATATTAAATCCAAAACGCGGTAATAAGCGTAATATGGTCGAAATGGTCAGAAAAAACGCAGATATTGCGTTGGGGAATTATAAAATTAAAGTGATGAAAGAACGTGAAAAGAATGCGCTGCTGGATAATATGCAGGAAGTATTAGGACTTGAGAAACGTCCTATGCGGATAGAAGCATATGATATTTCCAATACACAGGGCGCGGATAACGTAGGGGGTATGGTTGTTTTTGAAAATGGCAGGAGCGCTAAACGAAAATACAGAATATTTAAAATCAAATCCTTTGAAGGAGCTGACGATTATGCTGCAATGCGTGAAGTGATTTACAGGAGGTTTCGTCATGCTGTTGATGAGGAGGATATGATACGCAGAGGAGAGATACTCCGTAAGGATGCAAAATTTCTGCCATTGCCGGATTTAATTCTTCTTGACGGAGGTAAGGGGCATCTGAGTGTAATAACAGAGCTTATGGACATGATGGAGCAGGACATACCGGTATTCGGTATGGTTAAAAATGACAAACACAAAACACGTGGTTTGATATCGCATGACGGTGAGATTGAACTTAGTCCGACCAGCCCTGTATTTAAACTGATTACTCATATTCAGGACGAAGTCCATAATACGGCAATAACGTATCACAGAAAGCTTCGCGGAAAAATAGTGTCTGAGCTTGATAAAATTAACGGAATTGGTGAAAAAAGACGTAAAGCACTATTGACTATATTCGCTTCTGTTGATAAAATAAAAGAAGCGAGTATTGATGAACTTATGAATGTAAAAGAAATGGACAGAAAATCGGCAGAAGCGGTTTTTAATTATTTTCATAGAGGTAATAATGTTTAAATTAGTCAGAAAAGGTAATGTTGAATATTATATAATCACGTCATTTGAGGAAACAGGGCTTGTTAAGCATGGCTTTTCTACAAGGAAAGGCGGTGTCAGCGAGGGCTGTTACAGCAGTATGAACCTTCGTTTTAACTGTGATGATACGAGTGGAAATGTACTTAAGAATTTTGAAATAATTTCAGAGTCGCTCGGCATTGACAAAAACAGGCTTGTTTTGTCAAAGCAAGTGCATGAGGACAATATTCATACAGTTACTGATAATGACATCGGTAACGGAATTGTATATGAAAACAAATTTACAAGCGTTGACGCGCTCATTACAGACAAAAAAGGAATACCTCTTGTAACGTTGTTTGCCGACTGCGTGCCGTTGTTTTTTCTTGATACAAAACAGGGAGTGATTGCTTTAGCTCATTCAGGCTGGAGAGGTACGGTTAAGCGTATAGGACAGAAAACGGTTGAAAAGATGAAACATGATTACGGAAGCCGCCCAGAGGATGTCATTGCCGCAATCGGACCGTCAATACAGGTATGTCATTTTGAGGTTTCGGACGATGTCGCAGAAATTTTTATACATGAATTCGGAGATGATACTGACGTAAAATACGGGAACAGATACCATGTTAACATGCAGGCTGCCATAAAGAAACAGCTTAAGCAAAGCGGAATTTTGCCGCGAAATATTGATGACAGCGGTATATGTACCTATTGCAGCAGCGATACTTTGTTTTCACACAGGAAAACAAACGGACAGCGCGGGAATATGGGCGCGTTTATGGAGTTAATATAGATTTGGAGAAAGTTAATGGATAAGATAAAAAGGCTTATTTCAGCAATAGCGGTGATAGCGGTGGCTGTATCGCTTACAGGCTGTGATATTATAGATAAAATAAAAATGGAGTTTACGGAGGATAAGCCTGCGGTTACTGAAGGCGCTGAGGAAAATGAAAAACAGGTTTCAAACAGTATAAGTACAGGCATTCTTGATTTTGATACATTTAATCCGCTTATTACTAAGTCGCAGACGGTAAGAGAATGTATGGAATTTGTGTATGAGCCGCTGTTTGATGTTGATGAAACAATGAAGCCTGTGCCTGTTTTAGCAGAGGATTACAGCGTCTCGCCTGACGGACGAACAATAGATATAACGCTGAAAAATAATATTCTCTGGCATGACGGGGCAAACTTTACGGCATATGATGCTGCATATACGATAAAACAGATACGTTCAGGAATTACGACATATTCTGACGCGCTTAAAAATATGGCGGATTACAAAGCAACAGGCGATTATTCGCTTCAGATTGTTTTAAATTATGCTGTTCCGAATTTTGTATCATTGCTTACATTCCCAATTGTACAGTTTCAGACTGACATGCGTCAGAATGCAAATTATATTCCTGTCGGCACAGGCGCTTTCAGATATGAAACACAGCTGAGTGCCGGAAGAATATCATTTATAGCTTTTGATAATTACCATAACGGCAAGCCTGTTGTAAACAATGTTTATGTATATACAGTGCCTGACATTGTAAAATACAAGTCGATGTTTGAGGCGAATGAAATTGATTTGATGACGGGAAAAACAATAGACTTGTCGGAATATACTCCGCGCGGAAATGCGGTGAATAATGAATATATCACAAATAAGCTTACTTTTGTGGGATATAATACGTCCAATAAGCTTCTGAGCGGAAGCGAAACAAGACTCGGTCTTACAGAGCTTATCGACAAGGACTCAATTGTAAATTCTACAATTTATTCCGGCGGTGTAGCTTGTGATGTACCGATAAATCCGTCATCGTTTTATTATTATGATACAAGTCCCCGTTTTAAAGCTGATACAATGCTTGCTGTAAATCATCTGGGGAATGATAACTGGGGAATGGGGCATAGCGGTAAATATGAAAGGACGGTAAACGGAGAAAAGCAAATTTTATCGTTTAAAATACTTACAGACAGTGACAGCCCTGAAAAAGTTAATATAGCGAACAGAATAGCTGCATTTTTCAATGAATTCGGCATTCCTACGGAGGTTACGGCTTTGCCGTATGACCAATATATGCAGAAAATAGAAGCACATGATTATGAAATAATGATTGGTGAATTTGAAATAGGCGCAAATCTTGATTTGTCACCGCTTATATCGTCTGCCGGTAATTATTTCTTGTATTCAAATCCGAATGTTGATATGCTTTCAAGTCAACTGGGAATGACTCAGAACGAGGATGAATTAAAGTCGCTGTATTGTCAGTACGGAGATATGATACTTAGCGATATGCCGTTTGCCGCATTGTTTTTCCGTAAGGGCGATGTAATGTCAAGTTCAAAGATAAAGAGTGAGGTTTCGCCGTCTGTGACGAGGATGTACAGAAATGTTGAAAAGTGGAGTGTAATGCCATGACCGTTATAATAATAGGTGCGGGCGCGGCAGGACTTATAGCGGCAGGAAGCGCCGCGCGTACTGCGGATAAAGTTATTTTGATTGAAAAAAACGATATTGCAGGTAAAAAATTGCTCATAACAGGCAAAGGACGATGTAATATAACAAATGCCGCTGAAATTGAAGATATGATAATGCAGTATCCGAGAAATGCAAAATTTCTGTATTCTGCTCTTTATTCATTTACCAATGAAGATATAATACGTTTAATAGAGGAAAACGGAGTAAAAACAAAGGTTGAGCGCGGTGGAAGAGTGTTTCCTGTAAGTGACAGGGCGGCAGATGTCGTAAGGGCGCTAAAAAAATATGCAATGAAGGATAATGTTACTCTGATGCGCGGTACTGTGAAGTCGCTTATAATCGAGGGCGGCAAAGTAAGAGGTGTAAAAACCGACAGTAAAACTATTTTCGGTGACAGTGTTATCATATGTACCGGCGGAAAATCATATCCAGGTACAGGCTCAACGGGTGACGGCTATAAATTTGCGCGCTCGGCAGGACATACAATAATTGAGCCTAAAGCATCGCTTATACCTGTTATAACAGAAGAAAAGTGGGTAAGAGACCTTATGGGGCTATCGCTCAGAAATGTAAAAATAACAGCGTATAATCAAAAAAATAAAAAGGTATATTCCGATTTCGGAGAAATGTTGTTTACGCATTTCGGCATATCCGGGCCTGTGGTATTGTCTATGTCAGCGTATTTAAAGAATATAGACAGGGAAAAATACAGAATAGAAATAGATTTGAAAAGCGCATTGTCAGAGGAACAGCTTACGGCGCGTATTATACGCGATTTTGAAAAGTACAATAAAAAGCACCTTATAAATAGTATGGACGACCTTCTTCCCAAAGCGATTATTCCTGTTATAATATCTCTTTCGGGGATAGATGCGCATAAAGCGGCAAATACAGTAACGAAAGAAGAACGCACAGAGCTTGTAAGGCTGTTAAAGTATTTTTCTCTTACGGCTGTGGGAGTAAGACCTGTTGAGGAGGCAATTGTAACTGCCGGTGGCGTGAAAACAGGGGAAATAAACCCTTCGACAATGGAGTCAAAGCTGGTACGCAGACTGTATTTTGCAGGAGAGGTTATAGACGTAGACGGTTATACAGGAGGATATAATTTACAGGCAGCGTTTTCAACAGGTTTTTTGGCAGGAGAAAATGCTGCAAAGGAGGAATAATAAATGGAAGCAGGAAGCAGAGAAGTGTGTAAGGCGGCAATACAGATTGCGCTTACTGATACGAGAGAATCAGAACTTTTACTGAAAGAAGAAAATTTAAAGGATGGTATAAAATCTGCGGCTATTGATTTTGGCAGTGAATTTGCAAGCGCAGTTCCGAAAATTCTTGAACGTGCCGTTGTAGCGGCAAAACGCGAGGGAGTTATAGGAGCTACTCATGCTGAAGAAGGCGCGGTTGCAGGCGCAGCTCATGAAGCCTTACAGCAGATTATAGAGAAATGTATCGGTCTTAATCTCGGTGGAAAAATCGGCATTGCACGTTATGGCTCACATATAAGTGTATGTGTATTTTTTGCTATCGGATTGCTAAATCTTAATGATATAGCAATAGGTATGGGACATAGAGTAGTCTGAAAGGAGAAAGGGAATGTCAGTAAGAGCAATACGCGGTGCAACTACTGCGGAGGAAAATACAAGAGAAGCTATAATTGAAGCAACTTTAGAGCTTCTTAAAGAAATAGAGAAAAAGAACAATTTGGAAAATGCTGATGCAATATCGATAATTTTTACAGTGACTCCAGACCTTAATAAAGTATTTCCGGCAGTAGCCGCAAGGGAAATGGGACTTACATTTGTTCCTCTCTTGGATATGGCAGCGCCAGATATTGACGGAAGCCTGAAAAAATGTATACGCGTTATAATACATATAAATACCGATAAGACGAAAGAGGAAATAAATCATGTATATTTGCGCGGTGCAAAGGTGCTGCGTCCTGATTTGGCGAAATAACATATTATTTGTTCGCAGAAAGGAATGATTTTAATGGATTACATTTCAGTTGCAGTTGACGGGCCTGCTGGAGCAGGCAAAAGTTCTGTTTCAAAGGCGGCGGCTAAGGATATGGGATTTACTTACATAGATACGGGAGCAATGTACCGCGCCGCTGCGCTTTTTGCAATAGAGAATGGAATTGATATAAAGAATAATCGAAAAAATCTTGTTTCGCGTCTGGATGAAATTAAAATAGATATTAAATATGAAGACGACGGTCAGCATGTATTTCTTTGTGGAACTGATGTTTCTGAACATATACGCAGGGAGGATGTGTCTGTCGGAGCGTCAGATGTGGCAACCATACCTGAGGTCAGGGAAAAGCTTGTACAGCTTCAGCGAAATATGGCAAAAAGCGCAAATGTCATAATGGACGGTCGCGATATATGTGAGCATGTGCTTCCCGATGCTCAGGTTAAGATATTTTTAACCGCGTCAGTGGAGTCGCGCGCAAAGCGGCGTTATGATGAGCTTAAGGATAAGGGCTTAAGCTGTGATATAGAGAAAATAAAATCAGATATGCTTTACAGAGATAAGAATGACAGCACAAGAGAGGTTTCGCCTTTAAGGCAGGCTAATGATGCGGTCCTTCTTGATACGACGGAACTTAGTTTTTATGAAGCGGTAGAAAAGGTAAAGGAGTTAATAAGAAATGTTTTATAAAATTTGCCGTGAGATAGTACGCTTTGTTATGCTGTTTGTATTTCGTTTTGAGTTTAAAGGACAGGAAAATATACCCCAAAGCGGCGGTGTGATTATTGCATACAACCACAGAAGCAATTGGGACCCTGTTGTTGCAGGACTAAGTTCGATGCGTCCTCTTACATTTATGGCAAAGGAAGAACTTTTTAAAAATCCGTTTTTCGGCGGTCTGATAAAAAAACTGGGTGCATTTCCGATTAGGCGCGGAAAAGGAGATGTAAGCGCTGTCAAGGCTTCTCTTTTGATTTTAAAGCAGGGTAAATGTATGCTGATGTTTCCGGAAGGTCATCGCATAAAAGACGGAAAAATTGTAAAAGCTAAGGCGGGAGTTGCCGCAATAGCGCATCATGCAAAGGTAAATATCATTCCTGCATGTATTTCTGGAGAATACAAATTTATGAGAAAAATTACCGTGATATACGGTTCCCCAATATCTCTTGAAGAATATTATGACAAACAACTTGAACCGCGAGAGCTTCAGGAAATTGCCGATGGAGTTTTAAATACAATACGAGAGCTTGGCAAGGGGGATAAGTCATGATAACCGTAGCGAAAACAGCAGGCTTCTGCTATGGCGTAAAACGTGCAGTGGACGGGGTTTATAATGAAATTGAAGCGGGAAATAAAATTGCAACACTGGGACATCTTATTCATAATGGTCAGGTCATAGCGGACTTATCAGAAAAAGGTGTATATTCTTATGACAGTGTTTTGGATATACCGCTTGATTATACAGTAGTGATACGAGCGCATGGTGTAGGGAAAAAAGTATACGAAGAAATCGGAGAAAGAAAGTATATCGACTTAACCTGTCCGTTTGTGTCAAAGATACATAAAATTGTATCAAAACATCATGATGATGGCTGTAAAATCGTTATTGTTGGTGATAAAAATCACCCTGAAGTAATAGGGATTAACGGCTGGTGTGACAATGAGGCAATCATTATAAATGATATAAATTATGAGATTGACAAAAATTTAAGTCAAAAAACACTGTGCATTGTAGCACAAACAACAATAAATAAAGAATTTTTTGGTCAAATCGTACAAAATGTAAAAAAAACTTGCAAAAGTACCCTAATATTTGATACAATATGTAGTGCGACGAAGGATAGGCAAAAAGAGGCAGAAGAACTTTCGCGTAATTCAGATATGATGCTTGTAATTGGCGGACGGGAAAGCTCAAATACGAGAAAGCTGTTTGAAATATCGAAAAAGAACTGTAAAGAAACCTATCATATCGAAACATTTGAGGATTTACCTCAAGAAAAAACATATAATAAAATAGGTATTACTGCCGGAGCTTCTACGCCGGGCGGTATTATCGAGGAGGTAGTAAAGGCTATGAGTGAAAATGTAAAAAATGAGGAGAATTTTGCAGAGCTGTTTGAACAGTATGAAAGCAAAACTCTAAACAATGGGGACATCATCGACGGAACGGTTGTCGAGGTTCGTAACAATGAAGTTATTGTTGATTTGGGTGGCTTCAAGTATAACGGACAGCTGGCAGCTGACCAGTTGACAGACGACCCGTCACTTAAGCCGTCTGATATTGTAAAAGAAGGCGATACAATCAAGGTTTACGTCGTAGGCGTAAATGATGGTGAGGGAAAAGTAGTTCTATCAAGAAAAAAATTGGTAGCTATGGAGAGCTGGAACAAAATCAAAGCGGCTTATGAAGAAGAAAAAACTTTGGAAGGAAAAATTGTCAAGGCCGTTAAGGGCGGTGTGATTGCTCTTACAGATGGTTCACAGGTGTTTATTCCCGCGCGTCAGGCTTCGGGCAGATTTGTACAAGACCTTCAGAGCCTTGTAGGGACAACAGTTGTCTACAAGATTATCGAAATTGATGAAAGAAGAAAACGTGTAATCGGTTCGGTAAGAGTTATTATCGAGGCTGAAAGAAAAGAAAAGGAAGATAAGTTCTGGGCAGACGTTGAAGTTGGCAAGAAGTATCAGGGAACAGTTAAGTCACTCACTTCCTTCGGTGCGTTTGTTGATATCGGCGGTGTTGACGGACTTGTTCATATAAGCGAGCTTTCGTGGAATAAAATAAAGCACCCGTCAGAAGTTGTAAAAGAGGGCGATGTGCTTGAGGTTTATATTAAGGATATAAATGCTGAAACAAAGAAAATTTCTCTTGGATTTAAGAAAATTGAGGATAATCCGTGGACAATTGCACAGTCAAAGCTTAATGTCGGAGACGTTGTTAAGTGTAAGATTGTACGTATGATGCCATTTGGAGCATTTGCTGAAATTATGCCTAACGTAGACGGACTTATTCACATTTCTCAGATTGCCGACAGAAGAATAGGCAAGCCTGAAGATGTTCTTACAATAGGTGAAGAGGTTGAAGCTAAGATTACCGATATCAATTGGGAGGACAAGAAAATAAGCCTGTCAATCCGTGCGCTTATTCCGGTGCCGGAGAAGGAAGAAGTTGAGGAGGAAATCCCTGCTGAGCCGCAAAAGGCTGAAACGCTTGTTTATTCAACAGACCCTGAGGTTGAAGTTGAGGAAGCAATTGAAATTGAACCTGCTGAAACAGTTGAAGAGGAAGCTGAGGCAGAGCCGGAAACTGCTCCCGAAGCAGAGGCTGAAACAGAAACGGAAGCCGAATAATTTTAGAACCTTAAGGCAGGATAAGTTTGTCCTGCCTTTTTTGGTGTACTGCCCCTGTTCTTATTTGTTCGCGATAAGATTACAGGGTTACAGACTGCGGACGGAAAGGCAAGGAGATTTATGAACCAAAAACTTGAAAACTTTAAAAACGATATGAAGGGTAAAAGTGTTACAGTGCTTGGTATAGGTATATCAAATCTGCCGCTGATAAAATATCTGACTGAACTTGGTGCAAAAGTTAATGCGAGGGATAAACGTACCCGTGATGATATGGGAGAAGTATGCAATGAACTTGAAAGCTTGGGAGTTACGCTTAGTTTGGGTGAAAATTATTTAAAGAATTTGACAGGTGAGATTATATTCAAAACTCCGGGTATGCGTTATGATATTCCCGAGCTGTGTAAGGCACGTGACGCAGGGAGTATAGTGACAAGTGAAATGGAGATTTTTTTTGAGCTTTGTCCATCTCATATAATAGGAATTACGGGAAGTGACGGTAAGACTACAACCACTACTATTATATATAAATCACTTACACAAGCAGGCTATAAAACATGGCTCGGCGGTAACATAGGCAGACCGCTTTTAAGTGATGTTGAAAAAATGAGCGGTGATGACTGGGTAGTTGTGGAATTATCATCATTTCAGCTTCACACAATGAAAAAATCACCGGAAATAGCCGTAATAACAAATATAAGTCCAAATCATCTTGATGTTCATAAATCATACGAAGAATATATAGAGGCAAAAACAAACATAGTTCTCTATCAGGAACAGGGTAATGTTGCCGTTGCAAATGCGGACAGCACTGAGGCATTATCATCGGTGAAAAAGTCAGAGGGAACAGTAAGGCTGTTTTCAAGAAATTCACAGGCTGATGTATATTTAGACGGCGATATAATAAAACGCGGTGATGAAGAGGTATTAAATATTAAAGATATAAAAATACCGGGTATGCACAACGTAGAAAATTATATGGCAGCAATTTCTGCGTTGTATGGTATTGTCAGTGATGAAGTGATATGTAATGTTGCAAAAAATTTCGGCGGCGTTGAACATAGAATTGAGTTTGTAAGGATGCTTGACGGCGTGAAATATTATAACAGTTCCATAGACTCCAGTCCTAACAGAACTATAAATACTCTAAGGGTATTTCCTGAAAAGGTTATAATGATAGGAGGAGGCAAGGATAAAGGAATACCATATGACGAAATTGGAACAATATTAACAGAAAAGGTTAAGGTGCTTATTCTTATCGGCGCAACTGCTGATAAAATTGAAAAAGCGCTGCATGATGAAATAAATAAAACAGGATGCGGAAAGGATATTGAAGTTATACATGTTTCAACATATGAAGATGCTGTAAATACAGCTCAAAGCAAGGCGAGCAGTGGTGATACGGTGGTACTTTCGCCTGCAAGCACGAGCTTTGATATGTTTAAAAACTTTGAGGAACGCGGGGATTTGTTTAAAAAACTTGTAAATGAGCTGAAATGATGATTATGAAAGAACTTATAAACAAATTAAGCGATATGCGCGGAGTATCGGGATTTGAATACCGTATTACAGGACAGATTGCTGATATTTTGCGTCCGTATTGTGATGATGTCAGAATAGACGCGCTCGGCAGTGTTATCGGAGTAAGACGCTGCGGAAAGCCGAATGCGCCATGTATAATGATTGAAGCGCATTGTGATGAAATAGGTCTTATTGTAACATCAGTTACGGAGGAAGGCTATCTTACCTTTGCAAGCGTTGGTGGAGTTGATGAACGTACTTTGCCTTCGACGGAAGTCACAGTACATGCAAAAGAGGATTTATGGGGTGTAATAGGAATACAGCCCGACTACATGCTTGAAAAAGGCAAAACGGTAAAAATGAAAAATATGGCGATAGATACGGGACTTGAGGCTGAAAAGGTTAAAGAACTGGTTTCGGTTGGTGACAGTATAGCGCTTGCGCAGTCGGTAGGAGAGCTTGGAAGTGAACAATTCAGCGGAAAATCGCTTGATGACAGGGCAAGTGTCGCTGCAATTGCGTTTGTAATGGAACATCTTGCTGATGCGGACTTAAATGTTGATGTTTATGCAGTTGCAGCAGTTCAGGAGGAGGTAGGCTGTCGCGGAGGTAAAACAACAGCATATGGAATAAATCCTGATATGGCAATTGCAATAGATGTAACGCACGGAATAACTCCGGATAACAGCGATAATGCGGTTGAAACAGGTTCGGGTACAGCTATGTCGCTGGGGCCAAATCTTCATCCGAAGCTTACAGACGCACTGCTGGATACAGCAAAAAGGCATAAAATAAATGTAAAAATTGAAGTTGACGGCGGCGAAACGGGAACTGACGCGTGGGAAATACAGGTAGCTCGTGACGGTGTGCCTACCGCTCTTTTGTCAATACCTCTTAAGTATATGCACACATCTGTTGAAACGCTTAATCTGTCAGACGTGCAGGCAACTGTAAACCTGCTTACGGAATTTATAAAAGAACAAAAGGGGGATATGGAATGGATATTCTTGCCTTAAGTGAAATGAACGGCGTAAGCGGTAATGAAACGGCTGTACGCGGATATATAAAGGATAAAATTAAAAATATTGCTGATGATATAACGTCGGACAGTATGGGTAATATAATTGCTCTGAAGCGCGGTAAAAGTTCAGAGAAAAGACTTGCCGTAACTGTAAATATGGACGAACCGGGATTTATTATCAGTGAAATAACCGATAAGGGTTATCTGAAATTTAAAGCGGTAGGTAATGTTGACACACGTAAGATAATATCAAAGAAAGTTGTAGTCGGTAATAATGTAAAAGGCGTTATCGGAATGAAAGCAATACACTTGCAGACCCGTACCGAACGTGAAAATACGGTTGAGATAAAAAAACTGTTTATTGATATAGGCGCAAAGGATAAAACTGAGGCTGAAAAGCGCGTTAAACTCGGTGATTATGTCGCATTTTATACGGAAACAAAGATTATCGGGGAAAATGTAAAAGGAAAGGCTTTGGACAGAAGCGGTGTATGCGCTGCCCTTATAGATGCTTTAAATACTGAATATCCGTATGATGTATATGCATGTTTTCTGGTACAACATGAGGTGGGAGCGAGAGGCGCCAAGATAGTTGCTCATCGCATAAATGCCGACGCGATACTAACTGTTTCGACCGCAGATACAACAGACATGTACGGAAAAGGCAAAGGCGGCATGCAGATGGGTGAAGGAGTTATGATAAACTATGCCGACAAAACGGTTATTGCTGATAAGAGGCTCACTGATTTTATGTATGTGCAAGCTCAAAAAGAAGGAATAGCTGTACAGAGTAAGGTTTTGAAGCCGTTTAACTCTGATGCGGGAGCAATGCAGTACAATGCTCTCCCGTCAAGGTGCCTTTCGGCAGCGATACCATGTAGGTATTCGCATTCGCCCGTTTCTTTAATGTCGGTGAAGGATATTAAGAGCGCATCAGATTATATAAGTTTATTCTTAAATAAAATCGGAGAAATGTTATGATGAATATTACAGATATATTAGAAAATTTAACACAGATTAACAGCCCGTCAGGGAATGAAGCTGAAGTAAGAGCGTGCGTTACTTCGATGATAAAGCCGTATTGTGATGAGATTTATACAGATGCTATGGGCAATCTTATCGCACATAAAAAAGGCGATGGTACAAAAATAATGCTTGCGGCTCATATGGATGAAATAGGAATAATAGCAACGGATATTGACGATAACGGATTTATCAGATTTAGTTCTGTCGGAGGTCTTAACACGCGATATCTTGTTAACACGCGCGTTAAGTTCAGTAACGGTACTGTCGGAGTTGTCGGGGCGCAGGATGAAGCATTTAAGGACAAACCTGAATTGGACAAGTTGTTTATTGATATAGGCGCGGCAAATAAAGAAGAAGCACTGAAATGTGTTCAGGTAGGTGACAGCGCTGCGTTTTTAGGGGATATGATAACAAGGGCAGATACATTAGTATCCAAAGCACTTGACAACCGCGCAGGCTGTGCCGTTCTTATAGATGTAATTCATAATATAAAGAGCAGCGATAATGATTTGTATTTTGTATTTACTGTTCAGGAGGAAGTTGGATTGCGAGGCGCTAAAACGGCGGCGTTTTCGATTGAACCCGATATTGCAATAGCAGTTGATGTAACTGATACGGGAGATACTCCCGATGCGCCTGCTATGGCGGTTTCACTTGGAAACGGCACTGCTGTAAAGGTTATGGACCGCTCTGTCATATGCGATGCGGATGTGCGTACAAAAATGATAGAAACTGCGAAGAAAAATAATATACCATATCAGCTTGAAATAATGACTGACGGCGGAACAGACGCAGGAGCAATACATCTTACCCGAGCAGGCGTTAAAACAGGAGGGGTGTCTATTCCGCTTAGATATGTTCATTCTCCTTCGGAAATGGCAAATTTGAACGATATAAAAGCTTCTTCAAAGCTTTTGCAGAAAATGGTTACAGAAACATGGGGGTGAAGTAAACTTTGGCAACTTGGGGAGTGCATTTAAGGGTAGCAAGACTTTTTCTCGAAAAGATTGATAAAAAGCATCACAGAGAATTTGTTATCGGCAGTGTCGCACCGGATTGCGGCTATGGTGAGAAGGACAGCTTCGGAGAATTTACTCCGCCTCCTACGGTGACACACTGGTCGCCGAGTGGTATGAAGCGCGACTGCCAATATAAGGATTTTTTTGATGCTTATCTTACAGGTGAAAGAAATGATGATTACTGGTTTTATTTGGGGTATTATGTACATTTGCTGACAGATATAATGTGGTCTGTGACAATGTATCTGCCAACGCATGTAAAATACGCTGAGGAATATAGGAAAAATCCCGAATTTCTGAAAGTAATAAAAGGTGACTGGAATGATATTGATGTTGCATATCTCAGAGGTCTGTCAGAAAATCTGTGCTTTGATATAATACGTAATGCGGGAGAAGTTAAGGATTATCTTACATACTATGAGCATGGGCAGCTTACAAAGCAAATAAAGTTTATAGCAGATTATTATGAAAATTACAGAGAGATAGAAGATAGGGAATATAAATATACCACTCCTGACGAAATCAGAAATTTTATTGACTGTGCGTATTATCTTTTGAATTTGCAGTTAAAAGAGCAAGAGCTTATTTGATTTTTCAAATAAGCTCTTTTCTATATGGGGGTATGTTGTTTTTGTCATTAAAGGCGATAATTGCTTTTGTATCTGATGTGACAGGAGTATCGGCATCTGTTATGGCTTTTCCGTCAAAAATGCCGCCTGAAATTATTTTTTCGGGCGAACTGTATCCGGCAGAAGTTAATACTGTGGATATATATGCGCCTAAAGGTACTTTGAAGTTTGACGGTTCAAGAATATCATCTCCCGAAACAGTTACAATTTTTTCTGTTATGCGTATTCCTTTTACGGCATCGGATATGTTGCAAAGAGTTTCGGGTGTGAATATAATATGACTTATACCGTCATCACTTTTGCCTGTCAAGGTCTTTATAAGAATATCGCTTCTGCTTTGAGGATAACGTGGTTTAAGGGAATAAAGCGAAATGTTTTTATTATAGCGTAGAAGATATTTGAAATCGGAATAAGTCTTTTTTGCATTGCTTTCCACCGCAATAAATGCTTTCTTTATACATAAAATACGAAGGATAATGTCAAGTCCGTATAGTATTTTCTCTGCATTTGCAACTGCTGACATCTGCACTGAGGATACATACGGGTCGCTGTCAAAGCAGCATACAATGATGTCGGAAGGAACTTTGCCCTGCGACAGTGTTACATGTACCGGAATGCCTGTACGCGGTTCAATTATGCCGCTTTCACGGATAAGCCACAGAAGCTCTCGAGAAGTCATATCGTCTGCTTTTTTTTCGGGAATCAGCAGTAAAGCTTCGTCATCAAGGAAATCATTTTCAACTGTAATTCTTTCTTCAGATACGGATATAACCCTGCCGGATACTGAGGATATACATGGTATTG
>CAJTUY010000017.1:243-1968 GCA_910579415.1 uncultured Clostridia bacterium | reverse complement strand
ATCTTTTCATTTTTTAAAATACGGTCGCCCTCTTTAATAAGCGGCTCAATAAGCAGGTTTTGATTTTGCCGTAACGGATAGGAATGTATAGGCGAAGCAAGCGGCTTTTTTATTCCCGCAATTTCTGAAAAACCGTTATGAAGTTTATAATTCTTTGCTCCGCTGAATGAAATTGACATAATGTAACCTCCTTGCATACTGCTCACGATATATTTTAACATATTGTCAAAAAAAATGCAAACCTGTAAATATTCGTATAAAAGCTATTGAAAAAGAGAAAAAAATAGTGTATAATAAAAGTAATATATTAAAATCGGCGAGGTGAAAAAAGTGAAGAAAATAGCGGTGATTCCTAATAACAGTAAGGATTTGGGACTGTTGAATACAAGCAGGTTGGTTAAGCTTCTTCACGGTAAAGCTGACATATATATGGATGAGGCATATAGTGTACTCGGAATGAATATAAATTATGTTTCTTCGCAGGAAGTCTATAATAACGCTGATTATGCCGTTGTTCTGGGTGGTGATGGGACAATTTTAAGACATGCTTCGGAATGTGCTAAGCGCGGAATTCCTGTGTTGGGTATAAATCTTGGGAAAATCGGATTTATGGCTGAAGTGGAAATTGATAATATGGAAACGGCTGTTTTCAAACTGCTTTCAGATGATTTTAAAATTGAAAAGCGTATGATGATGAAGGCACAGGTGAAACGCGGTGATGAAGTACAGATTTCGTTTCATGCCCTTAATGATGTTGTGGTATCAAAGCCGGCAGGCGAAAAGCTTATAGGCATAGAATTGTTTACTGACGGTGAAGCGGTAAACCGATATACAGCTGATGGTCTTATAATAGCCACACCGACAGGATCTACGGGATATTCTATCTCTGCCGGCGGACCGGTAGCCGACCCATGTATGCGATTGTATGCGGCAACACCGATATGTGCGCATATGCTTTCTGTAAGGAGCGCTGTACTTTCCTCTGACAAGGAAATAAAAGTAAAGCTTGACGGAGAATATGGAAGTATGGAAGCGGTAGTTACAGCAGACGGTGATGTTCAGGGCTATATAAAGAATACGGATGAGGTAGTTATAACAGAATCAGAATATGATTTTAAACTTATCAGAATAGGAAGTCAGTCATTTTATGATACGTTAATACGAAAGCTTTCATAAAGAATGGGGAGGTGTTTTGCTTGAAGTATAAACGTCAGGGAGAAATTCTTAAAATAATACAAAACCAGAATATTGCAACTCATGACCAGCTTATACAGGAACTGAAGCAGCGAGGCTATTATGTCACACAGGCAACGGTATCTCGTGACATAAATGAGTTGGGACTTGTCAAAATACCCCTTCCGGACGGAGGAAGCGTGTATTCCTCATCAAATGATATACCGGAGGAATTAACAAGACGTGTTAATATGCTTACTGATACAGTAAGAAGCATTAACTATGCAATGAATAATGTTGTGGTAAAGACATATCCCGGAATGGCATCGGCAGTTGCCGCTTCTATTGACGTGTCAATGAAAAGCGAATATCTCGGTTCAATTGCCGGTGATGATACTTTGCTTATTATAACCGCGAATGAGGAAAAATCAGCTGAAATTGCAGATAGACTTCGTGAATTATTTCGTTAAGGAGAAGCAGAAAAATGCTCAATCATCTTTCAATTAAAAATGTTGCTGTAATAGATAAGCTTAGTGTAGATCTTCATAAAGG
>CAJTUY010000017.1:0-233 GCA_910579415.1 uncultured Clostridia bacterium | reverse complement strand
ACTGACAGGAGAAACAGGAGCGGGAAAGTCTATTATAATTGATTCAATCAATATGATTTTAGGCGACAGAGCAAATAAAGAGCTTGTACGCTACGGCGCAGAAAAGGCGGTAGTACAGGCTGTTTTTGATACTAATAAAGATGTTTTGGGTATTCTTGAAGAGAATGATATAGATATTGAAGATGATGAGATAATAATTACCAGACAGCTTACAAGTGAAGGCAAAAGTACAG
>CAJTUY010000016.1 GCA_910579415.1 uncultured Clostridia bacterium | reverse complement strand
TACAGCGGACTGTACAATTGCTGGTGACGGAACTGTAATCGGTGAAAAGGACAAAAATTACTCTGTATTAAATGATGGAAAAAACCTACAGGGTCCGCTGTATCTTACAGTATTCAAGGGCGAGGACGGCAGCGTTATCGACACTGTTCCTTATGACCCTCAGACTACAGGTAAGACAGAGGACGGCAGAAAATGGGACGTAAGCACTTGGGGCGATAAAACGGGTAATCGCTCTGAGCGTTATCTTGCGGCTGTAGCGTATCTTGACGGCACACGTCCGAGTATGGTTTTTTGCCGCGGTTATTATACGGGTCCTGACGGTGATACGGGCGGAAGAACCGTTATGGCGGCTTACGACCTGATAGACGGAAAAATAGTTCAGAAGTGGCGTTTTGACACAATGGATTACAATAATCAGTACATAGGACAGGGCAACCACTCTATGTCGGCGGCGGACGTTGACTATGACGGCTGCGACGAGCTTATTTACGGCTCGCTTGCGGTTGATAATGACGGTAAGCCGATGTATTCGACAGGACTCGGACACGGCGACGCTCAGCACGTTGCCGATCTCGACCCTTCAAGACCGGGTCTTGAAGTATACTCATGCCACGAGGATTCGGGTTCCGATTACGGCTATGAAATGCGTGATGCGCGTACGGGTGAAATCCTCTACGGCGCAAATACAGGCAACGACAACGGACGCGGAACGGCGGCTGATATTGACCCGAACTATAAGGGCTGTGAGGGATGGTCTGCGGCAGGAGTGCTTACTGCGGCTGACGGTACTGTAATTTCAACAAATTACACAATGCCTGCAAATTTCCTTTGTTGGTGGGACGGCGATTTGGGACGTGAAGTTCAGAATGATATTTATATAAGTAAGTGGAATGGTGAAAAGAACAAAACAGAAACAATATTTACCGCGTCGGGCTGTACCTCAATAAACAGTACAAAAGCAAATCCATCGCTTACAGCTGACCTGTTCGGTGACTGGCGCGAGGAGGTTGTGTATCCGCTAAAGGACGGCAGCGCGCTCAGAATTTATACGACAACTACTCCGACAAGCTACAAGCTGCCGACGCTTATGCACGACATTCAGTACAGGATGCACGTCGCATATCAGAACGATTGCTATAATCAGCCCGCGCATCTGAGCTACTATCTTGGCTACGATACGGAAACTGTTCCCGTGCCGCAGATTACGGTAAACGGCGAGAAGAATCCTGACCTTGAAAGGGTAAGGGAAATTGCAAAGGTAAACAAGGCTTGGAACATTGAGGAATTGTATTCGGGCGAGAAGGTTGAACTGGCACTTGACTGTCCGACAGCAATTGTAAACGGTGTCCCGAAACGCGTGGACAACGACAGTACGGACGTTACGCCATACCTTGATGAAAATGACAGAACACTTGTTCCGCTTCGCTTTATATCGGAAGCGTTTGGTGCTGAGGTCTATTGGGACGGTGATAATAAAATAGCTACCATTCTCGCTGACGGTGTTGATATTTCAATGCAAATCGGTTCAACAAGCTATGGCGTAAACCAGACCACAAAAGAAATGGACACTGCGCCCGTTATTATGAACGACCGCACAATGGTTCCCTTACGCGTAATCGCTGAGGCACTCAGCAAGTTGGTTTATTACAATGACGGACTTATCGTAATATATGACTTTCAGCCGATAATTACCGGAGAAAATTCTTCAGTTGTGATAAGCGACCTTCACCCGACAATGACTGCCGAAAATGCTGACAAAAGAAAGGCAGAAATTAAAAATGCTCCCGTACCTGAGAAGATTGAAATTGTAGCTATAAACGGTATAGGCGAGAAGTATTACGACAATCAGCTTGATGTTTTCGCGGTTGACGCGAGCGACAATGACGGAAATATCGAAACCGGCGCGGTTGACCTTGACATAACAACACGATGGTCAGCATTCGGAGCAAATACGCTGACACTTGATTTAGGCGAAAGCAAAGACGTTTCGGGCATTGCCATTGCAATGTGGAAGGGACATGAAAGAATTTATCCGTTCAGCATTGAATATTCGGACGACGAGATAACATGGAAAACGGCTTTGCCAAAAACACAGAACAGCGGAGAAACAGAGGAATTTGAAAAATATATGTTCCCCGAAACGGTAAAGGCGCGTTATATCCGTTACAGCGGTGACGGCGCGACAGACCCTAAAAAGAACTACTGTCATATCAGTGAAATTGCGGTTTTGGGAAATTAAATACGAAAAGGCGCTCTATGAGTGCCTTTTTATATGTAAATTATAATACATTGGACAAAATAATAAAGATATGGTAAAATAACTAAAAATATAAAAGATAGGCAGATAAAAATGAACAGACTTGTAATAGGTATACTCGCGCATGTAGATGCGGGTAAAACAACGCTTTCAGAAGGGCTTCTTTATACCACAGGCACTCTGCGGCGTCTTGGCAGGGTTGACCACCGCGATGCGTTTCTGGATACAAACGAAATAGAGCGTGACAGAGGTATCACGATTTTTTCAAAGCAGGCTGTTATGCAGTATCAGGATACTTATTTTACTCTGCTTGACACGCCCGGTCACGTTGATTTTTCGACTGAAGCGGAGCGGGTACTTAGTGTGCTTGATTATGCAATACTTGTGATAAGCGGTACGGACGGTGTACAGAACCACACAGAAACGCTGTGGCGGCTTCTTGAACGCTATAATGTTCCTACCTTTATTTTTGTGAATAAGACCGACCTTTTTGTTGACCGTGACGCTGTAATGAACGAGCTTAAATATCGTCTGTCGGACGGGTGTATTGATTTTAGCGCGGATAGAGAAAGCGCGGATTTTTTTGATGCACTTGCGATGCAGAATGAAGCGATTATGAACAGTTTTTTGGAGAATGGTACAGTTAAAACGGACGATATACGAAATGCTGTTGCAAAACGTGACGTGTTTCCGTGCTTTTTCGGCTCGGCTCTAAAGCTTGACGGCGTTAAGGAATTTTTTGACGGACTTCATTTATACACACGCCGCGCAATCTATGATGATAATCTCGGTGCGCGTGTCTTTAAAATATCTGAGGATGAGGACGGCATGCGTCTTACCCATATGAAGATTATGGGCGGAAGTCTTAAAGTAAAGATGGAGCTTCAGGGAAATAAAAAGGCGGAGTGGACGGACAAGGTAAATCAAATCCGTATTTATTCGGGAATGAAATATAAAACAGTGGACGAAGTGTTTGCAGGCGAAGTCTGCGCCGTGACAGGTTTAAGAAAAACATATCCGGGTGAGGGAATAGGAAATATTCCTGATGCAAAGCAGGCTGTTTTGGAAAGCGTACTGACATACCGTATTGATTTAAAGGACGGTACTGATGTAACTTCTGCGCTCACGGCTCTGAGGCAGCTTGAAGAGGAAGACCCTCAGCTTCATATAATTTACAGTGAACAGTTACAGGAAATTCATGCTCAGGTAATGGGTGAAGTACAGCTTGAAATATTAGAACGCGTAATACGTGAGAGGTTTGGTTTTGAAGCGGATTTCAGTCACGGCTCAATAGCGTATAAGGAAACAATCAGCGCTCCTGTTGAAGGAGTGGGTCATTATGAGCCGCTCCGTCATTATGCGGAGGTACATTTATTGCTTGAACCTGCCGAGCGCGGCAGCGGTCTTGAGTTCTTATCGGATTGTCCGAAGGACTCTCTTGACCGTAACTGGCAAAGGCTTATTCTGACGCATTTAAAGGAAAAGCAGCACATAGGAGTGCTTACAGGTTCGCCTGTTACCGATATGAAAATTACGCTCGTGTCGGGACGCGCGCATCAGAAGCATACCGAAGGCGGAGATTTCAGGCAGGCAACGTACCGCGCGGTACGTCAGGGACTGGCAATGGCGGAAAGCGTATTATTAGAACCGTATTATGAATTTCATCTTGAAATACCGACTGAATGTGTCGGACGCGCTATGACCGATATTACACAAATGGGAGGTACGTTTGAGCCGCCCGAAACAATAGGCGATATGGCAAGAATTGCGGGAAGCGCGCCTGTATCGGCTATGCGTGATTATACAAAGGACGTTATCGGTTATACAAGCGGACGCGGAAGGCTTAATTGTATCTTAAAGGGCTATGATGTCTGTCATAATGCTGAGGAGGTAATCAGCGGGAAGGGGTACAATTTTGACACTGACCTTGAAAATCCTGCTGATTCTGTATTCTGTTCTCACGGCGCAGGATATAATGTAAAATGGAATGAGGTATATGACCATATGCACCTTGAGGGTATAAGCTTTGATAAGGACGAGGAGGATACGGAGGAAATCTCGCGTCAGAGGGCAAAGCATTATCTGGATGCGGTTGCGGACGATAAAGAGCTTATGCAGATTTTTGAGCGTACCTATGGCGCGGTTACGCGCAGGGCGCAGTCATATTCAGTCAAAAAATCTGCTCCGAAAGAGAAAAAATACCCGAAAGCAAAACCTTTGCCGTCAGGACCGGAATATTTGCTTGTTGACGGCTATAATATAATATTTGCATGGGAGGAATTAAGTAAGCTTGCAAAAGTAAGCTTGCAGACTGCGCGCGACAGGCTTATTGATATTTTGTGCAATTATCAGGGTTTTCGTCAGTGTGAGGTCATATTGGTTTTTGACGCATATAAGGTCAAGGGTAATACAGGAAGTATTGAAAAATACCACAATATAAATGTGGTGTATACAAAAGAGGCGGAAACTGCCGATATGTATATTGAAAAAACCACTCATGAATTAAGCAGAGGACATCGTGTACGCGTAGCTACCTCCGACAGCCTTGAACAGATTATTATTCTTGGCGGAGGTGCGGTGAGAATGTCCGCAAATGAGCTGAAAAAAGAAGTGGAAGACGCTGAAAAAGCAATAAGGGATATATTGGAAAGTAATTAAACAGTTTACATTTGTTTTGGTTTATGGTAAAATATCAGTAATAAAAATCGGAAGGAAGTTGAAAAATGGGAAAGCTATTCGGAACTGACGGAATAAGAGGTATTGCAAACAAGGACCTTACGGCGGAGCTTGCGTTTAAGACCGGACAGAGCGGGGCGTATGTCCTGACAAAGCATTCATCAAAACGTCCGAGAATACTTATAGGCAAGGATACGAGAAAATCGGGAGATATGCTTGAAGCGGCTTTAACTGCGGGACTTTGTTCAATGGGAGCAAAGGTAATTCCGCTTGGAGTGGTGCCTACGCCTGCCGTTGCGTATCTGACGCGTTTTTATAAAGCTGACGCAGGCGTAGTTATAAGCGCATCGCATAATCCCTGTGAATATAACGGTATTAAATTTTTTAACGGTGACGGCTATAAACTGAGTGATGCTATCGAAAATGAAATTGAAAGCTATATTTTGGGTGAAAAAACGATTGACTCGCTTCCGACACATGGCGGAGTAGGTTATGTAAGCGCCAATCATAACGCGGTGGAGGATTATGTTGCATTTGCGGTATCGACTATTGATTGCCGTCTTGACGGATTAAAAATAGCTGTTGACTGCGCTAACGGTGCAAGCTATGAAACTGCTTTCAAAGCCCTTAATAAGCTGGGTGCGAATGTTGAGGCTATACATAACACCCCAGACGGCGTAAATATAAATCATATGTGCGGTTCAACCCATATGGAAAGCTTGCAGGCATATGTAACGTCAATCGGCGCGGACGTAGGTCTTGCGTTTGACGGTGACGCTGACCGAATGCTGGCTGTGGACGAAAAAGGTAATCTTATTGACGGTGACCAGATTATGGCAGTGTGCGCAAAGTTTATGCGCGATAACGGTACTTTGAAGCAGAATACGCTTGTAGCTACGGTAATGAGTAATCTCGGTTTGTTTATGGCGGGTGAAAAGCTTGGCATAAATATTCCGCGTACAAAGGTCGGCGACCGTTATGTATTGGAGGAAATGCTGAAAAACGGTTATAATATAGGCGGCGAGCAATCGGGTCATATTATATTCCTTGACCATAATACGACCGGTGACGGGCTTGTAAGCGCGCTTCAGTTTTTGGCAGTGCTTAAAAAGACAGGAATTAAAGCAAGTGAGGCAGCAAGTATAGTAACGGTTATGCCGCAGGTATTGAGAAATGCAGTTGTCAGACTTGAAAATAAAGATACATATATGGATAATGCTGAAATTGCAGCCGCATGCAGCGCGCTTGAAGATGAATTTGCAGGCGAGGGCAGAGTGCTTATCCGTCCTTCGGGAACAGAACCGCTTGTAAGAGTTATGATTGAGGGAAAGGACGTTGAGTACATAACAAAGAAGGCAGAGGAACTGGCAGAGCTTATAGAAAGGTTATTAGGATAATGAATAGAATAGTTTCGGTATTTATTGCGGCGCTGATGTCGGCGTCATGTTCGGTTGGTACGCCGTCAAATCCGCTTGAAGGTAAAAGCATCGCGTTTATCGGCGACAGTATAAGCTACGGCACTAACTGGCATGGCGGTTACGGAAAGATTATCGGCGAGGAAAACAACATGACTGTAACGAACACAAGTCGCGGCGGCGCGACCTTTGCGAGAAATGCGCAGTGGACGCTTGATGATGACGGTACGCGTCCGTGTATTTTAGATATGGCGGAGAACCTTGACGGTGAGTATGATTATATAATTGTCGAGGGCGGTATAAATGACTTCTGGGCGCATGTTGATTTAGGCGATATGACTGAAAGCTTTGACGGCGGCTATAATGAGGATACTGTAACAGGCGCGGTTGAGAGTATTTTCTATACGATAAGAAATGAACATCCCGAGAGTAAAGCAGGATTTGTTATAATACACGACCCGTTTACGTATGACGCGGAAGCTGAATTTGAACCGTTTTATGAGAGAATGAAGGCGGTGTGTGATAAATGGTCCGTTCCGTATCTTGATTTGTATTCGCAGAATAATCAGGAAACAGGCGTAAATGTACGTGACGCGGAACAGAAAAAGCTATACTTTGCGTCAAATGACCGTCCCGACGGTGACGGTTGTCATCCGAACGAGCAGGGGTATCGCGAGATTTATGCAAAGCCAATGAATGAGTGGCTTAAGACGCTGTAAAAATCACTTATCTCACCATTTTTCACAGCTTGAAGTACACATGTACGACTGTGATGTTCAAAACGGCAATATAATCGATTTTAACAGCGTTTGCTTATCTTGATACAGAAAGGTTGACATATGAAAAATCTAATTGTAAACGGAAGTGAAAAACTGGGTATTCAGCTTGATGAAGGACAGATAAATTCACTTATAAAATATGCTGATATTTTGCGTGAATGGAATGAAAAAATAAACCTTACAGCAATAACCGATGATGAAGGAATCGCAGTGAAGCATTTTCTTGACAGTCTTACGGCTTTTAAGACCGGAGCTGTTAAAGGTAAGGTAATCGATGTCGGTACGGGAGCGGGATTTCCGGGTCTAGTGTTAAAAATCGCGAAGCCTGAAATTGAGCTTACGCTTCTTGACAGTCTTAACAAGCGCATTGTTTTTTTAAACGATTTGTGCGAAAGGCTTGGCATTGATGATGTGGAAACAGTTCACGCACGCGCGGAGGACGGAGGACGCAACAGACAGTATCGGGGCCAGTTTGATACGGTAGTATCACGCGCGGTAGCAAGACTTTCGGTGCTTAGCGAATGGTGTATACCGTTTTTAAAGCAGGGAGGATATTTTCTTGCGCTTAAAGGTCCTCTTGCAGATGCGGAATTAAATGATGCTCGCCGAGCAGTTAAAATTCTCGGCGGAAAAATTGAGGACGTTATGGAAGCTGATATTCCGTTCACTGATTTAAAACACAAAATAATTATTATAAAAAAAGTAGGACAAACTCCGCTGAAATATCCGAGAAAATCGGGTATTGCGACAAAAACTCCTATCGGAACATGCTATAATATGGCAAAATAAGAAAATAATATCATCATATGTCGGAAAATGTAATACAAAACCTCTTGAAAACTGGAAAAAATATGCTATAATAGTAAATGTAAGACAGAACAGTATCAAAAAGGTACATTTCAAACAGGGTTTCCCCAAGGCCCTGTCTACCCCCAAATTGTCTTACACCTTCCACCACCGAGGGTAAATGGCGATAATGTAAATTCATCATGTGTTTTCATCAGGTCCTTATATTATCGCCGCTTACTCTTTTTAACAGGAGTGACATGATGATACATCTTATAAAGAAAAAAATACAAAATGAAAAACCGCAGATAATATCATTGCCTTTATATATGATAGCGCCTAATCCGAACCAGCCCCGCAGTTATTTTGACCCTGCGGCAATGGAGGAGCTTAAAAATTCAATTATGGAATATGGGTTAATTCAGCCGATTACAGTAAGACGCAGAAACGGTGAATATGAGCTTATAGCAGGTGAAAGACGTTTCAGAGCGGCGCAGATGGCAGGACTTGAAACAATTCCTGCGGTAGTTGTCGAGGCAGACAACGACAGGTCGGCGATATTGGCGCTTTTGGAAAATTTGCAGCGTGAGGATTTGTCATTTTTTGAGGTCGCAGAAAGCTATAAAAGCCTTATCCGCGAGCAGGGTATGACGCAGACAGAACTTGCGCTGAAGGTCGGTAAAAGTCAATCGTCGGTGGCGAACAAGATACGCCTTTTAAGGCTGCCGCCGCTTGTAAAAAAGCTTATCCGCGACTATGATTTGACAGAACGTCACGCGCGCGCTCTGTTGCTGCTTTCTGACGAGGACAAGCAGCTTGAGGCGGTAAAAATAATATGCCGTGACAATCTGGGAGTTACTCAGACTGAGGAACTGATACGCAGTATGAAGGCTAAAAAAGCACAGCCGATTGACGAGGTACGCGTCACAAAGGCAAAGGATGTAAAGGTTTTTCAGAATACTGTAAAGCGCGCGGTTAATATGATGGCGAAAAGCGGTATTGACGCGGAGCTTTCAGAAAATTCCTTTGACTGGGGTACGGAATACATAATTAAAATTAAGAAATAACGGCTGTCTGCATTTGCAGACAGTTTTTTATTTGTTATTTTGCAATAATTTACCGTGCCGGGTTGTATAATATATGTATTTGCAAATACAAAGCTTCGCAAAATAAAGTTTTGTGTTGCTCAGGAAGGAGGGCAATAAAATGACCGACAGTGAAAAGCAGTATTTTTCTGATATGTATGAAAAACACGCTAAATCAGTTTACGGCGTTTCCCTTATGTATCTGAAGAATAAAGAAGATGCCGAAGAAGTAGTTGGTGAAACGTTTATACGGATTATGCAGGCGAACCCTGAATTTGAGAGTGACAGCCATGAAAGAGCATATCTGATACGTACGGCAGTTAATCTATGCGCAAATGTGCTGAAATCAAGCTGGCGCAAAAATGTAGTTCATGATGAGGATGTGCTTATGTACATGTCAACGCCTGAGGAGGAGAGCATAATGGAGGAATTATTACAACTCCCGCCAAAGTACAGGGCTGTTTTGTACATGCACTATTACGAGGGCTACAAGGCTCAGGAAATTGCGGATATAATGAAGGTATCGCTTTCGGCAGTGCTTTCGCGTCTGGCGCGCGGACGAAAAAAGCTGAAGGACATTTTAACAGAAGGAGGTTATTTCTATGCATAGAGAGGATTATGAAAGAGTATTCTCAAGAATTGAACCCGATGATGCTCTCAAAAACAGGATAATGGATAGAATGGAGGACAATTCAATGAAAAAGTCTACCAAAAGAAGCTTGAAAAGCGTTATGGCGGTAGCCGCTTGTGTGGCGGTAACCGGTATAAGCACCGCGTTTGCCGCAGGAAATGTTATTTCTTATTTCCAATCGGATAAGGCGATTGATATTACAAGCATGGCTGAGCTTGCCGAATATAACGAGGAGGTCGGCGCGGCGGCGTCTTACGACGGCTACACAGTAACTATCGACAATTTAGCGACAGACGATAACTTTATGCACGTTTTCTATACGCTTAAAAAAGATGATGCACCAATGACTGAGGAAGACTATAATCTCTGGTTCCTTTGCCGTATAAACGGTAATCTGGCAAACTTTGGCAATAATAATAAGGACGAAGCATATCTTTCGGAGGACGGCTCATTTAAGGGAGTTATGAAGCTGAATATTGCGAATATGGATGTACCCGACACTTTTACTCTGGAGATGTATGCTGAAACAAGGATAAAGAGTGAAAGTCAATTTGAGGGGGATTATCTTTACAGAGATAACGTCAACCTTACCGACGCCGACAAGGCAAAGCTTTTGTATGTTTCAACCACAGCCAAAAAGACAAGCGTTGAAACAAAGAGTGTTGTCAAGAATGTAAATAAGAAGTTCCCTATGGACTACCATGATGAAAACGGAAACAAGCAGCAGGGCGAGATGGAAATTTCAAAGGTCGTATTTTCGCCGTTTGCAAGCCAGCTTGTCGTAAAGGATAACTGCGAGGGTTTCGGCGGAATGAGGCTTAGCGGAAGCGCCATATTCGATGAAAACGGACAGAGTCTTGATGTTCTTAACACTGATTTAAGCGGCGGACGTGCAGGATTTGAAACAACGAATATGATTGAAATTCTTAAAGCGACGCCGAATACAAAGTCGCTCAAAATTGTTCCCGTGACAGGACCGATGTCCTGGAACGAGGAGAAAACAACGACTCAGCAGATAGGCACGTATCCGCTTGTATTTAAGACCAGTGAGTACGGCAATGTTGTTGTAACGGATATTCGTTTTTCAGACGGCGCATTTGAAATTGATTACTACAAGGACGGATTTGTGATGTATGACCCATATTTGCAGACAATGGATAAGGACGGCAATATTGTTGAACCAGGCGGAAAATTAGGTTGTCTTTTGAACATAGATGTTCATCACGACACAAATTCATATACAGCAAGGTATGAATATGATGCGTATGATGATGAAGGAAACAAATTGCCGCTTGACCCGAGTGTCAGCAAGGAAAAGCTTCAGCAAGCCTTTACTCATCTGTCGGTTGGATATTATGACTTTAAGCTTGACTATGATAACGCAATTGATATAAACTTAAAATAATATTACCTTGTATCCCCATTTGTAATATATATTAGCACTCACAAAAAGGCTGCCGCATTTAATGCGGCAGCCTTTTTATTAACTGTTTAAATTTTTTGTTTTTTCTTTGTTATGTTCTATCTTATCCGCGCTCACGCTTGGTCCGTGATGGCGGGTAGGTTCCCATTCAACATTTTTAAATATTGCTACGATTGAAATAGGAGCGTATGTAAACAGGAAAATGGGAAAAGTGAAAAGATATTTAATCTTTTTCCACGCGCTTGTATGAATACGCTTATTTTCCGTAAGAAGCGTTATAAGTCCCATAAGAAACATTGTAATATATGCTCCGAGTATCCATTGCCCGAGCGATATTGCAATAGACAGCCATTCCTCGCCCTGTATTATGCCGACAGTTATTGCGGCGACATTTATAATTGCAATTAAAAGCGTCATAAAAATTGACGGGAAAATAGTCATTGTCATATCATAGCATGTAAAGCGATTGGTTTTAAAACTTGTTCCGATAAGTTTCAGACCGTATTTTTTAAATACCTGTAAGAAACCACGCGCCCAACGCAAACGCTGTGTCCATGACTGTTTAAAGGTCTGCGGCTGTTCGTCATACAGAATAGCGTCACTGCAATAAGCAATTTTTTCGCCTGCCATAGAGTTGGAGATAGAGAACTCAATATCCTCAGTAAGCAGAAAATATTTCCAGCCGCCTATACGTTCAATAACGTCCTTATGTACCAGAAAGCCCGTTCCCGAAATGGCGCATCCGTTACCCAGAAGCATTCGGGAGTGATTAAGGAACTTTGATTCTCTTATATACCACAGCGCGTATCCGGCAGTTATCCAGTTTGTACCGTAATTTGTTGAATTGCGGTAGCTTGTAATAATTCTGTGACCGTCTGAAAATGTACGGTTCATTGCGCTTATATAGTTAGTGTCTAAAATATTATCAGCATCAAATACGAAATAACCGTCATAAAAATCCTTGCCGCGTTCATCTGCAATACGGTTAAGCGCAAAATCGAGCGCATACCCTTTTCCGACTTTCTCCATATCGTTTCTTATATATACAATCGCGCCTGCGTTTTCAGCCTCCGAAGCAGTGTTATCCGTACAGTTATCAGCAATAACATATATATCAATTAAATCCTGCGGATAATCCTGATGATGAATTGAATCAACGAGCGTTGCTATCACATTTTCCTCGTTTCTCGCTGAAATAAGCACTGCAAAACGGTGCATTTTTATTTCTTTATGCGGTTTATCCTTTTTAACGAAAGGAATTACAAAGTATATGAGCTGATAAAAATACAGCACAAAAAATAGTGTACCGACAATAAAGTCGATATTTTTAACTGTTTCTATAATCATTTAAGATTTCCCCTCTTAAAGTCCTTCCTTGTGTATCCCCCGATGCACTATTGGTTAGAAATATATGATATCTTATCATAAATATGCAGTTAAGTCAATATTACTTTTGCAGTTTGGGATGTTTTTTTGTCATATCCTCAAGTGTTATTGCGCGCGTGTGTTCAGTGTGCGCCCATTCTGTTTTGTTTTTTTCAATCATCCCCTGCACCGCAATAGGAACCCATGTAAAATTATATATTATGCAGGTAAGATAATAAAATATCATTTTGAGTGATATTTCTCGGCGTTCATACCATACCACAAACGGAGTATAACAAAGCTGTAATACAGCTATTATATTCCATATGGTTGTCCATACGGCGGAATCCGGCACAAGGTATGCAAGCTGCATAAAGCCCAAATCACCGTTTGGAAAGAATGTCTGCGCATATGCAAAAAATGTGATAATTCCGATTGCCGTTATTCTGACAGGCTGTATGAGATATACCGCGCAGTCAATACAGCTTAATTTACGCTCGCGTATGCCTTTTTTAATAAGCGGCTTAAAATACCGCGATGCAACATCGCAATGACCTCTCATCCAGCGTACGCGCTGTTTCCATGACTGTTTTAAGGTAAGCGGTTTTTCGTCATATACCTTTGCGCCGTAGGCAAAGGCAACCTTTTCATCATTTAATGCCAACTTCATGGTAAATTCCATGTCCTCAGTAAGACAGGTAGCTCCCCAGCCGAGCTTTTGAAGCGTATCAGATGCAATAATAAAGCCTGTTCCGCTTAATTCACAGCAAAGCTTCAAATTATACCGCGCTTGCTGAAAAATTCTGTTTACTGTCCAGAAACAGTAGGAATATGCCGCGCTTATCCATGAATCATACGGATTTTTGCTGTCAAGAAAACCCTGAACAGCGGTATAACCCTGATTTGCCATTTTGTTCATTTCGGCAAGAAAGTTTTTATCAACAAGGTTGTCTGCGTCAAAAACAGAGATATAATCATATCTCTGCTCTTTATGATACAGTTTTTCAAATATCCATTCAAGCGCGTATCCCTTGCCCTTAAGCAGCGCATTATTGCGCACATATACTTCGGCTCCGGCTTTCTCTGCTTCATACGCGGTATTGTCCGTACAGTTATCCGCAACAACAATAATATTATATGCTTCTTTCGGATAATCAAGTAAATTCAGGGAGTTTACCATGTTTGCAATGACTTTTTCCTCATTATGCGCAGAAATTATAAGCGCAAAGGTATGTATTTTATCATTTTTGTATTGTCTTTGACGTACAGGAAGAAAACCCGCAAGACCTATAATCAGATAGTATACTCCTATTGATAGTGAAAATATCTGTAACATTATGCTTATTACCGTAAAAACAGTATTACTCATTGCATCACCTCTGTTACATTATATATTTTACTATCTTTATTTCAAAAAAGCAATATATTTATATCATTTTCTGAAAATTTTAGAATTTCTTAATATTTAAGGCAGTATTTAACGGCAAGGTAAAGATGAAATTATAATATACAATACCGTGCATATAATAGTAACCACAGAGAAAAATACTGCAAGATAGCCGAAAAGACGGTTCTTTCTTTTACGGCATCGGTAACTTGTAAGCGCAATTGACAGGCTGTTTCGTTCATATTGTGTATTCATAGCATAATCTCCATTCGTATGTACAAATCCGGTGTAAAAACATTGATATGAAGTACAGATTTTTCACACCAACTCGTCCTTTTTGTAAAATTTGTTCTATTACAGATTATATGCGGATAATTTACAAAATATTCCAATTATTTTTTAAAAAGTGAAATATTTGTAAACATATTAAAAAGGGGGTTTAAAAATCAGGAATTGTATGGTACAATAGAAATATTATTGAGATATAAATTGCTGTTTTAACAGTTTATTAAACAGAAGGGAAATATAATGATTAGTTTATGTTCAAAATGTAAGAAAAACCCTGCGGTTTTTTATATTACTAAAATGGAAGGCGACAAGACGAGCAGCGAGGGGCTTTGTCTTAGCTGTGCAAAGGAGCTTGGTATCGCGCCGCTTAATAATATGATTGAAAGCTTTGGCGTAACTGATGACGAGCTTGACAGTCTTAACAGTCAGATGTCAGACTTTATGGAAAGTCTGGACGGCTTTGATGATATGGACGGTAATCCTGCCGAAATTATGGAGCAGCTTTCGGGAGGAGAAGACGATGAGGGCGGCGCGGCTACTGCGCCTTTGGATATATTCAAGGAATTTTTCTCAAATCTTCCGAATATGAAGGCGGTTGATGAAAGCAGTGACGCTGCGCAAAAGTCGTCAAAATCGGAAAAGGCGGATAAAAAGCAGTCTAAGAAAAAACAGAAAAAAACAATGCTTGATACTTACGGTACAGACCTTACCGATATGGCGGCTAAGGGTAAGGTGGACAGGGTTGTAAGCCGTGACACGGAGATTGAGCGCGTTGTTCAGATTTTAAACAGACGTTCAAAGAATAACCCCGTTCTGCTAGGCGAACCCGGTGTGGGAAAAACTGCTGTGGCAGAGGGTCTGGCATGCAGAATTGTCGAGAAGAAAGTACCGCCGAAATTGTTTGATTACCATTTGTATCTGTTGGATTTTACCGCGCTTGTTGCAGGAACACAGTTCAGGGGTCAGTTTGAGGCAAGACTGAAAAGTCTTCTCAATGAAGCAAGCGAACGCGGAAATATAATACTCGTAATAGACGAAATTCACAATATAGTTGCGGCAGGCGATGCTGAGGGAGCAATGAGCGCAGCAAATATATTAAAGCCTGCGCTGGCAAGAGGCGAAATACAGATAATAGGCGCTACAACTCTTACAGAATACAGAAAGCATATCGAAAAAGATTCCGCGCTTGAACGACGTTTCCAGCCGGTGCTTATTGATGAGCCGTCAGTTGAGGAAAGCGTTGAAATTTTAAAGGGGATTAAGGACTATTACGAGAATTATCACAGTGTAAAAATTTCTGATGAAATAATAGAACAGGCGGTTAAGATGTCGGAAAGATATATTACCGACCGTTTTCTTCCAGACAAGGCGATTGACGTCATAGACGAGGCAGGTTCAAAGGTTAATTTAAAAAACAAGGCGCTGTATGAAGCAATGCTGCTCAAAAGACGCGTAGAGGAATTTGATAAGGATATTGCCGATGCAACTGATGAGGGTGATTTTGAAAAAATCGCAAATTTAAAGACTGAAAAGCTGAAAGCTGTACAGGACAAGGAACAGGCAGAGAAAAAAGCTGCCGAAGCCGAAATTACCTTTGATGATATAGCGGCGGTAATTGAAGGCTGGACAAAAATTCCCGTTCACCGTCTGACAGAAGATGAAGCAACGAAGCTTCTTAATCTTGAGGAACGCATACACAAGCGTGTTATAGGTCAGAATGATGCTGTGGAAGCCGTTTCGCGCGCAATACGGCGCGGCAGAGCGGATATTACAACGCGTAAGCGTCCCGTATCATTTATATTCGCGGGACCGACCGGCGTCGGAAAAACCGAGCTGGTAAAGACAATTGCCGAAGTTATGTTTGATAATGAGGAAGCGCTTATAAGAATTGATATGTCGGAATATATGGAGAAACATTCGGTGTCAAAACTTATCGGTTCACCTCCCGGATATGTGGGTTATGACGATGCGGGTCAGCTTACCGAAAAAGTAAGACGCAAGCCGTATTCGGTTATACTGCTTGATGAGATTGAAAAAGCGCACCCTGAGGTGTTTAATCTGTTTTTGCAGATACTTGATGACGGCAGAATTGCGGACAGTCATGGTAAGATTGTCAATTTTGAAAATACTATTATTATCATGACTACAAACGCAGGCTCTGAATTTAAGTCGGTAGGTCTTGGCTTTAACTCTGATGATGAGATTACAATGGAGGATAACGTAAATAAAAGCTTAAAGCAGTTTTTTAAGCCTGAGTTCTTAAACAGAATTGATGATACGGTAACGTTTAAACCGCTTACAAAAGATGATTTAAGACAGATTATTGACCTGCTGTTAAAGGACATCACAACGCGTCTTACGGAAAAAGGAACAGTTTTACGAGTTACAGACGCGGCAAAAGAGCTTATACTTGAAAAGGGCTACGATAAGAAATACGGAGCAAGACCGTTAAACCGCGCAATTCAGACACTCCTTGAAGATAAGCTGGCACAGCTTTCTCTGACAGGTAAAATTATGCACAATACGGTTATAACTGCCGACCGTGACGGTGATATGATTACGGTTACAACAGAAAATTTAGTATAATTTTCCTGTGATATTTTAAAGATGCGGTGCAGATACTATGTATAGACCGCAGATGCGGAATATCAGATGGAGGTAAAATACTATGGGATGCGATACTTGCAAAGAAAACAAGAGCATTAAGTGTACTGTTACACAGTGTGCAAATCACTGTGATACAGCAGACTATTGCTCACTTTCAACTATTCAGGTAGGTACACATGAGTCTAATCCTACAATGGTAGAGTGTACTGATTGTACCTCTTTCCAGCTAAAGAAGTAACAACAATCAATTTCAGAACCCAAAAAAGCAGGCATAGTCCTGCTTTTTACATAGAGAATATATGAATAATTTTAAATATACATTTGACAATAAAAGATATCATACATGGAATTATCACCTGCACCAAAAATTCGGGTGCAAGGTTTTTAAAGTTGCGCTTAACGGCGGTTTCACCTGCCCGAACATAGACGGTACAAAAGGTATCGGAGGCTGTATATACTGTTCGGGAGGAAGCGGTGATTTTGCCGGCGACCCGTCGCACAGTATTCTTACACAGTTTGATGAGGTGCGTACAAAAATGCACCAAAAATGGAGTGAAGCAAAATACATACCTTATTTTCAGGCTCACACGAATACCTATGCTCCTGCGTCTGTACTTCGCGAGCGTTTTGAGGGTGTACTGGCATGTAATAATGTAGTGGGAATAAGTATTGCTACGCGTGCCGACTGTCTGGAGGAGGATGTTCTCGAATATCTATCCGAGCTTAACGAACGTACATATTTAATAGTTGAGTTGGGGCTTCAATCGGTTTTTGACGAAACGGGTAAAAAAATAAACCGCTGTCACAGCTATGCCGACTTTTTGTCAGGCTATAATAAACTGACTGAACGGAATATAAATGTATGCGTTCACCTTATAAACGGGCTGCCGGGTGAAACGGAGAAAATGATGATACAAAGCGCCGTAGTTGTCGGCGCATTAAAGCCGCATTGCATAAAACTGCATCTTCTGCATGTTTTAAAGAATACGCGTCTTGCCGAAATGTACGGCAGGGGTGAATTTGAGCTGATGTCACGGGAGGCATACGTGCGGACTATTGTAAATCAGCTTGAGGTAATACCTCCCGAAACGGTTATTCAGCGTCTTACGGGCGATGGCGGACGTGATTCTCTGATAGGTCCTTTGTGGAGTCTTAAAAAATTTGTGGTTCTTAATGAAATAGATAAGCTAAAACGCGGTACATATCAGGGCGCAAAGCTGTAACTCAGCGCGGGCATCTGCCGTAAGTGCGTGTAATGTCCGCAATTTTTGCCGCAAGCGTTTTGGTTGCACTGCGTTTGGTCATGCGCCACTGCCAGTTGCCGCCCAGCGTGGAAGGCTCGTTCATACGTGCCTGAGCGCCAAGTCCTAGATAATCCTGCATCTGAATAACAGCAGTATCGCTTACGCTTGCCATAGCTGTTTTAATCAGCCTCCATAATATATCATTTTCGGTGTCAAGATATTTTTTACAGAAATCTATTATGGCTTTGTCAAGTTCGTCTAACCAACCGAGTACAGTGTTGTTATCATGTGTTCCTACATATACAACGCTGTTTTTTGTATATGTATATGGCAGGTAATTGCTTTCCTCGCTGGGGTCAAAGGCAAATTCAAGCACCTTCATGCCCGGAAAACCGCTGTCATGCAGCAGTTTATGTACGTCCTCAGTCAGGAATCCCAAATCCTCAGCGATAATCGGAAGTTCGCCCAGCTCGCTTTTAACTGCATTGAATAAATCCATACCGGGTCCTTTTTGCCATTCGCCATGTTCTGCTGTTTCATGACCATAGGGAATAGCGTAATAACCTTCAAATCCTCTGAAATGGTCTATACGCACAATATCATAAAGCTCTGTTGAGGAGCGTATCCGCTGTATCCACCAGTTATATCCGAATTCTCTGTGACGCTCCCAGTTGTAGAGCGGATTTCCCCACAACTGACCTGTCGGCGAGAAAGCATCGGGCGGACAGCCTGCAACTGCTGTCGGCATGAGGTCGCTGTCAAGCCGGAACAAGTCGGGGTATACCCATACCTCTGCGCTGTCAAGCGCGACATAGATAGGAATATCGCCTATTATAGAAATACCTGATTCATTTGCGTATTTTTTCAGCGCATTCCACTGTTCAAAGAACTTGAACTGTAAAAATTCCCAGAAAAACACTTCGTCCTCATGTGACGATTTAAACTCCCAAAGTGCATGCGAATCACGTCTGCGAAGGTCTTCATCCCATTCAAGCCATGAAATACCATCGTTTGCATCTTTTATACTCATAAAAAGCGCGTAATTTGAAATCCACGCTTCATTTTCATTTAAAAATGTGTGAAAAGCGGTTAAATCACCTGTTTTAAAGCGGTTAAAAGCTTTTTTCAGCACCTTGAAACGATTTTTGTAAACAGCCTCATAATCAACCTTTGAGCTGTCGCTGCCCCAGTTAATACGGGAAAATTCTTCTTTTTTCAGAAGCCCCTCCTCACACAATATATCAAGGTCAATAAAATACGGATTACCTGCGTTTGTCGAGAACGACTGGTAAGGTGAGTCGCCGTAGCTTGTAGGACCTACGGGCAGTATCTGCCACGCGGTCTGACGCGCCGATTTTAAGAAATCAACAAATTTATATGCTTCCTTGCCCATTGTTCCGATACCGTAATCGGACGGCAGCGAGGAAATGTGAAGTAATATTCCGCTTTTTCTCATAAATTAACCCTCCAGTAATTGTAGAATTTTATTTGGATTTGATACTATATAATCCGCGCCTGCTTCCTCAAGCTCAGCTTGTGTGCGAAATCCCCATAATACGCCGACAGATGACATGTTTGCATTTTTTGCGGTAAAAATGTCAACATTAGTATCACCGAGAAAAAAACATTCCTCAGGTTTTGCGTTAAGACTGCCGGCAATTTTAAGCGCAGTATACGGGTTGGGTTTTGTGGGCATACCGTCTATTACTCCCGATACTGCGTCAAAGAAGTTTTCGCCGAAAATATTATCTGTCACAAAATGTACGACATTATCGGGTTTATTTGAGCATACAGCAATTTTTATACCGCGTTTTTTCAATTCGCAAAGCAGCTCTTTTATTCCGTCATATGCATTTGTGTTGTAGAGATAGTCGCTTTCGTACGCAGAATCATATACATCCCTTACCTTCTCAAATAATTCGGGAGTGTCTGAATTATGCGCATTTAAAATGCGGTGTATAAGCTTATCGCGTCCGTCACCGACATATTTTTTATAGCTTTCGACACTAAATCCGCTCATTCCGAATGCATTGAGCGCGAGATTGCCGAAATGCGCAATTGCGCGTATTGTATCGGTAAGCGTACCGTCAAGGTCGAAAATACATACCTTTATATCCACTTGCATCAAGTCCTTTCAAAATGCGTTCATATTAAATTATAACGCGTAAAGATTGTTATGTCAATGTGAATAGATTATGAATTTTTGACAGTAACGCTTGATTTTTTTTATTCGCTGTGGTAGTATGGGTATAATCAATATTTGAGGAAAGGATTAAGACTATGAAAAAGAATTTAGCAATAATAACAGCCGCGCTTATACTGGTTCTGTCAGTATCGGGCTGCGGAAAAAAGCAGAACACATCAGATACTAAGCCTCAGAATACAGCTCAGACAGATGTTTCAGATGCGTATTCACAGCCTGCTGATATGGACAAGATTCCGGGCAATGCGGCTTCGTCCGACACATCAAAGGACGAGTATTCCGGTAAGCTAGGTGATTATGAGGTTACAATTGAAGATGCAAAGATTGTTGACAATAACGGCGAAGAGGCGGTAGTCGTATCGTTTAATTTTAAAAATAAGTCGAATACATCCGTACCGTTCTCAGGCGCAATGGAGGTAAACGCATATCAGGATGATTCAAGACTTACCGGTACTGTTATCGCAAGCACAGACGGCATAAACATGGTCGCAAGCGCCGAGCATGTAGCTCCGGGTGACAGCATTACGGTACAGCAGGCATATAAACTGCGTGATAAATCTCTGCCTCTTGACATTGAGGTTAAAGAATTTGAGTCACAGGATGATGCGTTGCTGACAAAAACATTTAACTTTTAAAAAGTGAAGGACTGTTACATTGTAACAGTCCTTTTTCATTGTTATCCTTCAAAACCGTTAGGATGTGTCGACTGCCATTTCCAACTGTCGGCGCACATCTCGTCAATGCCGCGTTTAGCTGTCCAGCCAAGCTCCTCTTTTGCCTTTTTCGGGTCTGCGTAACATTCGGCAATATCGCCCGGTCTGCGAGGGTCAATCTGATACGGAAGCTCTTTTCCGCATGCCTTTGAAAATGCTTTTATAATGTCAAGCACGCTGTAACCGTTGCCCGTACCGAGATTATAAATATGAACACCTTTTTTATTTGTGCAGTTATCAATTGCCTTTACGTGACCTATCGCCAAATCAACAACATGAATATAATCGCGTACACCTGTACCGTCGGGAGTGGGGTAGTCATCACCGAAAACATGAACCTTTTCGAGCTTGCCGACTGCAACCTGTGCAACATACGGAAGAAGGTTGTTCGGAATACCCTTAGGGTCTTCGCCCATCTTTCCGCTCTCATGCGCGCCTATCGGATTAAAATATCGGAGCAGAGTGACAGATAAATCAGGGTTAGCTTTCTGAGCATCTGTCATAATTCTCTCTATAAACAGCTTTGTTGTACCGTAAGGGTTGGTTGTGAGAATTTTATCACCCTTGTTGTCTGCTTCTACAATAGGAACTCTTTCAGGGTCACCGTAAACAGTAGCGGACGATGAGAACACAATATTATTACAGCCGTACTTTTCCATAGCCTGCATCAGGTGAAGAGTACCGGTGATATTGTTATCGTAATATGTCAGCGGAATACGTGTACTCTCTCCGACAGCCTTAAGACCTGCGAAGTGAATAACAGCATCAATTTTATGTTCTTTAAACACCTTTTCAGTACCTTCAAGGTCAAGTAAATCAGTTTTGTAAAACGGAAAATCCTTTCCTGTAAGTTCTTTTACGGCATCAAGACATTTTTCGCTTGCATTGTAAAGATTATCAAGTACGACAATGTCATAGCCCGCATTTAAAAGTTCCACACAGGTATGGCTGCCGATATATCCTGCGCCGCCCGTTACTAAAATTTTCATATTAATTCCTCCCGTTATTTGGTATAGCTATATTATATACCTATCCCGATATTTTTTCAATAGATAATTTGTTTTTACTATTGTAATAATGAATTAAATATGATAAAATACAGAATGATGGACAGTATTTCAATGAAAATTGTACCTGATTGAGTAATATCATAATTTAAAATGCCCTGTAAATATCCGGCTTACCCGAAAGAGAAGCAAGGACCGATAAAATCTGCGGCATTATTTGAATATGTCTGTTCATCGCGTGTAATACGCGATTTTTAATTATTAAAGGAGAATTTAAGATGAAATTTACTACTGCATCTTTTAAATCTGCAAAGCAAAAGGGTAATAAGATAACAATGCTTACTGCCTATGATTACTCAACGGCATGTCTGGAGGACGAAGCAGGAGTTGACGCAATACTTGTAGGGGACTCTTTGGGGATGGTTATGCTCGGTTATGAAAATACGCTTTCCGTTACGATGGAGGATATGATACATCACAGCGCGGCTGTTGCGCGCGGAGCAAAAAATGCATTTGTCGTAACCGATATGCCGTTTATGTCATATCAGACTTCGGTTTATGATGCTGTTAAAAATGCGGGTAGACTTATAAAAGAGGGTTATGCCGATGCGGTGAAGCTGGAGGGCGGTGTTAAATTTGCGGAACATATCCGTGCAATTGTAGATGCTTCAATCCCTGTTATGGGTCACATCGGAATGACGCCGCAGTCTGTAAATGCCTTTGGCGGATTTAAGGTTCAGGGTAAGAGTATTGCGGATGCAAAACAGGTTATTGCTGATGCTAAGGCGGTGCAGGAGGCTGGTGCGTTTGCAGTAGTTATTGAGTGTGTACCTGCTCTGCTTGCGAAATATATATCTAATGAATTGACAATTCCCGTAATAGGAATAGGCGCAGGAGCAGGCTGTGACGGTCAGGTTCTGGTGTATCAGGATATGCTCGGAATGTATTCTGATTTTACTCCCAAATTTGCAAAGAAATTTGAAGATGTCGGAACATCAATGAAAAACGGCTTCAAATACTATTTTGAAGAGGTTAAATCGGGCAGATTTCCTGCCGCAGAACATACCTTTAAAATAGATGATGAAGTAATGGAAAAGATTACGGAGGAATAGACGGTGCGTATTGTTAAAACGATATATGAAGTAAGGAAAGCGGTTAAAGAATGGAAAAGGGAGGGACTTACAGTAGGTCTTGTCCCGACAATGGGATATCTGCATGAAGGGCATAAAAGCCTTATTGAACGCGCAGTCAGAGAAAATGACCGTGTGGTAGTAAGTGATTTTGTAAACCCGACGCAGTTTGCGCCGAATGAGGATTTTGAAAGCTATCCGCGTGATATAGACGCGGACGCGGCTCTTTGCGAAAGTGCAGGAGCGAGCCTTATATTCAACCCTAACGCTGAGGAAATGTATGATAATGCGCTCACGTTTGTCGATATGAATAAAATAACAAAGGTTTTGTGCGGAAAAACGCGTCCAATTCATTTCTCAGGAGTGTGTACGGTAGTTTCAAAGCTTTTTAATATTGTCGCTCCAGACAGAGCGTATTTCGGCGAAAAGGACGCCCAACAGTTATGCGTAATACGAAAAATGGTTAAGGATTTGAATTTTGATATAGAAATTGTAGGCTGTCCTATTATACGTGAGGCAGACGGACTGGCTAAAAGCTCACGCAATACGTATCTTAATTCAGAGGAAAGAGAAGCGGCGCTGTGTCTGAGCCGTGCGCTTAATCTCGGCAGGAAAATTATTACCGGAGGCGAAACAAACACTGAAACGGTTGTAAAGGCAATAACGGCTGAAATAGAAAAAGAGCCGCTTGCAAAAATTGACTACGTGGAAATAGTTGACTTCAATACGCTTGAAAGACTTGACTCGGTAAATAAGCCTGTTTTGTGCGCTGCTGCGGTTTATATCGGTAAGACACGTCTTATAGATAACTTTATAATGGAGTGATATTATGGAAATAACAATGCTTAAATCAAAAATTCACCGCGCTGTTGTTACGCAGGCGGAGCTTGACTATGTCGGAAGCATTACGGTTGATACCGCGCTTTTAAAGGAAGCCGGAATACTTGAATATGAAAAGGTGCAGGTTGTTGACATAGACAATGGTTCGCGATTTGAAACGTATACAATTGCAGGTGAGGAAAATTCGGGAGTTATTTGCCTTAACGGCGCCGCTGCAAGATGCGTAACCAAAGGCGACAGGGTTATTATTATGGCCTATTGCTCACTTACGCCCGATGAAGCAAAAACGCATAAACCGACAGTAGTATTTGTTGATGAAAATAATAAAATAACACAGGTTTCACAATATGAAAAACATGGTGAGATAAAATAGAAAGAGTAGCCTTAAAAGGTTACTCTTTTTACTGTTATTTATGTCTGTCTAAAATTGTTTTTACTATGGCTATTGGAATAAGAATAAATCCGATAATCATAGCTAAACCGACCTTTTTTCCCCAAAGTGCGATACCGTCTGAATAAATAACTACTTTGTTTGCATATATTGTTTTATTAACAGCCCAATAGCCTAAGGCTACATATATAATAAATATTACCATTTCCATAAATACTACATTCCTTTCCTTTTATTGTTCTCAACAGCAGTCTTAACAATATTAAATATTTTTTTTGAATATTTGATATTTTTTTCGGGTTTATATAAAATCTTTTCTTCTGTATCAATTATACATATAAGAACTCTTCCTGAGAAAGATATAAGACGCTTAAGGCTTCCGCGTAGTATATACCTCTCATTTTTTGATTTTAATTTTCTTGTCAGAAATAATCCGCCTTTAAGTGTTTTAAGCGTTTTTTTATGGAATATTTCATCCGAACAGGATATGTATTCTGTTATTATCATTTCTGCCATTTTTTCATACGATATTCGGATTACTTTATCCATTCGTAAAAGTTTTTTATCGGTCCAGTCTGCAATTGCGTTTGTTAATTTCATTTTTTTGCTTCCTTTCTTTTTAGGTATTGTTTTATTGAACTAAAATAATTATAACATATTGCAATATATAATTGCAATATGTTACTGTAATCTTTTTGTAGAAATTTGTTATAATAAATTTGTATATATTAAACAAATTTTTGTACAGGCGGTGAGATTATGTCTTATACAGCGCAAAATATAGGTGAACGCATCAGACAATGCAGAAGAGAACACAGCCTAACACAGGAACAGCTGGCAGAAAAAGTAAATATCGCTCCAAATTATTTGGGGCAGATTGAAAATGGCAGACGCGGAGTTAATCTTACAAATCTTGTTAAAATTGCAAACGCTCTTGATGTGACCTTTGATTATCTTATGTCAGAGGTTAGTTCAGATGCCATAGAAAAATCAGATAGTGTAAAAAAGAGATGGCTTGCGCTTATAAATGGGCGTTCGCCAAAGGAACAGGAACTTCTTATTAAGATTGTTTCGGACTTATCGTATACTTTATTTGACAATTGAGTGTAATACATATGAATGAAAGATACAGAAAAACCGCTGCCTTTAGCAGCGGTTTTTGTTTAAAGTCCAAACTGTTCTTTACAGTCTTTAAGTACCTTTTCAACGGTTGCTTCTGCCGTTTCAAAGCTTTCGGCAAATGTGCCGAGATAAAGCTTGATTTTCGGCTCCGTTCCGGAAGGTCTTACTATAAAATATGTCTTATCATCAGACAGATTGTATTTAAGTACGTCAGCTTTCGGAAGTCCTTTAAGAGGAGAAACATTACCTTTGGTGTCCTTGATAGTCTGTGATTTATAGTCTGTATAAAGGACAATGTCCATACCTGCCGCCTTTGCAGGCGGTGTGGTTCTTAAATCCGCAAGAAGCTTTGCCATTTTCTCCATACCGTCCTTACCGGGCATAGTAAAGGAAACGGTCTTTTCGGCATAACAGCCGTACTTGCTGTAAATATCCATAAGCGCTTCATAGAGCGACTTTCCCTGTGTTTTATAGTATGCCGCCATTTCCGCGATAAGCATTGTGGCAACAACTCCGTCCTTATCGCGCGCGTGAGTACCGACAAGATAGCCGTAGCTTTCTTCAAAGCCGATAAGATAAGTATGATTTTTCTTTTCGGCAAATTCGGTCATCTTTTCGCCTATATATTTGAAGCCTGTAAGCACATTCATTATTTCAATACCGTATGAATGAGCGATTGCCGCCGCAAGCTCAGTTGTAACTATTGTCTTAATAACAACACCATTTTCCGGAAGAATACCCTTTGCCTTCTTTGAAGCAAGGATATATTCAACAAGCAGGGCGCCGGTCTGATTGCCTGTAAGTGTTCTGTAAATACCGTCCGCATCGCGTACTACAATACCTACACGGTCACAGTCCGGGTCTGTGCCTATTATAACGTCTACATCGTTTTCCTTAGCCATTTTAATTGCGATTTCAAAGCCTTCCTTATCCTCAGGGTTCGGGGATTTAACAGTCGGGAAATCGCCGTCCTCAGTGTCCTGCTCTTTTACGACAAGCACGTTTTTAAAGCCCATACGCTTTAAAATTTCCTTTATCGGACGTGAGCCTGTACCGTGAAACGGAGTATATATAAGCTTAAAGGTGTCTGCAACTTCTTTTACTGCTTCCGGATTTTGCTGCTGTGTCTGAACTACATCAAGAAATTTCTCGTCAACGTCGCTGCCGACAATTTCAAGAAGTCCCTTTTCCTTTGCTTCGTCAAGAGATATAAACTTAACATCTTCAAATATATCATAGCTGTTGATAGCGTTTACAACGACATCGGCAGCATCAGGCGGAAGCTGACCGCCGTCAGGACCGTATACCTTGTAGCCGTTATATTCCTTAGGGTTGTGGCTTGCCGTAATCATAACGCCTGCCGCGCAGCCCAGCTCTCTTATACCGAACGAAACTTCGGGAACGGAGTGTACAATCGGGAAAAGATAAGTCTTAACTCCTGCGCAGGTAAGTACCTTAGCGGTTTCTTCAGCAAAGGTACGAGAGAAATGACGCGTATCATATCCGATTAAAACGCCTGCCGCAGCCGCGTCTGCGCCGCGTGAATTGACATATTTTGCGACACCCTGACTTGCGCGTCTTACGTTGTAAATATTCATTCTGTTTGTGCCTGCTCCCAATACACCGCGCATACCTGCGGTACCGAATTCAAGCTCACGGTAAAAGCGTTCTTCTATTTCTTTTTCGTTATCTGAGATTGCTTTAAGCTCCGCCTTCATCTCATCGTCAACGACAGGACTGGAGAGCCAGCGTTCGTAAGTTTCCTTGTAACCCATTTTGTTTCCTCCTTAATTTTCATTATATATCCATTATACAACATTGTATAAATATTTTCAATTATAAATATGTAAAATTTTATAAATTATTTATTTTAAGTAAAAACAGTCTGCCGTTATGACAGACTGTTCTGTTATTTTATATCTATATTCTATTCCGCGTCCACAGCGTCCTTATGTGAAAGTGAAATTTTACCTGTTTTCTGGTCAATCTCCATAACCTTAACCTTCAGCCAGTCACCTTCCTTAACAACGTCTTCAACCTTTTCAACTCTGTGGTCTGCAAGCTTTGAGATGTGGCAAAGACCGTCCTTGCCTGGAAGTATCTCAACAAAAGCTCCGAAAGGCTGTATATTTTTTACAAGACCGTTATAAATCTCGCCTACCTCAGGCTCCTTGACAATAGCTTCAATAGCATCTCTTGCTGCCTTGCCGCTTTCCTGGTCGATAGCAAATATATAAATTGTACCGTCTTCTTCAATATCAATCTTAGCGCCTGTTTCAGCAACTATTTTCTGAATAACCTTACCGCCCTGACCGATTACTTCACGTATCTTGTCAACATCAATTTTCATTGTTTCTGATTTTGGCGCATACTGTGATAATTCTTCACGCGGTTCCGGAATAGCCTTTAACAATATTTCGTCAATGATGTAGTAACGCGCATCTCTTGTTTTTCTCAGCGCTTCCTCAATAACTTCATAAGGAAGACCGTCATTTTTAATATCAACCTGAATTGATGTGATACCCTTTTTAGTACCTGCTACCTTAAAGTCCATTTCGCCGTAGAAGTCCTCAAGACCCTGAATATCAACCATTGTCGTAAATCCGTCGTCGGTTGTGATAAGTCCGCAGGAGATACCTGCAACGGGAGCTTTAATCGGTACTCCTGCCGCCATAAGTGAAAGCGTTGAACCGCAGACACTTCCCTGCGATGTTGAGCCGTTTGATGAAAGAACCTCAGACACAACTCTTATAGCGTACGGGAACTCCTCCTCTGACGGAAGCACAGGAACAAGCGAACGCTCAGCAAGCGCGCCGTGACCTATTTCACGTCTGCCTGGACCTCTTGAAGGTCTTGTTTCACCGACTGAATATGACGGGAAGTTATAGTGATGGATATATCTCTTTGTTTCCTCTAAATCAATACCGTCAAGACGCTGATTTTCCGAAAGCGGAGCAAGTGTTGCTACTGAAAGTACCTGCGTCTGACCTCTTGTAAACATACCGCTGCCGTGAACGCGCGGTAAAAGGTCAACTTCAGCCGCAAGCGGTCTGATTTCGTCAAGACCTCTTCCGTCAACACGGCGTCCTTCAACAAGCCATGCGCGTACGATTTCCTTCTGCATTTTATAGAGGATTTCTCCGATTTGCTCGTTAATGTCAGGGAAACGCTCCTCAAGCGCAGGGATAATTTCATCGGTAATTACGCCTATTCTCTCATCACGTATATTCTTGTCGTCTGTATCAAGAGCATGCTGAAGCTTTTCAAATGCCATATCCTTGATTGCATCGTATAAATCGTGGTCAACGTCATGAGCCTCATATGTGAATTTCTCTTTGCCTATTTCAGCTTGAATACCGCTGATAAAATCGCAAAGAGCTATTATTTCCTTGTGCGCCGTCTTTATTCCTTCAAGCATAACGCTTTCTTCAACTTCGTTTGCGCCTGCTTCAATCATAACGACCTTCTGCTTTGTGCCTGCAACGGTTACAAGCATTTCACTCTTTTCTCTTTCTTCAACTGTCGGGTTTATAACGTACTTGCCGTCAACAAGACCAAGCCACACACCGCCGATAGGACCTGCCCATGGAATGTCTGAAATAGAAATTGCGATTGAAGTACCAATCATAGCGGCAACTTCGGGAGGGTTGTCCTGCTCAACCGAAAGAACGGTAGCGACAACAGATACGTCATTTCTTAAATCTGAAGGGAACAGCGGTCTTATCGGTCTGTCGATAACACGGCTTGTAAGTATAGCCTTTTCAGAAGGCTTACCCTCACGCTTGATGTAGCCGCCCGGTATTTTACCTACCGAATACAGCTTTTCCTCATAGTCAACGCTAAGCGGGAAAAAGTCGATTCCCTCTCTCGGCGCACGTGACGCCGTTACGTTTACCATTACTACCGTATCGCCGTAGCGTACAAGGCAGTGTCCGTTTGCAAGCTGAGCCATTTTGCCTGTTTCAATTACGAGCGGTCTGCCTGCAAGTGTTGTTTCGAATGTTCTGAACATAGTTTTTTCTCTCCTTTGTTTATTATTGCCGTAGATATGTTAGCAGATAAATACAGCGATAACGTATAATTTATCTCTCTATTTATTTGCTAAACAAATATCTCCATAAAATATATATAGGCAAACGGGAAAACCCGTTTGCCTGAATATACAATAAAATTACTTTCTAAGACCAAGCTTAGCAACAAGCGCACGGTATCTTTCGATATCCTGACTCTTAAGGTAATTCATAAGACCACGTCTTTTACCAACCATCATCAAAAGACCTCTTCTTGAATGGTGGTCCTTTTTATGAACATTAAGATGGTCGTTGTTAAGGTGGTTAATTCTCTCTGTTAAAAGAGCAACCTGTACTTCAGGAGAACCTGTATCGCCCTCGTGAGTAGCAAACTCCTTTATAATCTGTTCCTTACGTTCCTTTGTCATATCGTTCACCTCCTATGATAAATCATCGCCCTGTGCCGGGATACCGTTGGTGATTCGGTTTTCTAAGCACGGGTTCAACTTATAAACTAAAAAAATGCTTTTGCAGAAAAAATCAGTCCTGCTTTGTTTGTCTGTTGAAACGTCTGTTGAACTTTTCAACACGTCCGCCCGTATCAACAAGCTTCTGCTTACCTGTAAAGAACGGGTGGCATTTTGAGCAGATTTCGACCTGAATATTTTCCTTTGTCGAACCTGTTTCAATTACCTCGCCACAAGCACAAGTAATGGTAGTCTGCTTGTAATCGGGATGAATTCCTTCTTTCACTGCCGTATGCCTCCTTCCTGAAATTTTATAGTACAAAATATACCATTGTTTAGTATAACATATACCGACACGGTTTGCAAGCATTATTTTTCGTTTTTACGAAAAATTCTTCGTGCCTCGCCTGCAAGATAAAGCGAGCCGCATACGCATACAATTCCGCTGTCGGCAAGAGATAATGCCGTTTTTAACGCATCGGCAATATTATTATTTACAATTGTGTTTACGTTCATACTGTCTGCTATTTCTTTTATTTTATCCGATGAAAGACATCTTGGCATCTGAATTTCAGTTGCTATAACCGTTTTTGCAATCGGCGCAATTTCGCGTATGCATGTATTGTAATCTTTATCCGACATCATTGCCATCACAAGCACAATATCGCATTTCAAATCCAAAAGCGATTTTTTTAATGCTTTTATACCGTCAATGTTGTGTCCGCCGTCAATTATTACATTATCTGATACAAATTCAAATCTTGCCGCCCACTGTACGCTTTTAAGAGCGTCTGTAACAGCCCTTTCGGGTATATTTATGCCTTTTTTTAAAAGAGAGTTTATAATCTCCAGAGAAACTGCCGCATTCTGAGGCTGATATGAGCCTTTAAGCGAAAGCGGATATTTTTTTTCTTTGTACATAAATCCGTTTTCGGTCGGGTATGCCTGTTCGGCAAATATAAGCTCCGCATTCATTTTTTTTGCATAATCGCTTATCAGATTATTCATACTTCCGTTCGGATATGAAACCACTGTTCCGCCTCTGCGTATTATTCCGCACTTTTCCGCTGTGATTTCCTCTATGCTGTTTCCGAGATACTGAGTATGGTCAAGACCTATTTTGCAAATTACGCTTACAAGACTGTCAGGTATCACATTTGTAGCGTCAAGACGTCCGCCCATACCCACCTCCAGTACGACAATATCGCATTTTTTCTCGAAAAAATATAAAAATGCTGTCGCGGTGACAAACGCAAATTCCGATACATACGCTTTATTTTCCTCCATTGTCTGTTTTATGCGTGATGTATATGCCGCAAGGTCAGCATCTGATATACTTTCACCGTTTATTCGTATGCGTTCGTTAAATACTTCAAGAAAAGGAGATGTAAAAAGCCCTGTTCCGAAGCCGCTTTTTTTTAATATTTCGGCAGTTATTGCGGCGGTTGACCCCTTGCCGTTTGTGCCTGCAATGTGTATAAACGACAGCTTGTCCTGCGGATTATTAAGCGCGCCGAGCAATGCTTTTAAATTTGCATTGCCCAGCGGTCGGCGAAATTTCGGTATTTTGTGAATATAATCAATCGCCTCGTTGTAATTCATTGTATTTTCCATAATATTATCTTATAAAGTTTGTTTTAACCTTTGCCTCCTGCTCAGGTACAGTAATTCCGGAACGTTTTCCGAGTTCGATACATTTTAACAGCCATGCCATATTTTTTGCGAGTGTACGCATTGTCTGAAGTCCCTCAAGGTCCTGCTCAACCTCCTCAGGAGTGTTTCCGTGAACCTGATTCCAATACTGCGATGAAACGACAGGCATGCTGTTAATCGTAAAATATTTGTTCATCTGGTCAAATGCCGCGCTTGCGCCGCCTCTGCGGCAGCTTACAACAGACGCGCCGACTTTTCCGCGCATTTTGCCGCCAGCGCTGTAAAAAGCTCTGTCAAGAAATGATGTGAGTGCGCCGGAAGCGGCGGCATAGTGTACGGGTGACCCGAAAACAAAGCCGTCTGCCTGAGCGGCAAGTTCGGCAAATCGGTTTACGGCATCGCCGAATACACATTCGCCCGTTTTTGAACAGCCGCCGCATCCCATGCAGCCCGAAAGAGGCTCAGCGCCTATATGAAATATTTCGGTATCTATGCCGTTTTTATTAAGTTCCGCAGATACTTCGCTTAAAGCTCTGTATGTACAGCCCTTTTCTTTCGGACTTCCGTTTACAAGAATTACTTTCATTATAAATTCCCCCTCTGGATTTTTTTATTATTTTATCACTTTTATACGGGATTGTCTATATTAAGTGTTGACAAATGAATAATTTGGTGTAAAAATAGTTATAATATATTGTAAATCTGACTGAGTTTTAGGAGGTATGAATTTATGCAGGATGATAAGCTGGTATGCAACTGCGTCGGGGTAACGGTAGGCGATATACGCGAGGCAATAAAAAAAGGAGCAGCCACTTTTGATGAGGTTCAGGAGGTAACGGGTGTTTCAAGTGTATGCGGCGCCTGCCGCGAATATGCCGAAACTGTTGTTAAGGCAATTCTTGAGGGTGAATGATTTATCCGTAATGCGCCGCTTTATGCGGCGTATTTTTCTTTTGTAAATTATATAATTTGTGTTGAAATATAAGGGAAAATATGTTAGAATGATTAAATAGGAAATATTTCGGACAGAAAGGCAGCGGATAATTTATATGAACAACAAGGTTTCTGTTATAAAATGCGATAAATATTCCGAAGTACAGGAGGCGGTCAATAAGGCTGTCGGGCTTATCGGAGGAATTGAAAAATTTATAAAACAGGGCGACAGGGTGGTTATAAAGCCTAACCTTGTTTCCAAGAAAAAGCCTGACGAAGCTGTTACCACAAACCCTGATTTTCTGCATGCGGTAATCGTTATGGCAGAAAAGGCAGGCGGAATTGTGACTGTTGCGGAAAGTCCCGGAGGACCCTACAATGCCGCCGCGCTTAAAGCAATATACAGCGTATGCGGAGTTGATAAGGCAATAGAGGGAACAAATGCTTCTCTTAATTTTGACACTTCGTTTACAGAGGTTCATTTTCCTGAGGGAAGAACGATAAAAAACATACCTGTTATAAATCCGATACTTGACGCGGATGTTATAATATCACTTCCGAAGCTTAAAACACATGCGATGACAAGTTATACGGGCGCTGTAAAGAACCTGTTAGGAGTAATTCCTGGTACGTACAAGGCGGAGCTGCATTTCAGGCTTAATGAGCGCAAAGCGTTCTGTTCCATGCTTGTTGACCTGCATGAATGTATAAAACCGACTCTGAATATTATGGATGCGGTATGGGGCATGGAGGGAAACGGTCCGACAGCAGGTCAGAACAGGCACATAGGTCTTGTTATGGCGTCTGAAAACGCGCACGCGCTTGATATGGCGGCTACACATCTTATAGATTATACTCCGGATGAGGTTGATACCGTACGTGAGGCGGCTGAGCGCGGGTTAACGGTAAAAAGCGCAGCAGAGCTTGATATTACGGGAGAAAAGCTGGAACCGCTTGTAATAAAGGATTTTTTAAAGCCGGAAAGTCATTTTAATCTATTAAAGCTGATTTCGCTGCCTGCTTCCCTTAACGCATGGCTGACAAACGCACTGGCTTCGAAACCGAAAATAAATTATTCGGAATGTATTTCCTGCGGAGAGTGCGCAAGATGCTGTCCGCCGAAGGCGATAGGTATGTCGTCGGGTAAGCCGGTGATTGATGAAAAAAAGTGTATAAAATGCTTCTGCTGTCAGGAGCTTTGCCCCAAAGGGGCGGTTAAAATTCAGCGTCCGCTTTTAAACAGAATTATGCTGAAATTCTTTAAATAGGAGAAATACAATGTTTAATATAGTCCTTGTCGAACCGCGAATACCTCAGAATACGGGAAACATTGCGCGTACTTGTGCCGCAACGGGGTGCAGACTGCATATAGTCCGTCCGACGGCATTTCAGATTACGGATAAAAATTTAAAACGCGCAGGACTTGATTACTGGCATCTTTTAAATGTGCAGTATTATGATAATCTTGATGATTTTTTTGAAAAAACAAAAGGCGCGCGTTACTTTTTTGCAACGACGAAAGCGCGTTATACATATGCGGAGGCAAAGTTTCGCGACAATGATTTTATTCTTTTCGGACGTGAGGACGCAGGACTTCCTGAGGAGCTTTTGTATCAAAACGAAAAGCAGTGCATACGCATACCGATGATTGAGGAGGCGCGTAGCCTGAATTTATCAAATTCGGCTGCGATAATTGTATATGAGGCTCTAAGACAGCAGGGCTTTGATAATTTAAAAAATCTAGGACAGTTAACAAAATTTCACTGGTAGGGGGAAACAGATTATGTCAGATATCAAGATTGTGGTGGATACAGGCTCGGATATACCGTCTGAGATTGCTGAAAAATATAATATAGGAGTTATATCGTTTCTAAGTATTTTCGGTGAGGAACAATATGTTCACCGCGTTACCATTACAAATGACGAGTTTTATGAAAAGCTTGAAGCGTATGACGGTATTCCCACAACCTCACAGACACCGTACGGCGATATGTATGATTATTTTGCAAAGGAATGCAGGGAGCATGAAAGTGTAATTTATTTTGCGCTGAGTTCTGCCGCAAGCGGTCAGTTTCAGACGGCCAATATAGTAAAGGGTGAAATTCTGGAGGAAAATCCCGATGCTGATTTTCATATAGTTGATACTCAGAAATTTTCGCTTTATATTGCAAAAACCGCAGTACGCGCGGCGCAGATGGCAGAGAAGGGAAGTACGGCTGAAGAAATAATCAGTGATTGTGAAAGCTATGTTAAGTCATGGAGAGCATATCTGCTTGTAGATACTCTTAAATATCTAGAAAAAGGCGGCAGGCTTTCAAAAACTGCCGCATTTGTAGGAACAATGCTTGATATTAAGCCGATTTTAACAATTGAAAACGGATTGGTAGAAAGCATGGATAAGCTGCGCGGAAAAAAGAAGCTTATACCCAAGCTTATTGAAAAGATTGAAGAAGACCCCGACTTTGACCATGACAACCCCGAATTTTTAATAGTACATTCGGATGAGGATAAGGCTCAGGCAGCGGAAAATATACTGAATGAGGAATACGGAGAAGGCTGTGTAAGTATGACGGGCGAGTTCGGACCACTTATCGGTACTCATGTAGGTAAGGGCGCCGTTGCGGTATTGATAAAAATAAAATAATATTCGTATACAGAAGGGACTGTTTTAAAATGAAATATATTGTAATATTGGGCGACGGAATGGCAGATTATCCAATTGATTATTTTAACGGCAAAACAATACTGGAGATTGCCGACAAGCCGACTATTGATTATATGTGTGCGCACGGCGAGCTGGGAATGGTAAAGACTGTGCAGGACGGTATGAAGCCCGGTTCAGACGTAGCCAATTTGTCTGTAATGGGTTACGATACAAAGAAATGTTACAGCGGACGCTCACCGCTGGAGGCGGCTTCAATCGGAGTGGATATGAAGGACGATGACGTAACCTTTCGCACTAACCTTGTAACTTTGAGCGATGAGGAAAATTATGAGGATAAAACAATGCTTGATTACAGCGCCGGTGAAATTACCACTGAAGAGGCGGCAGAGCTTATAAAGGCGGTTGCAAGTAAGCTTGATACTGATAAGATTAAGTTTTATCCCGGTATCAGCTATCGTCATTTATGTGTATGGAACGGCGGAAGTACAAATGTTGACATGACGCCGCCGCACGATATTTCAGACAAGAAAATAGCAGACCATTTGCCTAAGGGCGACGGAGCTGACGTATTTCTTGAAATGATGAAAAAAAGCGAAAAGATTTTAAAGGAACACCCTGTAAATAAGGCGCGCGCTGCGGCAGGCAAAAACCTTGCAACTTCAATATGGCCGTGGGGTGAGGGTACAAAGCCGCAGCTTGAAAATTTTGAGGAGAAGTTCGGATTAAAGGGAAGCGTAATATCAGCGGTTGATTTAATAAAGGGTATTGCAAAATGTGCCGGTATGCACTCCATTGACGTTGAAGGCGCAACGGGAAACTGCGAAACCAACTGGGACGGAAAGGCAAGGGCGGCTTTGGACGCAATTTTAGGCGGCAGTGATTTTGTATATGTACACATGGAAGCGCCAGACGAGATGGGGCATCAGGGACTTCCCGATAAGAAAAAGCTTGCCGTTGAAACGATTGATAAAAAGGTAGTAAAGTTTTTAAAGGATGAGCTTGAAAAACGCGGTATTGATTATAAAATGCTTATAATGCCGGACCACCCGACACCGATTAAGCTTAAAACCCATGTATCCGACCCTGTTCCGTATGTCATTTATGACAGTACAAAAGACGTTGGCACAGGACTTTCATATACGGAGGAAAACGGCAAAAAGACAGGTGTATATATTGAAAAGGGATATATGCTTATGAATCGTTTTTTAGATAGGGAAAATTAAAAACAACACATATTTAAAGAGAGATGATTTTATGAAAATCAAAAAAAACTGGGTAAAAATTATTTTGTTTATTGCGGGAATAATATTACTTGGAGTGGGAGTATATTTTTTCCTTCCGACCATATTGGGACTTATAGGCTTTGTGCTTGAATTATTTTTACCGTTTATTTTAGGATATATATTCTCGCTGCTGGTAAATCCTTTGGCGGATAAGCTCCAAAAAAAGATGAAAATTCCGCGTGGAATGTCAGCAGTGTTGGTGATAGTGCTGATTATAGGCATACTCGGAGGAATACTGACATTCGCGGTGTGGAAAATAATCGACGAGGCGCGAATGCTGTACACGCAGTTCCCGTCAATTTATATTTCAATGCGTGACGGAATGCGTTCTTTTGGTGAAAAATGGTCAACGGTGTATGTCAATCTGCCAATGAATGTGCAGGAGGCAATTACGGCGCTCGGAGATGCGATTTCCGATAAGGCGGCAAGTATTATTAACAATATGTCAGCGCCTGTGGTTGACTATGCAGGAAACTTTGCAAAGGCTTTGCCACGCGTATTTATTGCAGTAATAGTGTTCTTGCTTTCCTCATACTTTATGGTTTCGGAAAACAGCTCCGTAACTATGGCGGTAAAGAAAATTACAAGCCCGCGTCTTGCAGAACGGCTTGCGCTTATAAAACGCGAAATCAAAAAGTATCTCGGCGGATATTTAAAAGCGCAGGGAATACTGATGCTTATTGCATTTTTTATAATGTTTATAGGTCTCAGCATTTTTAATATTCAGTATGCGCTGTTAATTGCGTTGGGTATTGCGATAATTGATGCACTGCCGTTTTTCGGAAGCGGTCTTATATTGTGGCCGTGGACGGTAATTGCATTTTTAAACGGTGATATAAAGCTTGGCATAGGACTTATTATTATCTACGTTGCTGTTACGATAATGCGGCGGTTTGCTGAACCGAAGCTTGTAAGTACAGGTATGGGCATGCATCCTATTCTTACACTGATGTCGATGTATGTCGGATATAAAACGCTGAGCATCGGCGGTCTTATTCTGGGACCTATAATACTTATGCTTGTGATAAGCTTTTATAAGGCGGGTGTATTTGATGCTCCGATACGTCTTTTGAAAAGTCTTGCAAGACTGATAAAAGAGCAGTTTATGCTGTTTAAACAGTTTATAATAAATTTAATGGGGAGTGACTGGAATGAATAAATACTATATTACTACCGCGATTGCATATACATCTAAAAAACCTCATATAGGCAATACTTATGAGATTATTTTAACAGATGCGATTGCGAGATTTAACCGTTTTATCGGCAAGGATGTATTTTTCCTTACAGGTACGGACGAGCATGGACAGAAGATACAGGAAATAGCTGAGGCGGAGGGAATAACACCACAGCAGCATGTTGACAAGATTGCAGGTCAGATTAAAGGCATTGCGGACATGCTTAATATAAGCTATGATAAGTTTATACGAACTACGGACGATTATCACGTTAAGGCGGTACAGCAGATATTTAAAAAGCTTTATGAGCAGGGTGATATATATAAGTCGGAGTATGAAGGACTTTACTGTACGCCTTGTGAATCCTTCTGGACGGAAACGCAGCTTATTGACGGTAAGTGTCCCGATTGCGGACGCGAGGTGAAAAAGACCAAAGAAGAGGCATACTTCTTTAAAATGAGTAAATATCAGGACAAGCTTATGGAATATATTGAAGCGCATCCTGAGTTTATTCAGCCGGAATCACGCAAAAAAGAAATGGTAAATAACTTTTTAAAACCGGGTTTGCAGGATTTATGCGTATCACGAACAAGCTTTACATGGGGCATACCTGTGGAGTTTGACGAGGGGCATATTGTGTATGTGTGGATTGACGCGCTTTCAAATTATATTACTGCGCTCGGCTATACGCCTGAGGCGCAGGGAGATTTATATAAAAAATACTGGCCTGCGGACGTGCATATTATAGGTAAGGACATTTTAAGATTTCATACGATTTACTGGCCGATTATGCTTATGGCCCTAGGTGAGCCGCTGCCGAAACAGGTATTCGGACACCCCTGGATGCTTGTTGGTGAGGAGAAAATGAGTAAGTCGCGCGGTAATGTGATTTATGCAGAAGACTTGGTTAAACATTTCGGTGTGGACGCAGTGAGATATTATTCACTCCATGAAATGCCGTTTGCTCAGGACGGAAGCATTACCTATGAAGTATTTATCAGCCGTTTCAATTCTGATTTGGCAAATACTCTCGGTAACCTTGTAAACAGAACAGTTGCAATGATTAACAAGTATTTTGGCGGTGAAATACAACAGGGTGACGTGACGGGCGAATTTGACGATGACTTAAAAGCAGTTGCAGTATCGGCTGTTGAAAGAATTGTAAAAAAGATGGAAACGCTTCACGTTGCGGACAGCCTTGACGAGATATGGACAGTGGTTAACAGAGCAAATAAGTATATTGACGAAACTGCACCATGGGTACTGGCAAAGGACGAGGCGCAGAAACCTCGTCTTGGTACGGTGCTGTATAATCTTGCTGAAACAATCCGTATTATTGCGGCATTGTTAAGTCCTTATATGCCTGAAACATCGCAGAAAATTGCGGCTCAGATTAACGCGGACACTCTTTCGTTTGAAAGCACAAAAACATTTGGCATAACAAAAGCAGGCGTTAAAGTGGGCGAGGCAGTTCCTCTGTTCCAGAGAATTGACGCCGAAAAGAAGCTTGCCGAGCTTGAAGAGGAGCTTGGACAGCCTGCGGAAGAGAAAATTAAAATTGCTCCGTATAAGGATTATATAGAATTTGAGGAATTTGAAAAGCTTGATATACGCGTAGGCAAGGTGCTTGAGTGTGAGAAGGTGCCGAAGTCATCAAAGCTTTTAAGATTTACTTTACAGGTGGGCAGTGAAACACGTCAGATTTTATCGGGAATTTCAAAGTATCATACTCCCGAAGAACTGATTGGTAAAAATGTGCTGTTTGTTGCAAATTTAAAGCCCAGAAAGATGATGGGTCTTGAATCGTGCGGAATGATTTTGTCAGCCGAATATGAGGACAAACTAACTGTTCTGACTACTTTGAATAATATTCAAAGCGGCGCTGAAATTGTTTAGGGACGGTAAAAATCACCCATCTTATCTCAAAAATCATCAGGGCAGTACAGATGTACGGCGCCTGCCGATTTTTGTGGCAATCTGAATAATTTTTTCGAGTCCCTATATATTACGGAACT
>CAJTUY010000015.1 GCA_910579415.1 uncultured Clostridia bacterium | reverse complement strand
TATCAATTAAGAACAAGGGCGTTTCTTCCAACAGGATAGGAACGCCCTTTTTAGGTAGTATAGTAAAAAGAATATTAAATGAATGAAAGGAAAAAGGCTATGCTTACGAAACAGGATATTTTTAATTTAGTCGAGGAGGAGGATGTACGCTTTATCCGTCTGCAATTTACAGATATGCTCGGGTCAATGCGTAATATGGCAATAACCACCTCAAAACTGTCCGATGCGCTGGATAATCTATGCATGTTTGACGGTTCAAGCGTAAAGGGGTTTGTCGGAGTTGAAGAGAGCGATTTGTATCTGCACCCCGATTTAGACACATTTACAATTTTTCCATGGCGTCCGCATCAGGGAAAGGTTGCGCGCCTGATATGCGACGTGTGTACTCCCGACGGTAACCGTTTGGAAAGCGACCCGCGTTATGTCTTGCAGAAGGTAATTAAAGAGGCTGCGGAAATGGGCTATACGTTTGAGGTTGAGCCTGAATGTGAATTTTTTCTGTTTAACACTGATGAACGGGGCAATCCTACGATAGAACCGCACGACAGCGCAGGCAGTTTTGACCTTGCTCCGCTTGACAACGGCGAAAACTGCCGCAGGGAGATATGCCTTACTCTTGAGGATATGGGGTATGCGATAGAGGCATCGCACCACGAAACAGCGCCGGGACAGCACGAAATAAGATTTCGCAGCGCAGACGCGCTGAAAACTGCTGACAGAATTGTAACCTTTAAAACTGTGGTAAAAACCATTGCAAAAAGAAACGGACTCCATTCAACCTTTATGCCTAAACCGATTGCAGGTGAAAGCGGCAGCGGTATGCACCTTACTATGTCTTTGAAGAAGAACGGTAAAAACGTGTTCTTTGACGGACAAAGTAAGACAGGTCTTTCCGATACGGCATATAAATTTACGGCAGGAATTTTAAAGTATACTCCCGATATGGCGTGTCTTACCAATCCGACTGTAAATTCATATAAGCGTTTTGTGCCGGGATATGAAGCGCCTTGCTATATATCGTGGTCGGAGAGGAACAGAAGTCTGCTTGTGAGAATACCTTCAAGCAGAAAAGACGGCGATGCGCGTATAGAACTGCGTTCGCCTGACCCTACGGCAAACCCGTATCTTGCAATAGCGGCGTGTCTTAAAGCAGGTCTTAACGGTATAAGGGATAACGAAACACTTCCGCCGAGTATTGATGTTAATATTTATAATCTGTCGGATAAGGAAAGGGAATCGCTCGGAGTTAAAAATCTGCCGATAAGTCTTAATGAGGCGGTAAGAATAGCGAAGAAATCCGCTTTTATAAGCGAGCTTTTGGGAGAGAGCTTTGCACCGCGTTATCTTTTGGCAAAAGAACAGGAATATGACGAGTATCGCTGTACTATAAATCAATGGGAGATTGAAAAATACCTGATACAGTATTAAAGACCACTGTATATCAGATAAAGGAGGGCGGACGGTGGAACGAGTAGTGTTGGCTTTTTCGAAAGCTGAAACAGCCGATAAGATAAAAATAATGCTTGACGGCAGCGGCTACGAAGTATATGCCGTTTGCCGTTCAAAGGCAGAGCTGCTGCGCGCCGTTGCCGATACCGACGAGGTACTTGTGATTATGGGTTATAAGCTTCCTGACGCGGTTGCAGATGATGTTTTTGAGGATTTAAGGGACGGTCAGAAGCTTATGAGTATAGTAAAGGCTGAACGTCAGGGAGAAATATATAATCAGGATATATTTGTCGTGACGCTGCCCGTAAACAGGCAAATACTGATAAATTCAATAGAAACCTTTGTGGGTATAATTGAACGTCAGAAACATAGGAAAAAACGTACGGCAGAGGAAGAAAAAATTATTGAAAGCGCAAAGGCGTATCTTATGGAAAACCATTTGATGACAGAGGAGCAGGCGCATCGCTTTATCCAGAAACGAAGTATGGACACAGGTGCAAAATTTATAGATACGGCAAAGGCGATTTTAAATATTTAATAAAATGGAGATGGGAAAATGCAGACATTTAATTTCACTAAAATGCACGGCGCAGGAAACGACTACATATATGTTAATTGTTTTGAAGAAAATATCAAGGATATAAACGCTACTGCAAAAGCGGTAAGCGACAGGCATTTCGGTATCGGCTCCGATGGTCTTGTACTCATATGCCCCTCAGACAAGGCAGACTTTCGCATGGATATGTATAACAGTGACGGTACGCAGGCGGAAATGTGCGGTAACGCTACTCGCTGTGTCGGTAAATACGTGTACGACAGAGGACTGACCGACAAAACTCAAATTACGCTTGAAACGCTTGCAGGAATTAAAATTCTTGACCTCAATCTAAAAGACGGAAAGGTTCAGACGGTTTGTGTAAATATGGGAACGCCTGAACTTACGCCGAAGAATATACCGATTGACTCTCCGCTTGACAGGTTTATCAATGAGCCTGTTGAGGTTCTCGGAAAAACATACGGAGTGACAGGGGTATCAATGGGTAATCCTCATGCTGTGACTTTTATTGAAGATACTGACAGTCTGGAAATTGAAAAAACGGGACCGCATTTTGAAACGCATAAACTGTTTCCGCGCAGGATAAATACAGAGTTTGCGCAGATTGTTGACAGAAATACGATTAAAATGCGCGTATGGGAACGCGGAGCAGGAGAAACTCTTGCCTGCGGTACGGGCGCGTGCGCGACGCTTGTTGCGGCAAGTCTGAACAGACTTACAGGTGATGAGGCGGATTTAATACTTCTCGGAGGCACGCTGCACATCAGATGGGACAGGGAAGACAATAAAGTCTATATGACAGGACCTGCCGAATTTGTTTTTGACGGAACAATAACAATATAACTGACTACGGAAAGGAAGAAATGAAATGGCAAAAATCAATGAAAACTATTTAAAACTGCCCGGCAGCTATTTATTTTCGACAATAGCAAAAAAGGTTGCGGCATATTCTGAGCAAAATCCAGATAAAGAAATTATAAAAATGGGTATAGGCGACGTTACCAAACCGCTTGCTCCGTCAGTTACGGAGGCTATGCACAAGGCGGTTGACGAAATGGGTACAGCTGAGGGTTTTCACGGCTACGGTCCCGAGCAGGGTTATGACTTTTTAAGAGAAAAGATAGTTGAAAAGGACTATAAGGTGCGCGGAATTGATATAAAGCCTGATGAAATATTCGTTTCGGACGGAGCAAAATCGGATTGCGGAAATATCGGTGATATTTTTGCAAAGGATAATAAGGTTGCCGTATGTGACCCTGTTTACCCCGTATATGTTGACACTAACGCTATGGCAGGACGCGCAGGCGATTTTGAAAACGGGCATTGGACAAATCTTTACTATATGCCGTGTACGGAGGAAAACGGATTTATGCCGGAGCTGCCAAAGGAAAAGGTTGATATAATATATTTGTGTTTTCCGAATAACCCGACAGGCGTAAGCGCAACGCGCGAACAACTTAAAGACTGGATTAAGTATGCAAAGGATAACGGAGCGGTCATTCTTTATGACAGCGCTTATGAAGCGTTTATAACCGACCCTGATGTACCGCACAGCATTTATGAGCTTGACGGAGCAAAGGAAGTAGCGATTGAATTCAGAAGCTTCTCAAAGACCGCAGGCTTTACGGGTGCACGCTGTGCATATACTGTTGTACCGCACGAATTAAAGCTTGACGGTACAGAGCTTAACGGTTTATGGAATAGACGTCAGTGTACCAAATTCAACGGTGTTCCATACATAATTCAGCGGGGTGCGGAAGCTGTTTACAGTGATACAGGTTATGCCGAAACGCGCGAGGCAATCAGGTACTATCTTGATAATGCGAAAATTATTCGTGATGCGCTGACAGGCTCCGGACTTACTGTATACGGCGGCGAAAACGCGCCGTATATATGGGCAAAAACTCCCGATGGTATGAAATCTTGGGACTTCTTTGATAAGCTGCTCGAAGAGGCAGGTGTTGTCACAACTCCGGGCGCAGGTTTCGGACCGAGCGGAGAGGGCTATATAAGACTTACCGCATTTTCAACTAAGGAAAATACCATAAAAGCAATGGAAAAAATCAAGAAGATTTTGTGATATTTACAGTAGACAAAACGGTAAATATATGGTAGAATAATTATTAGCATAGGATAACAAAATAATTTGACGAAACAAAGGTGTTTCGATTAGTACATATTTTCAAGCGGAATATGTATTGATTGAAACATCTTTTTGATTTGTTAAAAGTAGAAACGAAAGGACTGAACAAAATGGAGTATAACGGTTTACCCGAAAAACAGGGTATGTACGACCCGCAGTTTGAACATGATGCCTGCGGTATAGGCTTTATTGCAAACATCAAAGGAAGAACCTCTCATACGATTATAAATCAGGCAATTCAGATTTTAAAAAATCTTGCTCATCGCGGCGGAGTCGGTTCGGAGCTTGATACGGGCGACGGTGCGGGAATACTTATTCAAATGCCTCATACTTTTATGAAAAAAGTGTGTAAAAACGAGGGTATAAAACTGCCGCAAAAAGGTGATTACGGTGTAGGTATGCTGTTTTTGTCGCCTGATATTGATACAAGAAATCATAGTCTTGAGAAACTCGGAGCCATTATTGAGGGCGAGGGACAAAAGCTGCTTGGTATACGTGAGGTGCCTGTTTATGAAGTCTGCATAGGAAACAGCGCAAGAGAGGCGATGCCGCATATTGTACAGGTGTTTATTGCCAAAGGCTCCGACAAGCTTGACGCTGATTCGTTTGAGCGTAAGCTGTATATTATAGGAAAGATAGCAGAGAAGGAAATAAGAAAAAGCGGTCTGGACAATTACTTCTATTTTGCATCTTTGTCTGCGCGTACACTTGTTTATAAGGGTATGCTTACTCCGGAACAGGTAAACGAGTTTTATCTTGACTTAAAGGACGTGGATATGAAAACGGCCATTGCGCTTGTACATTCGCGTTTTTCAACAAATACGTTTCCGTCTTGGGAAAGAGCGCATCCGAACCGTTATATTATTCATAACGGTGAAATCAATACAATTCGCGGTAATGTAAACTGGGTAAAGGCTCGTGAGAGAATGTTTGCAACGCCTGAATTTGAGGGAGATATGGATAAAATCCTTCCCGTAATAAACGAGGACGGTTCAGATTCGGCAATGCTTGATAATTATTTGCAGTTTTTACACCTTTCAGGATTTTCACTGCCGCGCGCGGTTATGATGACAATTCCTGAACCGTGGGAAAACAATAAAGATATGGACCCTGCAATGAAATCGTTTTATGAGTATCATTCCTGCATAACCGAACCTTGGGACGGACCTGCCGCAGTTGCATTTACCGACGGACGGTATGTCGGCGCGACACTTGACAGAAACGGACTAAGACCGGCGCGATACTATGTGACGTCCGACGATATGATTATTCTTTCGTCGGAGGTGGGAGTAACAGACATTGACCCGTCTACGATTATCAAAAAAGAACGTTTGCATCCGGGCAAGATGTTTCTTATTGATACGCAGGAGGGGAAAATTATTTCTGATGAAGAAATCAAAAAAACGGAGGCTCTGCATAAGCCGTACAGCGAGTGGGTGGAAAAAACTCTTACGGAGCTTGACGACCTTCCGTCTGACACCGGCAGAAAGGGCGATTCGTGGCACGACCTTGTACAGCATTTAAAGGACGGCGCAAAAGGAAATGTAAATGAGCATTTGCTGTCGAGAAACTTTATTGTGCTTGAAAATATGTTTGTAAACCGTGAAAACGGAGATGATTCACTGCCTTTGCTGACGCGTCAGAAAGCGTTCGGCTATACTTGGGAGGACGTAAATTCAACTATAAAGTCAATTGTTGAAAAAGCAGATGACCCGATAAGCGCAATGGGTACTGATATACCGCTTGCGGTACTGTCTGAAAAACCGCAGTTAATGTATAACTACTTTAAGCAGCTTTTCGCGCAGGTGACAAATCCGCCGATTGACGCTATCCGTGAACAGATAGTAACATCTACTTATACTCTTTTCGGCTGCGAGCAGAACCTTTTGACATCGTCAGAACTGAACTGCCGCAAGGTACGTGCGTTAAGCCCGATACTCACCAATGAGGAGCTTGAAAAGCTCAGAAATATTGACCTTGAAGGCTTTAAATCCATAACTATTCCGTCACTGTTTAACGTAAAGCAGGAGAATGATATGGAAACAGCTATGGAAACCATATTTGAGGCGGCGGACATTGCCATTGAAAACGGTTATAATATAATTATCCTTTCAGATAAGGGAATGGATAAGGATAAAGCGCCGATACCTGCGCTTCTGGCGGCGTCGGGACTGCATCATCATCTTATAAGACGCGGTACGAGAATGAAAGCCTCAATTGTGCTTGAATCAGGTGAACCGCGCGAGGTACATCATTTTGCATGTCTTATCGGCTACGGTGTAAACGGCATAAATCCGTATATGGCTTATGAGGCGATAGAGGAGCTGTATCAGAACAAGCTGCTTGAATATACGCCCGAAGAGGGAATAAAACGCTTTAATAAGGCTTGTACAAAGGGCATTGTAAAGGTTATGTCAAAAATGGGTATTTCTACAATTCAGTCTTATCAGGGCGCGCAGATATTTGAGGCTCTGGGAATCGCGCAAAGCGTTGTGGATAAATACTTTACAGGTACGGCAACGCGTATCGGCGGAATCGGACTTGAACATATACAAAAAGAAGTGCTTATCCGTCACGCGGAAGCATTTGATAAGGTGGACGGAAAAAAAGCGCTGAAAACAGGCGGAGAATATAAGTGGAGAGCGAACGGCGAATATCATATGTTCAATCCCGAATCAATATATAAACTGCAAATGGCTTGCCGTACAGGCAATTACAAGCTGTATAAGGAATATGCGGACGAAATGAACGAGCATAGCCGGAAACAGTGTACAATACGCGGAATGCTTGACATTAAAACGATAGATAAGCCGATTGCAATTGAGAAGGTTGAAAGCGTGGAAAGCATTGTAAAACGCTTTAAAACAGGCGCAATGTCTTACGGTTCAATTTCGCAGGAGGCGCACGAGTGTCTTGCGATTGCAATGAACAGGCTCGGAGGCAAGTCAAACAGCGGTGAGGGCGGAGAAAACCCTGAACGCTATATCCCCGATGAAAACGGCGACAGCCGTTCAAGCGCGATTAAGCAGGTTGCGTCGGGACGTTTCGGCGTGCATATCCACTATTTGCAGAATGCAAAAGAAATTCAGATAAAGATGGCGCAGGGCGCAAAACCGGGCGAGGGCGGACATCTTCCGGGCGGAAAGGTGTACCCGTGGATTGCGAAAGCAAGACATTCAACTCCGGGAGTAGGCTTGATTTCACCTCCTCCGCACCACGATATATATTCAATTGAAGATTTGGCGCAGTTAATACACGATTTAAAGAATGCCAACCGTGACGCGCGAGTAACGGTAAAACTTGTTTCAGAGGCGGGAGTAGGAACAATAGCGGTCGGAGTTGCAAAGGGCAGAGCGGACGTAATTCTTGTATCCGGTTATGACGGCGGTACGGGAGCAGCTCCGAAAACAAGCGTCCGCCACGCAGGACTTCCGTGGGAGCTTGGAGTTGCGGAGGCGCATCAGGCGCTTTTGATGAACAATTTGCGTAACAGGGTTGTTATCGAAACAGACGGTAAGCTTTTAACGGGACGTGATGTTGCAGTAGCGGCGCTTCTGGGTGCAGAGGAATTTGGATTTGCGACAGGTCCGTTGATTGCGATAGGCTGTGTAATGATGAGGGTATGTAATCTTGATACATGTCCTGTCGGCGTTGCTACGCAGAATCCTAAGCTAAGAAAACGTTTTTGCGGTAAACCCGAATATGTTGAAAATTTCATGCGTTTTATAGCACAGGATTTACGGGAATGGATGGCTAAAATCGGTGTAAAGACTGTTGATGAGATGATTGGACACGTTGAAAGACTGACCCAGAAAACGATTGAGGACAACTGGAAAGCAAAAACCGTAGACCTGTCATCGTTATTGTATCAGCCGAAAATCTGTTCAAACGACTATGAGCGTTATCATAATGAAATGCAGAACCACGAGCTGTATAAAACTCTTGATATGAATACCTTGTTAAAGCTTTGCGAGCCTGCTGTGCATAGCGGTAAAAATATCGAAGCGAAACTGGAAATTACAAACATAAACCGCGTAACAGGAACAATTCTTTCTTCTGAAATCGCGCGTGAACACGGTGAAAAAGGACTGAAAGAGGATAGCATATGTCTGAATTTTGTCGGCAGTGCGGGACAGAGTTTTGGCGCGTTTCTTGCGCCGGGTGTTACTATGAAGCTTGAAGGTGACAGCAACGACTATATAGGCAAGGGGTTGTCGGGCGGTAAAATTATCGTAGTGCCTCCGTCAGACGCAAAATTTAACCCGAGTGAGAATGTTATTATAGGTAACGTTGCTTTCTACGGCGCTATAAGCGGTGAGGCATATATACGAGGTATAGCAGGCGAGCGTTTTTGTGTGAGAAATTCGGGAATGACGGCAGTTGTCGAGGGTATCGGCGACCACGGCTGTGAATATATGACAGGCGGCTGTGTTGCGGTAATCGGCGGCATAGGCAGGAACTTTGCGGCAGGTATGTCAGGTGGAGTTGCTTATGTGTACGATATTGACGGTACGCTTGAAAGAAAGTGCAACAAAGAACTTGTGGGACTTGAACCGCTGGATAAAAAAGATGCAGATAAGTTAAAGGAAATGCTTGAAAAGCACGTTAAATATACAAAAAGCGATGTTGCGGAAAAACTTCTCGGAAATTTTGAAAGTGAAAAAGATAAATTTGTCAAGGTAATACCGAACGATTATAAGAAGGTAATAAAGGTACTTGACGAGGAACTGGAAAAGGGAACAGACCGTGACGAGGCAATGCTTACGGCGTTTGAAAATGTAACGGGTAAGAAAGTAGAAATAGCGTAAGGAGGCAGGAAAATGGGAAAACCAACAGGATTTTTAGAATATGAAAGACAGCTTCCTGAGGACAGACCTCCGAAGGAAAGAATGAAGGACTGGGACGAATTTCACACACATTTTGACCTGGAAAAGCTGCGTTTGCAGGGGGCGCGCTGTATGGATTGCGGAATACCGTTCTGCCATACGGGAAAACAGATAGGCAGAACATTCATCGGATGTCCGTTGAATAATCTCATTCCCGAATGGAACGACCTTGTATATCGCGGCAATATGGACGAGGCATACAGACGGCTTTCGCTGACGAACAATTTCCCCGAATTTACGGGACGCGTGTGTCCTGCGCTTTGCGAAGGCTCGTGTACTCTCGGTATGCACGACCCTGCCGTTACTATCAAAAATATTGAGTGTCATATAATAGATACAATGTTTAAAGAAGATAAGGTAAAGCCGAGAATACCTGAAAAATCAACTGAAAAGCGCGTTGCGGTAATCGGCAGCGGACCTGCCGGAATGGCGTGCGCCGACAGCCTTAATCAGATGGGACACCGTGTAACGGTATTTGAACGCGCAGACAGGGCAGGCGGACTTCTTATGTATGGAATACCTAATATGAAGCTGGATAAATCGGTAGTAGAACGCAGAGTTGAGCTTATGGAAAAAGAGGGAGTGACATTTAAGGTCAATACGGAAATCGGTAAAAATTATCCTGCCGTAAATCTTGTGAATGAATTTGACGCAGTAGTCCTCTGTACGGGCGCGACAAAGCCAAGACCGCTTACAGTTGAGGGCGCAGACTTGAAGGGAGTTTACTATGCGGTTGACTTCTTGAAGTCGAATACAAAAAGCCTTTTGGACTCAGGTCTTGACGATAGAATGTATATTAACGCTGAAGGTAAGAACATAATTGTAATAGGCGGCGGTGACACAGGTACGGACTGTGTGGGAACATCTATACGTCACGGCTGTAAGAGCGTTGTACAGCTTGAAATTATGGGAGAACTTCCTGAGGAAAGACAGGAGAGTAATCCGTGGCCTGAATGGCCCAGAGTTAAAAAGACCGATTACGGTCAGGAGGAGGCTATTGAGCTTTACGGACATGACCCTCGTGAATACCTGACAACGGTTACAAAAATTGAAGGCGACGAAAAAGGTCAGGTAAAAGCAGTTCATACGGTAGAGGTTGACTGGTCAACGGGTTCACCGGTACCGAAGAAAGGTACGGAAAAGGTCAGGGAATGTGAGCTTGTGCTTATTGCAATGGGGTTTCTTGGACCGGAACAGGAGCTTTTAAACCAGCTTACGCTTGAAACTGACGCGCGCAGTAACGTAATGGCTGACGAGTCAGACCATAAAACAAGCCTGAGGGGAGTGTTTGCCGCAGGTGACTGCCGACGCGGTCAGAGTCTTGTTGTGTGGGCAATCCGTGAGGGACGTGAAGCGGCTCAGGCAGTGGACGAATATTTGATGAAATAAAATTAAGAGGACTGTTACTGTATGCAACAGTCCTCTTTCGATAAGGGGGGATTATTTCAATGTTAAACGAATTCTGTCTGCAACCATTGCAATAAATTCAGAATTTGTTGGCTTGCCTTTGCCTGTATGAATAGTATATCCGAAAATTTCATTCATGATTTCAGGTTTGCCTCTGCTCCATGCTACCTCAATTGAATGGCGGATAGCGCGTTCAACGCGGCTGGCGGTTGTATTATAGGCTTTTGCAATTTCAGGATAAAGCTGTTTTGTAATAAAATTAAGCAGGTCCATATTTTCAACAACCATCATAATTGCGCTTCTGATGTACTGATAACCTTTAATATGTGCAGGTACGCCAAGCTCGTGAATAAAATCCGTAACAACGGTTTCCAAATCAACGGCTTCGCCCTGAGCTGCGTTTGCCGCAATCAGATTTTCAACCTTAGGCGCAGCAGGCTTCGGCATATATGAAATATCACGTATCGCCTCGCATATGCGCTCACAGCTCTGTGGCTTTAAAAGGCAGTAATCCACACCCGGACTTACGGAAGCTGCCATATTTATAGCGATTGATGAAATAGAATAAGCTATTATTTTCGGACGTTTTGGAAGCGGCGCATTTTTAAGACGCTTTAAAACTCCTATTCCGTCAAGCTTAGGCATTACAAGGTCAAGAATGACTACATCGGGACGAGTTTCAAGAATAAGCTTGTACGCCTCTTCGCCGTCAAAAGCGGTAGATGCAAGTATCATATCATTTTCGGCTTTAATATGGTTTGACAGCTCCGAAACAATCTCCTCGTTGTCATCTGCTATCAAAACAGATATTTTGTTGTTCATGGTAAAATCCTCCTAAAACAGTATTCAAATAGTTTTACAAAATATGTAAATTCATTGCTTGAATACTATATTACCATATTATGTAAATAAAATCAAGATATTTTTCAAAATTTTTCCAGAAAATTTAATTTATAGACAATTATACTGTAAAAAACACAAAAAAACGGCATCAGAAGATGCCGTTTTTCCTGCCGGAAGAGTATAACAGACAAAAATCCGCATACTCTTGATTACCGCAGTATGTTATACAGCGGATTAGTTGCACATGCAAGTAACGATAACAATGATGATAAGTACCCAAAGTATCATATCAAGGTCGAAGTTGCAGCCGCCGCATCCGCAGTTATTTCTTTCACAGCAATCTCCCATTGTAAGCTCCTCCTTTCAATGTTTTGTAATATATAATATGTCATTCACATAATTTTTGCATTTTGTCCTTGAAATTTTAATAAAAATAGGTTAAAATAAAATATAGTGATATTTTCTTTAGGAGGTAATCTTTTGAAAAGAGAGAAAATTGACAGAATAAACGAGCTTGCAAGGAAAGCTAAAGCGGAGGGGCTTACAGATGCGGAAATTGCCGAAAGGGATGTTCTGCGTAAGGAATATCTTGCCGCAGTGCGTGAAAACTTTAAAAGAACTCTGGATAATATTGAAATAATAGAACCGGATAAATAGAAAAACGAAGGAGAATAAAAAAATGTCACTTGTAATTCCCAAGAACTATAACTCAAACTTAAACGGACGTGAAACAGAAAGAGCAATAAAATTTATTAAGGACAGTTTTCAGCATGAGATTATTGCAGCGCTGAATTTACAGAGAATATCCGCGCCGCTGTTTGTGCGTCCCGAAACAGGTCTTAATGATAACCTGAACGGCGTCGAACGTCCGGTCAGCTTTGACGCGCCATGTATAGGCGGCAGTATGCTCGAAATTGTACACTCGCTTGCGAAGTGGAAGCGTATGACCTTAGGTCGTTACGGATTTAATCCCGGCGAGGGTCTTTATACGGATATGAACGCTATACGGCGCGATGAGGAGGTTGATAACCTGCATTCCATGTACGTTGACCAGTGGGACTGGGAAGCCGTTATAAATAAGTCAGACAGACATATAGAAATGCTTAAAAGCTATGTACAGAGAATTTATACGGCAATGAAGTCAACGCAGAGCAGAGTTTGTCAGAAGTATAAGAATATTGAAAACAATTTTCCTGATGAAATTACATTTATAACGACACAGGAATTGGAGGACATGTATCCGGACCTTGAGCCTAAAGAAAGAGAACACAGGCTTCTGCGTGAAAAGAAAGCAGTATTTCTGATGAAGATAGGAAAAGAGCTGAAATCAGGCAAAAAGCATGACGGCAGAGCGCCTGACTATGACGACTGGGAGCTTAACGGCGATATACTTCTTTACTATCCGCTTCTGGATATTGCATATGAGCTTTCAAGCATGGGTATACGTGTTGATGAGGATTCGCTTATGTCGCAGATAAAGATAGCCGGATGCGAGGACAGATTGCAGCTTGAATTTCATAAGAAGCTTTTAAATAAAGAGCTTCCGTATACAATCGGCGGCGGTATCGGACAGTCAAGACTGTGCATGTTTATGCTGGGCAAGGCTCACATCGGTGAGGTTCAGTCTTCTGTATGGCCTGACGAAATGCGTAAGGAATGTCAGAAAAACGGAATAAATCTTCTTTAGAAAATAGAAAGGATAAAATTTAGTGATATGAAAACAGTTATAAAAAGCCTGTACCGCAGTACGGATGAATATGGAGGTAAAAAGATAATAATATCAGGTTGGATAAGGAACATCAGAATTTCGAAGAACTTCGGATTTATTGAGCTTAATGACGGAAGCTTCTTTAAAAATTTACAGATAGTAATTGAATCGGATAAGCTTGAGAACTTTGCGGAGCTTTCAAAGCTCAATATCGGTTCTGCAATAACTGCGGAGGGTATTTTGGAACTTACTCCCGAAGCAAAACAGCCGTTTGAAATGAAGGCTGATATGGTAACGGTTGACGGCGCTTCAACTCCGGATTATCCACTTCAGAAAAAGCGTCACAGCTTTGAGTATCTGAGAACAATCGCGCATTTAAGACCGCGTACAAATACATTTTCGGCGGTATTCAGAATACGTTCGATGATTGCATACGCAATACATCAGTTTTTTCAGGAACGCGGTTTTGTCTATGTGCATACACCGATAATTACGGCAAGCGACTGCGAGGGCGCAGGCGAGATGTTTCAGGTTACGACAATGGATATGGAAAATCTCCCCAAAAACGAGGAAGGTAGCGTTGATTATTCAAATGACTTTTTCGCAAAGAAGGCAAATCTTACTGTAAGCGGACAGCTTAATGTGGAAACATATTGTATGGCATTTAGAAATGTTTATACCTTCGGTCCTACCTTCCGTGCTGAAAATTCCAATACAACACGTCATGCGGCGGAGTTCTGGATGATTGAGCCGGAGATTGCTTTTGCGGATTTGCAGGATGATATGGCGCTTGCTGAGGATATGCTTAAGTACATTATTAACTATTGTCTTGAGAATGCGCCTGAGGAAATGCAGTTCTTTAATCAGTTTGTTGACAAGGAATTGCTTGAACGTCTTAACCATGTTGTAAACAGTGATTTTGCGCAGGTGACGTATACAGAAGCGGTAAAGATATTGGAGGAGGATTCAAAGGCAGGCAAGGTTAAGTTTGACTATCCTGTTGAATGGGGCTGTGACTTGCAGACCGAGCATGAAAGGTATCTTACCGAACAGGTATTTAAGCGTCCGCTTTTTGTTACAGATTATCCTAAAGAAATTAAAGCTTTTTATATGAAGCTTAATGATGATAAAAAGACTGTTGCGGCAATGGATTTGCTTGTTCCCGGAGTCGGAGAGATTATCGGCGGAAGTCAGCGCGAAGAAAATTATGACGTGTTGATTGAAAGAATGAAGGAACTGGGTCTTAATGAGAAGGACTATGACTTTTACCTTGATTTAAGACGTTATGGAACAAACAAACATGCAGGCTTCGGACTGGGCTTTGAAAGAGCGGTTATGTATATCACAGGTATTTCCAATATACGTGATGTACTGCCGTTCCCGAGAACAGTAGGTACTGCTGAATTTTAACTAAGAGCGGCTATGCCGCTCTTATTATCTAATTTAAAGGAGCTGTAAGAATGAGTTTTTTATATGTTATTTTAGGAGTTATCGTAACTTTTATTGTATTTAAGTTTGTCGGAACAACGGCAGGATTTATACTCGTAGCGCTTATGCTTATATACGGAATATATCATTTCATTCCGAGTTATTATATTATTAAAGGAAACAAGGCTTATGCGGCAGGTGATGACGAGGCGAGCTGCGCATGGTATAAAAAAGCGTATGATACAGGCAGGACAAAGGTTGAAACAAAAACTTCATATGCTTATATCCTTATGCGCACAGGCAATGCCGACGAGGCTGAAAGGGTGCTTGACACTATAATAAGGGTTAAAAGCCTTGACCCCAAAAAGAAAAATCTTGCAAAACAGCAGAGATGTATGGTTTATTACAGACAGGGAAGGCTTGACGAGGCGCTTGAGGAGGCATATGAGCTTTATAATAACGGTTATAAGACGTCTAATTTATATTCGATGCTCGGATATTTTAAACAGCTTAACAATGCTCCGCTTGATGAAACGCTTCAGATATGTGAGGAAGCGTATGATTATGATGATGAAAACAGGGACATACTTGATAATTTATCAGTGTGCTACTATAAACTGGGACGCTATGATGACGCAGAGAGTATTTCGGATAAATTGCTTCAGAAGAATACAGAATTTGTGGAAGGCTGTTATCACGGAGCGCAGATTGCTCTTAAGACAGGGAATAAGGATAAAGCGCGTAAATGCGTTGAAATGCTTCAGAACTGCAAGCGTTCGGGTATGACGACAATAACAGAGGAAGAGATAAAAAAGATTACTGATGAGGTAAAAGGAAATGAAAACACCGCTTGCTGACAGACTCCGTCCCAAAACACTTGATGAGGTAGTCGGGCAACAGCATTTAATAGGCGAGGGCAGAGTTTTACGAAATATAATAGAAAACGGCGAAGCGCCTAATATGATATTTTACGGACCGAGCGGAGTAGGCAAGACAACGGTTGCAAATATCATAGCGGAAAAAACAGGAAAAACGCTTCACAGGCTCAATGCTACTACTGCCTCTGTATCAGATATAAAGAGTATCACGGCTACGCTTGACAGCTTTCTTGCTCCTGAAGGAGTTTTACTGTATCTTGACGAAATACAGCATTTTAATAAGAAGCAGCAGCAATCGCTTCTTGAATTTATGGAAAACGGAAAGATAACGCTTATCGCCAGTACCACCGAAAATCCGCATTTTTATGTGTATAATGCGGTTTTGTCGCGAAGCAGTGTATTTGAATTTAAGCCTGTACCGGCAGAGGATATAGAAAAAGCCCTGCTTCGCGCTGCTGATGAACTTAAGTCATCGGACTATAAGGGTTTTGAAATAGAAATTCATGATGACGCTCTTTTGCATATGGCAGGAAGCTCGGGAGGCGATGTAAGAAAAGCGCTTAATTCACTTGAGGTTGCGCTGTTGGTGTCGAGGCCTGATAAAAATAAGAAAATCACAGTTACATTGGAAACAGCGGAGCAGGCGTCACAGAAAAAAGCAATGCGTTATGACCGAGACGGCGACAGCCATTATGACATACTGAGCGCGTTTCAAAAGTCCATACGCGGTTCAGACCCTGACGCGGCTGTTCATTACCTTGCAAGACTGATTTCGGCAGGCGACTTGCCGAGCATATGCAGACGGCTGCTTGTAATAGCGGCGGAAGATGTCGGACTTGCGTATCCGCAGGCAATTACAGTAGTCAAAGCATGTGTTGACAGCGCGCTGCAATTGGGATTTCCTGAAGCGCGCGTGCCGCTCAGCGAGGCTGTGATATTGCTGGCGACTGCGCCTAAATCAAATTCAGCGATTTTGGCGATTGACGCGGCTATGGCGGATATTGAAAAACGTGACACAGGCGACGTACCAGAGCATTTAAAAGACTCGCATTACAGCGGAGCGGAAAAACTCGGACATGGAACGGAATATAAATATCCTCATTCGTACCCCAATCATTATATACCGCAGGAGTATTTACCGAAGAATATTGGGGACACTAAATATTATGAATACGGGGATAATAAAACTGAACAGACAGCAAAACAGTACTGGGATAAAATAAAGAAAGGAAGCGGCAAATGAAGGACGGATTTATAAGATGCGGCGCGGCTACTGTTGATATACGTGTTGCGGATACCGAATATAACGCGAATAAAATAACGGAAGCGATTTTTTCTGCGGCAAAAAATAAAATAAAGGTTGTTGCATTTCCCGAACTTTGCATAACGGGATATACATGCGGAGATTTATTTTTGCAGAAAACGCTTTTGGACGGAGCAAAATCTGCGCTTTTAAAAATAGCAAGGGACACTAAAGACCTTGACATAACCGCAGTGGCAGGTCTGCCGTATGTTGTGGGGGACAAGCTTTATAACTGTGCGGCTGTTATAAACAGAGGACGGGTGATGGGACTTGTTCCGAAACTCAGTATCCCTAATTATGCCGAGTTTTATGAGGCGCGTCATTTTGCCGCAGGCAGACATGAGGTAACAACGATATATTTTGACGGTTATGAAGTGCCGTTCGGCGCGGACATAATCTTTAAAACAAGAGCAATGGATACATTTTCTCTTGCAGTGGAGATATGTGAGGATTTGTGGACATCTGCGCCGCCGTCTGTAAGTCATGCGCTTGCTGGGGCGACAATTATCGCCAATCTGTCGGCAAGCGATGAGGTGATTGCAAAGGACGAATATCGTGAGATGCTTGTAAAGAGTCAGTCGGCAAGACTGTACTGCGGATATATATATGCTGACGCAGGACGCGGCGAGTCTTCAACCGACCTTGTGTTTGCAGGCGATAATATGATTGCGGAAAATGGTTCGGTGCTTGTGAGAAGCAGACGTTTTAAAAATGAATGTGTATATACAGAGCTTGATTTGGAAAGAATGGTAGGTGAGAGAAAAAAGAGCAATACCTATATTTGCGAAGGCTCTGAAAAGTATACTGTTGTGTATCTTGACATGCAGGAGGAAAAGACGGAAATTACGCGGTATATGGATAAGCTTCCGTTTGTACCGTCCGATAATAAAAAGCGTGAGAAGCGCAGTGAGGAAATATTGTCAATTCAGAGTCTGGGACTTAGCAAAAGGTTAAGTCATACGGGCGCAAAAACTGCTGTTATCGGAGTAAGCGGCGGACTGGACTCCACGCTTGCGCTGCTGGTAGCTGCACGCGCGTTTGACGAAAACGGACTTGACAGGAAGAATATAATTGCTGTCACAATGCCGTGTTTCGGCACAACCGAGCGCACACATAATAATGCGGTTACTTTTGCCGACGCGCTTGGAGTAACGCTTAAAGAGGTTAATATTACTTCGGCAGTAGAGGGTCATTTTAAGGATATCGGACATGATAAGGAAGTACGCGATATAACGTATGAAAACTCACAGGCGCGTGAACGTACACAGATTTTAATGGATATTGCGAACGAATACGGCGGATTGGTAATAGGTACGGGAGATATGTCTGAGCTTGCGCTGGGATGGGCAACGTATAACGGCGACCATATGTCTATGTACGGGGTAAATGCGGGAGTGCCGAAAACGCTGATACGCTATCTTGTAGGGTATGAGGCTCAGCGTACGGACAGCGGCGCGCTTCGTGACACGCTTCTGGATATACTGGACACTCCGGTAAGTCCGGAGCTTCTGCCGCCTGAGGACGGAAAAATATCGCAGAAAACGGAAAACATTGTGGGACCGTATGAGCTTCATGACTTTTTCCTGTATCATCTTGTGCGTTTCGGGTCAAGTCCGTCTAAAATACTGCGCCTTGCAGAAATCGCGTTTAACGGCGATTATGAGCGCGGAGTGATTTTGGAATGGCTTAAGACCTTTTACAGACGCTTCTTTTCACAGCAGTTTAAACGCTCATGCCTTCCCGACGGACCTAAGGTGGGAAGCGTTGCTCTTTCTCCGAGAGGCGACTGGCGCATGCCGTCAGATGCTTCGGTAAGAATCTGGGCGAATGAGCTGGAAACGCTTTAACATGCCCTTTTGGGAGTGATTGTAGTGTCAAAGGGCAAATGGTGTCTTATATTGTCAGCGTTAATATACGGAATTGCGCCTATGCTTGCAAAGCTTGCATATCGCGGCGGAGTTAACGGTATAACGCTGACTTTTTTGCGCGCATTTTTAATGCTTCCCGTTTTAGCCGCGATTATGGCGGCGAAGGGACAGAGTTTCAGTCTGAGCAAAAAGGAATTTGCAAATATAGCGGCGCTTGGGATAATCGGCGGTGCGCTTTCGACGATAGCGCTGTATCTGGCGTATGATTATACCGCAACGGGACTTGCCACAACGCTGCATTTTATATATCCGCTTATAATAGTAATAGCGTCGGCAATGATTTACAGGGAAAAGATTGCAGGCGCGAAGCTTGCCGCCGTAATGCTTGTAACGGTCGGGATATTTCTTTTTGTGGACATCAGCAATGCCGCAAATATACTGGGAGTGGTTATGGCTGTGCTTTCCGGCGTTTTTTACAGCTTTTACGTAATCTATATGGACCATTCGGGACTTGACGGAATGGATTATATGAAGCTGACTTTTTATATGATGATTATAATGTCGTTCGGAACGCTTGTTTTCGGCGCGGCAACGGATAGTATAACAATATCTTCAATGACCGGTACAGGCTGGATTTTTTCGGTAATAATATCGTTTCTTGTTACAATCGGCGCAATACCGCTGTTTCAGGCAGGGGTCAGGTATGAGGGTGCGGCAACCGCCGGAATAATATCGGCGCTTGAGCCTGTTACCACGATAATACTCGGCGCATGGATTTTGAACGAAGCAATGAGCGTAGCGCAGTATTTCGGAGGTGCGATGATGATTTTTGGTATTGTTTTAACTGAAAAATACGGGTAAGCGAAAAAGGCTGTCTTATGACAGCCTTTCCGTATGCTTCGCTGCAATTTTTTTATATAGTCTGTTAGAATATGTTGTTGACCGCGTTTTTTTAATTCAATTACATTCCCCCTTTGACGTTTATTTTCGCGAAAATAAAAAAGTGCATAGCCGAAACCATGCACTAAAAACGCATAGCTTCGGTTTGCGCCAACAAAACTGCTTTCATTACTTCAGTGTATATGAAATTAAAGCATGCGTTTTTTAACAAATAAAAAATACACGCTGAAATAATTTTATACAATTTTGTTGGCAAATGTATTATATCATACAAATTATAATAATGCAAGAAAAAACTCTTGATTACATTTCCCCTTTGACGTTTATTTTCGCGAAAATAAAAAAGTGCATAGCCAAAACTATGCACTAAAAACGCATAGCTTCAACTAATGCGACTTAGTTAAATATATTTTCCAACATACCAAAAGCCAGCGTTTTTTGACACAAAAAAAGCATGTTGGAGATTGTTATTATATTTTTCTAAGTCGCAAATTCATTGTATCATATAAGTTATGAAAATGCAAGAAAAATCTTCAAATTAAAAAATACAGTGTTTTTTGCTAAAACTCTTGATTATTTTGCCGCAATGTGGGATAATGTAATTTGGAAAATAATGCAGTGGGGTATATATATATGAGAAAAGCAGATACAACAATTAAATATGTAGAGCCTTACTCCATAGCTTATGAGGCAGGTATCGAGGCAGGGGACAAGCTTGTAACCATTAACGGAAGCGATTTTCATGACATCCTTGAATACCGTTACCTTACCGCAGAATACGAGGTTACGCTTGAAGTCCTGAAAAAAGACGGTTCAACTGAGATTATAACAGTTGAAAATGATTATGACGATTTGGGCATAGAGTTTGCAGAAGGACTTATAGACGAGGCTCAGAGCTGCCGCAATAAATGTATTTTCTGCTTTATTGACCAGCTGCCGAAGGGTATGCGTGAAACGGTGTATTTTAAAGATGATGATACGCGTCTGTCTTTTTTGCAGGGCAATTATGTGACGCTTACAAATATGTCTGACGAGGAAATTGACAGGCTGATAAAAATGCGCGTTTCGCCGATAAATGTTTCTGTGCATGCGACGGAACCAAAGCTTCGTGAAATGATGCTCGGCAACCGCTTTGCAGGCAAATGCTACGGCATAATGAAAAAATTTGCTGAAAATAACATATGTATGAACTGTCAGATAGTGTTATGCCCCGAAATAAACGACGGAGAGCATTTAAAAAGGACGCTTAAAGATTTGGCGGCGCTTTATCCGAATGTTAACAGCATATCGGCGGTGCCTGTGGGACTTACGCGTTATCGCGACGGACTTTACCCGATAAAGCCGTTTACAAAGGAAACAAGCGCGCAGACTGTAAAGCTTGTAGAAGAAATCCAACAGGATTTTCTTGAAAGGCTCGGTACAAGACTTGTATATCTGTCTGACGAATTTTACTTAAACGCGGGGATTGGAATTCCCGAAAGCGAATGTTACGAGGGCTTTCCGCAGCTTGAAAACGGTGTGGGACTTATCGCAAGTATGCGCGAGGAATTTATGAGCGCGCTGGATATGATTAAGAAAAAAAAGCGCAATGTGCATGTTTCAGTTGCGACAGGTGAAATATCATATAATTTTATACGTTTTCTTTCAGACAAGATTCAGGACAGGTGTGAGGGAGTTAAAATAGACGTTTACGCAATAAAAAATGACTTTTTCGGCGGAGGTGTCAGCGTATCGGGACTTGTAACGGGCGGCGATATTATAAAACAGCTGAAAGGCAGAATAGTATCGGATACTCTTATTATTCCGCATAGTATGCTCCGTGACAATGACAATATATTTTTGGACGATGTAACAGTCGCAGAGGTTGAAAAAGCATTAAATGTAAAGGTCGTACCTGCATATAATGACGGTTATGAATTTATAGAAAAGATACTCGGTGAAGAGTTGGATTTTGGAGGTTAATATGAAACCATTGGTGGCAATAGTCGGCAGACCGAATGTCGGCAAATCAACGCTGTTTAATAAAATTTCGGGACAGCGCATAAGTATAGTTGAGGATACACCGGGAGTTACCCGTGACAGGATTTATGCAGACGTTTCATGGCTTGATAAGCATTTTACGCTGATTGATACGGGAGGTATAGAGCCTGCGTCAAAAGATGAAATACTTGTACAAATGCGCCGTCAGGCACAGCTCGCTATTGAAATGGCGGACGTTGTAATACTTATGGTCAGCGTTAAGGACGGCGTGACTGCTAATGACCAGGATGTCGCGCAAATGCTTTTAAAAGCAAAGAAAAAGATTGTGCTTGCCGTTAATAAGGTTGATAATACCGGCGATGTGCCGTTTGAATTTTATGAATTTTATAATCTTGGTCTGGGTGACCCGATTGCCGTATCGTCAACACACGGACTGGGTGTGGGAGACCTTTTGGACGAGGTAACTCATAAATTCCCTGAGGATGCGGACACGTCTGAGGACGAGGATGAAATTAAGGTTGCAGTAATCGGCAAGCCGAATGCGGGCAAATCATCACTTGTAAATAAAATTCTCGGTGAGGACAGGGTTATTGTAAGCGATATTGCAGGTACTACGCGTGACGCGATTGATTCACATTATATAAATGGTGAGGACAAGTATTTGTTTATTGATACCGCAGGTATGAGAAAACGCGGCAAGATTGATGAGAACGTAGAGCGTTACAGTGTTGTTCGCTCGCTTGCGGCGGTTGACAGAAGCGATGTATGCGTAATAATGATAGATGCGTCGGAAGGCATAACCGAGCAGGATACAAAGGTTGCAGGTTATGCGCACGAGCAGGGAAAGGCTTGTATTTTTGCGGTAAATAAGTGGGATATTGTTGATAAGGACGATAAGACAATGAAAAACTTTACCCTGCGTGTGCGTGAGGAGTTTGCGTTTATGTCGTATGCCGAGATTGTATTTATCAGCGCAAAGACAGGTCAGAGAGTAGGCAAATTGCTTGAACTGATTAAGAAGGTGAATGAACAGCATAAACGCAGAATTACAACCGGTATGCTCAATGATGTGCTTAATGAGGCAATGGCAAAGCAACAGCCGCCGTCAGATAAGGGCAGACGTTTAAAGGTGTATTACGGTACGCAGGCAAGTGTCGCTCCGCCGACATTTATACTGTTCGCAAATTCAAAGGATTTGTTCCATTATTCGTATCTGCGTTTTATTGAAAATCAGGTGCGTGAAGCGTTTGGTTTTGAGGGTACGCCGATTAAGTTTATAGTAAGAGAGAAAAACGAGAAAAAGCTTTGACGGAGGTTAAATTATGTATTTAGTAATAATTGCCGTGACGGTAATATCATACCTAATCGGATCAATCAATTTTTCGATTATTCTGTCGAAAGCAATTAGCGGAAAGGACATACGCGAGAGCGGCTCAGGTAATGCCGGCGCTACAAATATGCTCCGAACACACGGCAAAAAAATGGGAGTTATTACGCTGCTTTTAGATGTTTTGAAGGGAATTGTAGCAATATTATTGGTTGGATATATAGCTTATATAAAAATTCCTGATGACGTATTTTTCAATATGAATGACTTATGCACACAGTTGTATTTTGCACTTCCGTACATAGCAGGTGTGGCGGTAATACTTGGTCACAATTTCCCCCTGTATTTCGGCTTTAAGGGCGGCAAGGGAGTTGCGACAAGTCTTGGAGTAGTGCTTATGCTTGACTGGAAAGTAGGACTTATAGTGGCAGTATGCGCCATTGCGGTTATGGCGATAACGCGCTATGTTTCGCTTGGCTCAATCTTGGGCGGAGCAGCGTTTATAATTGTTGAAATTGTAAAGGCGGCTGTTACAGGTGAATATAATGTAATACAGCTTGTATGTGTAATTATAATAGGCGGACTTTTAATAGCGCGTCATCACGCGAATATAAAAAGACTGCTAAACGGAACAGAAAATAAATTAAGTTTTTCTAAAAAGGAGAAATGATTATGAAGATTGCTGTAATCGGTTCGGGAAGCTGGGGAACAGCCATAGCTGTAATGCTTGCGTCGCGCGGACACAATGTTTATTTATGGTCGTGGATACAGGAGGAAACAGACAGACTTGCGAGCGACAGGGAAAACAAGGAATTTTTACCTGATATAAAATTTCCCGATACAATTTACTGTACGCATGATATGCAGGAATGTACGGAAAATGCGGAGCTTATCATAACTGCCGCGCCATCGCCGGCAACTCGGACAACTGCGAAGCAGCTTGCGCCGTATGTAAGTGACGGACAGAAAATAGTAAACATTTCAAAGGGTCTTGAAGAGGGAACGCTGCTGAGGCTTTCGGAGGTTTATAAGCAGGAAATTCCGCAGGCGGATATGTCGGTAATGAGCGGACCGTCACATGCTGAGGAGGTTTCACGCGGACTTCCTACGACCAATGTTGTCGCGTCAGACAGTATAGAAACGGCTAAAAAAATACAGGATATATTTATGGGCGATATGTTCAGGGTTTATACGTCAACCGATATAGCAGGAGTAGAGCTTGGCGGCGCGCTTAAAAACGTAATAGCGCTGTGTGCAGGAATAAGCGACGGATTAGGCTACGGCGACAACACAAAGGCGGCGCTTATGACGCGCGGACTTGCTGAAATAGCGCGTCTTGGAAAGGCTATGGGTGCGAGCGAGAGTACATTTATGGGACTTAGCGGAGTAGGCGATTTAATAGTTACGTGTACGAGTATGCACTCGCGTAACCGCCGCGCAGGAATACTTTTGGGAGAGGGTAAAAGCCTGAAGGAAACGCTTGATACGGTACATATGGTTGTAGAGGGTGTTAATACCGCGACGGCGGCATATGAATTATCGAAAAAATATAATGTTACAATGCCGATTGTAGAGGAAGCGTATGATATACTGTTCAATGGCAAAAATGCGCGTGAGGCGGTTTTAAGTCTTATGACAAGGGAGAAGAGAGAAGAAAAATGAGGGTTGTAATAGTAGGCGGAGGCAAGGTTGGACGCAGGCTTGTAGAGGATTTTAACAATGAGGGAGAGGACGTAATCCTCATTGAAAAGAAAAGCGACATATGCGAGAGAATACAGGAAACCTTTGATGTAATGTGTATCTGCGGAAGCGGAGCCGATATAGAAACTCTTTATGAGGCAGATATTAAAAAATCCGATTTGTTTATAGCCGTTACCGATAATGACGAGCTTAATGCGCTTTGTTCTGTTATGGCAAAAAGGCTCGGCGCAGAAAGATGTGTTGCGAGAGTAAGAAAGAGAGAATATTTTAAGCAGCTTGATTTTATGCGCAATGCGCTCGGTATAAATCTTATAGTAAACCCTGAATTTACTACGGCGGGAGAAATATCGCGTATACTGCGTTTTCCTGCGGCAATACATGCCGAGACCTTCGCAAAGGGCAGGATAGAGCTTATTGCATTTAATGTGTCGGAGGACAGCGCGCTTTGCGGTAAGGCTATTCATGAAATATACCGTAAGTATAAGATAAAGGTTCTTATATGTGCGGTACAGCGCGGCGGCGAGGTGTATATTCCGAACGGAGATTTTGTAATTGAAAGCGGCGACACGCTAAGTATTACGGCATCTCACAGTGATTTGTCACACTTTATGCGTGAAATCGGTGTAATGCAGAAAAAGGTTAAGACCGTAATGATAATCGGCGGCGGAAGAATATCGTTTTATCTTGCAAAGCTTCTTTTAGAAAGCGGAATGCGCGTTAAAATAATAGAACATAATATGGATAAATGCCTCAGTCTTTCAGAGCATCTGCCAAAAGCCGATATTGTATACGGTGACGGCACAGACTGGCGTGTACTTGAAGAGGAGGGCATTGACAGAGTAGATTCTGTTGTTGCGCTTACGGGTATTGATGAGGAGAATATGATTATTTCAATGTATGCCAAATCCCGTAACGTGGACAAGGTTATTATAAAGATAAACCGTGAATCATTTGCCGGTCTTATGAATAAAAGCAGTTCCTCCAGTATAGTAACGCCTAAAAATATAACGGCAAATCTTATAATACGATATGCGCGCGCAATGAAATCGGCACAGGATACGGAAATGCGTACACTTTACAGAATAGTAAACAACAGGGCCGAAGCGGTGGAGTTTATCATCAATAAGGAATCGGCGCTAACAGAAAAACCGCTTTCCCAGATACCAATGAAAAAGAACGTGCTTATAGCCGCAGTTCTGAGGAATAATAAGATGTTTATTCCTGACGGCGGATGTACTCTTGCGGCAGGCGATACTATCATGATTGTAACTGCTGAACGTATAGCAACGCTGAGCGACATTTTGGAATAAAGGGGAAAAATTATGAATTACCGAATGATTGCGTATACAATCGGGCGTATTTTAATAATAGTGGCGGCGGCTATGATGATACCGTTGGTATTATCTTTATTTTTTGACGAAGGAATTGCTTCGGCATATTTAATTCCGATACTGCTGTCGCTTGCCATAGGCGCGGCAGTTTCAATAAAACCGCCGGAAAATAAAAGCATGTTTGTGCGTGAGGGAATGGTTATAGTCGGACTTAGCTGGATAATCATTTCTATAATAGGCGGAATGCCGTTTTTTATAAGCCGTCAGATTCCGAATGCCGTTGACTGTTTTTTTGAAACGGTATCGGGCTTTACAACAACAGGTTCTACAATACTTTCGGATGTTGAAAGTATGAGTAAGAGCTTGCTTTTCTGGCGAAGCTTTACACACTGGCTCGGCGGAATGGGTGTGCTTGTATTTGCGATGGCTATTTTTTCATCAAAGGACACCCGCGCTACATATATGATGAAGGCGGAAATGCCGGGACCGGTTGTCGGGAAGCTTACCAGCAAGTGGCAGTTCTCGGCGCGTATACTGTATATTATATATGTTGCGCTTACGGTTTTGGAAATAGTATTTTTGATATTTGGCGGTATGCCGGTATTTGATAGTATTGTACATACTTTCGGTACTGCCGGTACAGGTGGTTTTGGTATCAAAAATACATCAATAGCATACTATAACAGTGCGTATATTGACTATGTTATAGGCATTTTTATGGTATTGTTCGGATTGAATTTCAATATATATTTCCTGCTTTTGATGCGTAAATTTGCAAATCTGAAGCATGAGGATGAGATGAAATGGTATATTGGGATTGTGCTGCTTGCATCTGTTGTGATAGCCTTTAATATAATGCCGTTATATCATACATTTGCAAAGTCATTTCGGTATTCGTTTTTTCAGGTGTCGTCTATTATGACTACCACCGGATACGCAACGGCGGATTACTGTACATGGCCTATGCTGTCACAGGTTATACTTGTGCTGCTTATGATTATCGGTGCATGCGCAGGTTCAACAGGCGGCGGAATAAAAGTGATACGTTTTATAATTCTTTTGAAGGTTGCCAAACGCGCTGTAAGAAAGGCGGCAAGTCCGAGAAGCGTATTTTCTGTTAATACAGCAGGTAAAACGGTAGAATGGGAAATTCTGAACGGTGTGCTTGCGTATTTTGTTATATATATTATTTTTATGGGAGTGTCAATACTGCTTGTAAGTCTTGATAATAAGGACCTTGCAACAACAGTAACTTCTGTAATAGCTACCATGAATAATATAGGACCGGGTTTGGGAGAGATAGGACCTACGGGAAATTTTGCAGACTTTTCAATATTGTCTAAACTTGTTATGTCGATAGATATGCTAGTCGGAAGACTGGAATTTTACCCTATACTGATATTATTTTCACCGTATGTGTGGAAGAAATCATAATATAAAAAGAAGTGATTGGTATTTTTAAATTTAAGCTGAAAAAAATAAATCCTGCAAGACGTATTGCAGTAGGTTTTGCGCTGCTGATAATAATTGGAGCTGTGTTACTGATGCTGCCTGTATCGGCACGCGCAGGAGAGCGCACACCGTTTCTGACTGCTCTTTTTACATCGGCATCGGCAACCTGTGTAACAGGCTTGTCGCTTGTTAACGTAGGCGGTTATTTTAATGTGTTCGGACAGGCAATTATTTTGATTCTTATTCAGGTCGGTGGCTTAGGCTTCATGTCTGTGCTGTGCTTTGTATTTCTTGTATCTAACAGGCAGATAGGGCTGAGGAACAGGATACTTATTGCGCAGTCAATGGGCGCGGACAGTCTTGAAGGCGTTGTAAAGCTTGTGAAGCACGTGCTGTATATAGCTTCGTCTGTTGAGCTTATCGGCGCTGTTTTTTTGTCAGTACGGTTTATACCGCAGTACGGAGCGCTGAAAGGAATATGGTTCAGTATTTTTCATTCGGTTTCGGCTTTCTGTAATGCAGGATTTGACATCATAGGCGATGGTCAGAGTGTGTTTTCATATCGTTTTGACCCGCTTGTTATTATTACTCTGGCATTTCTTATCATAATCGGCGGACTTGGATTTATTGTATGGGAAGACATTATAAATAAAAAATCATTAAAAAAGCTGAGTGTTTATTCAAAGATTGTACTTATATCAACTGTGTTATGCATTGTAATAGGCGCGGTGGTGTATTTTCTGTTTGAGTATAATAATCCTGCCACAATAGGCGCGGACAGTATCGGAGAAAAAATGCTTATGACATTTTTTCAGTCTGTCACAACAAGAACGGCAGGCTTTGACGCTTTAAAACAATCGGGACTTACGCCGCTTTCAAAGGTGTGGGGAATATTGATGATGATGATAGGCGGCGCGTCAGGCTCGACGGCGGGCGGAGTAAAGATAGGAACCTTTGCGCTTGTGCTTCTTACTCTTTATGCGGTGCTTCGCGGAAAACCCGATGTGGTGGTTTTCGGGAGGAGGATTGGACACAGAATAATACTTCATGCAATGTCGCTGCTGGTGCTGTGGTTTTTACTTACTCTTACAGGCGCTATGCTCATTGCTTTTGCAGACGGTCATTCCGTACTTTATTCCATGTATGAAACGGCATCGGCATACAGTACGGTGGGACTGAGCGTAGGTATTTCCGAAAATGCTTCGGTATTTACTCAAATTCTGCTGATTATATATATGTTTCTCGGCAGAGTTGGAATTATGACGATAAGCGTATTGTTTATGATACATTCGGGACGTGACAGGGATATAAAATATCCTGAAGGAAGATTTATAATAGGATAAGGAGAAGGTTATGAAATCATTTGCTGTAATAGGATTGGGACGCTTCGGCGCGGCGGTTGTAAAGAAACTGTTTCAAATGGGATATGAAGTTATTGCTATGGACAGGAATATGGAGAAGGTAAACGCAATATCTGACTTTGCGACAAAGTCGGTATGCGCTGACGCAAAAGAAGAGAGTGTACTAAAACAGCTCGGTATAAAGAACTGCTGCTGTGCTGTCGTTGCGATAGGAAATAATATAACGGACAGTGTACTTGCCACACTTTCTCTTAAGGAGATGGGTATAGAAAAGATAGTGTGCAAGGCGCGTGATGAACAGCATAAAAAGATACTTCAGAGAATAGGCGCAGATGATGTAGTTATCCCGGAATATGAATCGGGAATTAAGACGGCGCTCGGTCTTGTATCCAATAAATTTATTGATATAATAGACCTTTCCGATGAATATGGTATTGAAAACAGTATTGTTCCGGAAAGCTGGGTGGGCAAGAGTATTTCGGAATTATCTGTACGAAAACGATTTGATGTTAATATAGTTGCAGTCAAAAATCAGCTCAATGAAAAAAGCGTTCACATAAGTCCGTCATCGGAATATGTCTTTGAGCCTAATGATATAGTGGTTCTTATCGGCAGAACAGAGGATATAAACCGTCTGAACAATAAGTCATAATTATTTTAGGTCAAAAAATGTGCTGCTGTGTATACATTATTTATATAATATCAACAAATAATAAAAAAAACTAAAAATACTATTGACAAAAGTTTAACAATCACATATAATATTACCAAAAGATTGACAAAAAAATATCAATCTTGTAAAAACGCAGCAATTTAGGAGGAATAAGTATGGCTGAAATCAATGTAAATGAAATGATAGACGGTTATGTCAACAAAGCGCAGAAAGCGCTTGAGGAGTTCATGAATTTAACTCAGGAGCAGGTTGACGCAATCGTAAAGGCAATGACGCTGGCAGGACTTGACAAGCATATGGAGCTTGCAAAGATGGCTGTCGAGGAAACAGGCAGAGGTGTTTACGAGGATAAAATTACAAAGAACATGTTTGCAACAGAGTATGTTTATCATTCAATCAAGAATGAAAGAACAGTTGGAGTAATTGCAGAAAATGAGCTTGAAGATTATGAAATTATAGCTGAGCCGGTTGGTGTTGTCTGCGGTGTAACCCCTGTTACAAACCCAACTTCAACAACATTGTTTAAGGCGCTTATCTGTATAAAATCAAGAAACCCGATTATTTTCGGCTTTCATCCGTCGGCGCAGAAGTGCAGCGCTGCATCTGCAAAGGTAGTGCTTGATGCTGCAGTAGCGGCAGGCGCGCCGAAGAACTGTATTCAGTGGATTGAGCATCCGTCAATTGAGGCTACCAATGCTCTGATGAATCATCCCGGTGTTGCGACAGTGCTTGCAACAGGCGGAAGCGGTATGGTAAAGGCTGCGTATTCAACAGGAAAACCCGCATTGGGTGTTGGTCCGGGTAATGTGCCGTGCTATATTCATAAGAGCGCAGACCTTGAACAGGCGGTTAATGACCTTATACTGTCAAAAACATTTGACAATGGTATGATTTGCGCGTCTGAACAGGCTGCAATTGTAGATAAGTCAATCTCGGCTAAGTTTGAAAAGCTGATGAAGAAATACGGTTGTTACTTCCTTAAAGCTGATGAAATCAAGAAGGTAGGGGATTACTGCATCAACAGCGAAAAGGGCGCTGTAAATCCTGATATTGTCGGAAAAAGCGCGGCATGGATTGCAGAAAATGCTGGAGTAAGCGTTCCAAAAGAAACGAAAATACTTCTTGCAAAGCTTGACGGTGTAGGTCCGGAATATCCGCTTTCACGTGAAAAGCTTAGTCCTGTGTTGGCATATTTTATAGTTAACTCAACAAAAGAAGGTATTGAAAGAGCTGAGGAAATGGTTAAATTTCACGGTTTGGGACACTCTGCTGTCATTCATGCCAATGATGATGAGGTTATAAATGAGTTTGCCGCAACAATGAAGGCAAGCCGCCTTATTGTAAATTCACCGTCCTCACATGGTGCGATTGGGGATATTTACAATACAAACATGCCGTCACTGACACTTGGCTGCGGAAGCTACGGCGGTAACAGCGTAAGCGGTAATGTTACTACGATAAACCTTATAAATCAGAAAAGAGTGGCAAAGAGGAGAGTTAATATGCAGTGGTTTAAGGTTCCGGATAAGATTTACTTTGAGAATAATTCAATTCAGTATCTTGAAAAAATGCCGAATATTTCTCGTGCGTTTATTGTTACTGACCCGGGAATGGTGACGCTTGGATATGTTGATAAAATCCTTTATTATTTAAGAAAACGTACAGAGCATGTTCACTGTGAAATATTCTCCGATGTTGAGCCTGACCCGTCTATTGAAACCGTACAGCGCGGCGCGCAGATGATGGATGAATTTAAGCCTGATGTAATTATTGCTTTAGGCGGCGGAAGTGCGATGGATGCAGCAAAAGGCATGTGGCTGTTTTATGAACATCCGGATGTTGACTTCAATTCATTAAGACTTCGTTTCCTTGATATAAGAAAACGTGCGTTTAAATTCCCGAAAATGCGTAATAAGGCGCAGTTGGTAGCAATTCCGACCACTTCGGGTACGGGTTCGGAGGTAACAAGCTTTGCGGTTATTTCGGATAAAAAGAATAACATGAAATATCCTCTTGCAGATTATGAGCTTACACCGAATGTAGCAATTATTGACCCTCAGTTTGTAATGACATTGCCGAAATCTGCAACGGCGGATACAGGACTTGATGTGCTTACACATGCTATTGAGGCATACGTATCGGTTATGGCGTCTGATTATACGGACGGTCTTGCAATGAAGGCAATTCAGCTTGTATTTAAATATTTGCCGAGAGCATATAAAAACGGAGCAGAGGATGAGGAAGCAAGAGAAAAAATGCACAATGCAAGCTGTATTGCGGGTATGGCGTTTACAAATGCTTTTCTTGGCTTAAACCATTCAATTGCGCATAAAATCGGTGGTGAATATCATATTCCTCACGGACGTGCAAACGCAGTGCTTCTGCCGTATGTAATAGAATACAATGCATCAACCCCGACAAAATTTGTATCGTTCCCGAAATATAAGAAATTCATTGCAGATGAAAAGTATGCTGAAATTGCCGCTTTTCTCGGACTTCCGGCTAAAACTGCGAAGGAAGGCGTTGAAAGTCTTGTAAAGGCAATTAAAGACCTTATGAAGGAAGTAAATGAACCTGCAAGTTTTGCAGAATGCGGAATAGATGAAAAAGAATATATGAAGAAGATGCCTGACATTGCAAATAAGGCATTTGAAGACCAGTGTACAACAGCCAATCCAAAGCTTCCGCTTGTTACGGAAATTGAGGAAATAATGGTAAAGGCTTATAAAGGCGAATAGAATTACAAAAGCGGACGGTATGTCCGCTTTTGTTGGTTTTGTAATGAAAAAATAATAAAAATGTTATAGAAATTTGCAATATTATATGGTAAAATGTAAATAAACTATATATTTTGAGCATAATAATTAAAAGGAAGGAGTAAGAAAAATGGAGGAAATGTTTGATAAGCTTAAAGAACAGGCATATAAAGCAAAGGACGGGGCTGTAAAACTGACAAAGACGGTAATAGGAAAAACAAATAATGTTGTAAGTCAGACGAAAGTAAAGTTTGCCATAAGTGAAACGGAAGACAAGATTAAGGAAATTTACTGCGAAATGGGAAAAAGTGCATATGAACGTTATAAGAGCAGCGGAGAATGCTGTGAAACCGTAGCTGAAAAATGCGGAAAGCTTGATGCGCTTATGGACGAACTCGGTGAGCTTAAAGAACAGCTTGCAGAGCTTAAGGAGACAGTTCAGTGTCCTTCCTGCGGTGCGTATAATCATACGGAAGACGCTTATTGTTCAAAGTGTGGGGAAAAGCTGAACAATACAGAAGATGATGACGATGAACAGACAGTTACCATTACAGCAAAAAGACCTGAGATAATCGAGGACTAATCGGATAAATTGCTGACTATTTCATAGGAAAAGGTGTATTTATGAATAAGAAGGATATAAACATACAATCATACGATGCTGAGGATGCATTTTATATGGGGACAGACGAGGAATATGAAGAGTTTCTAAAAAATGCCGATATTACGATGAATGACGGCACCGAAGCTGAACCTGTTGCAAATACTCAGAGGATTAACTTAAATGAAACAATAAATATTCAGGGTGTAATTGACAGATTTAAAAAAACTGCCGGTGAAATTGAGAGCGGAGCAAAGAAGCTTAAGGATACGGTTGTAAGCAGAATGGACAGTCTGAAGGCAAAAAAAGAAGATGAAGAATCGTATAATGAATGTGAAGTAAATGTTAATTCTGAGCTTCAGAGTAAAGTTTCGGCTGCAAATGACAAAATCGGAAATGTTTCAGATGATATTTCACAGCTTTTGAATAAGATTGATGCACTGAACGAAAAGCTGAATACAATTGAACGTACGGGAATTGCAAATAAAGGTGAACAGCTGAATGCGTTTGGAAACATCACATCGGAAATGCGTTCGGTGGGCAATGATATTTCAGAAATCAAACAGTCGGTTGCATCGGTTTCAAGACTTAATGACAGTATTTTTGATTTAAAGAATACGCAGCTTAATACTAAAAATGCCATTGCTGAGCTTGAAACGGGTATAAGACGCCTTAAAAAGAAATGTGTTTTGGGTGTGACAGTACTCAGTATTCTGAGCGCTATTGTAATTGGATTGGAAATCATTTTAATGCTGTCATAGCAGAAAGAATTATTAAAAAAATGAAAAAAAGGCTTGACAAAAAGCCTTTTTTCATTTATAATAGTATTCGTTGTTATGGCGGTATAGCTCAGTTGGCTAGAGCATGCGGTTCATACCCGCAGTGTCAGTGGTTCAAATCCACTTACCGCTACCAAATGCACGGGTGTCGAAATCCGAACTATTAAAGTTTGGACTTCGACACTTTTTTGTGCAAAAGTTAGATTTTAAGCCGTTTTATGATACCTTTTAAGAGTTTTAAATCTGGACATAAAAATCAAAAAAGTTTGAAATGAAAAAAGAAATTTAAAAGGTTTTTTGAGTGAACCATTTAAATTTTATACATTTTTCTGTAAAGCCGCCTGTTTAAGCCAAAAATCAGCCTCATATTTATCAGGTGTCTTGTACTTTAGAGTTTTATGAGGTCGTTCGTTATTGAAAAAGGTAATATACTTGTCAACACTTCTCTTAAATTCTGCGATTGTAGAATACTTGTGGCGATAGAGTTCTTCACGTTTCATACTGCTAAACAATGATTCACATACAGAATTGTCGTATGGAGTATATGCTCTTGAAAAGGATTGGCGTACGTGTAAACTGTCTAAATATTTCATAAATGTATTTGAAATATAGTTACTGCCGTTATCAGTATGGAATAACAGACCATTCTTGGGATTACGTGAGGTATAAGCCTTTTTGAATGTGGTTTTGGTTAATTGAGTGCTGTTACTGTTGCTTATGTGATAAGCAACTATTTTTCTTGAGAAAATATCGATTATGACGCAAATATAAAATTTGCGTTGTTTTAGATTGAATTGAGTAACGTCGCTAACCCATATTTGATTTGGAGCATCTGCTGTGAAAGATTGATTGAGTATATTTTTCTTTTGAAGCTTTTGCTCTTTCTTGTATAGATATTTTGCTTTGTCGCGAATACTTAATAAGCCTAATTCACGCATGATATCAGAAACAGTCTTTTTGGAAACATGGTAATCCTGTTCGTTTAAAATAGCAGTGATTTTATTAGAACCGTATATCTGATGACTTTCATCGTATATCTTTTGTATAATTGGCTTTAACATAGTGCGTTTCTGGTTGAATTGTGAATTGCCGCGCTTGTTGCGCAGAGTGTGATTGTAATATGTACCTTTAGCTACTTTTAATGCCTCGCATAAAGTATTAACGTTATAGGTTGAAGAAAAGTCTTCGATAACATCTAAACGTTCGGATAATGGTGCAGATACAGTACAAGGTGCTGTTTGTAAAATTTCAATGATACGATTTAAACGCTCAATTTTTCTTTTATTAGCGTTAAATTCGCGCAGTGTCATATTGGGATTGTCGTTGGGTTTTACATTGTGAGATTTAATCCACGAATATAGACTGCTTCGTGCCACACCGGTATCGGATATTATGGTTTGTACCGATTCGCCGGATAGGTAGCGGTTGATTAGTGATTGCTTTTCTTCTTGTGATAATCTTGTTTTCATTTTGAAAACCTCCTAAATAATATATTTGCTATAACAATAGCTATTATGGGAGTATACACTATTTAGAGATAAAAAGCCAATAAAAGCTAATATAAAAATTGAGGAAACTAAACACAAGTGATATATTTTTCTTGAAATTATTGGGGAATTATGGTATATTATAAAAGAACAAGTTATGTTAAAAAATTTCGCAACAAATAAGAATTGTATTAAGAAAGAGATGATAAAATGAGTGATAAACAAAATATTGATTCTATTAAAGAACAATCAAATGAAATAAAGCAATCTTTTTTGTCGAGTGCAATAGTAGACATATCGACTTATATACAGCTTGCAGACACGAAGGTTTCCATAATAATGGGATCACTTGTTGCTCTTACAGCCGGTATTATATCTTGTTATGAGTTGATAGAAAGACTGGTTAACAAACTAAAACCCTGTACATGGACAGGAACAATATTTATTGTACTTGCATTATTTTATATGTTAAGTGTTTTGATGGTATTTATATTTGGCATATTAACGATCCGAGGACATGAATCTATTATTAATTATAAATCAAAATGGTTTTTAGTAAATTCGACAAAGGAATATTTTTTTGATACATATTTACAAGATATAAAAGCAATGACAGATGAAGATATTATTGAAAATATGGCAGCTGAACTTTATAAGTTGAATGATATAAATAGGCAAAAATCAAAAACAATGAAGTGGGTTATGTTCTTCTTTGCAATAGCAATAGTTACATTGTTTATTGTAGGATTTTTGCTTATGAATATTAATATTTGAGGTGTATATTATGGCAATAGATATAGATTTAGTTTATAAAAAAACATTAGAACATTATCAACAAGCACGGCAACATTTAATAGAAAAACGAGCTTTGCTTGAACATTCAGAGTCTGCAATATCTAATGTTATTCCTGGTTTTGATGCTGATAAGTTAGAATTTGGTTCATACGATAAAGAAAATTTTGCTGTATTATTTGTTGATATGAGAAATTCTACAAAACGGGCACAGGATGTGGGACCGGCAAAGACATTTTTAACCATGCATGTCTATTTAACAGCTTTGTTAGAAGTAGTAAAATATTATAACGGAAAAGTTATTGATATCATGGGTGACGGGATTATGGTTTTTTGGGGTGGAAGAGAAGCTCGAGCTGAGGATAATATGGTAAAAACTGAGGCTGTACAAAATGCAGGGCGTTGCGGAAGGAATATGCTTAAGGTAAGAAACAAAGTTATAAATAAGATCATTAAAGATGAAGACTTGGGGAATGAAATTAGTATTGGAGTCGGCGTTACATTTGACAGTGTAGTAGTTACAAAAATTGGGATACTAGGTTCGTATGACGTCAAAGCCTTTGGAGATTGTATAAATGTAGCATCCAAATATTCAAAGTTGTATAATAAGATGAAAGTATCTAAAAAAGTAAAAGATCTATGGCCTTCTAGTAAAAATGGTAAATTACGTTTTATTGCTGATAAAGATGGTGGATATATTGTTGAATAATTTGTGATTGGGTAAAGAATATGGAAGATAAGAAGATAACAAAATCAGAAGCTGATTTACTTATAAATTCGATTTGTAAAATTATTTCATCAGAAGTGCTAGAACATGCAATACCAGACCACTTACCTTTAACAGAAGAATTAACAGATTCAAATAAAATATATAATGGAAAAGTGTCTGTGCTATTTGTTGATATGCGAGGTTCAACGAAATTATCTGATAAATTTTGTAATGAGCAATTGGTGAAAATATATAGAAGTTATATTCGAACAGTAGTACAGGCCATTCGATATTCTGGTGGTGCTGTGCGTGATTTTATGGGCGATGGAGTGCTGGCAGTGTTCACAGATAACGAAGAAGGAAAATCTGAGGATAAGGCGGTACAAGCAGCTAGATATATTGCAACAGCAATTGATAAATTTCTCAACCCAGAGTTGGATAAATATATAAAACACAGGATATCTTGTGGTATTGGAATACATACTGGAGAGATATCTCTTTCAAAGGTAGGTATGAAAGGAAAAGAGCAAGATGAAAATGTGGAAAATGAATTCGGTATTGCATGGATAGGTAACAGCACTAATTTTGCTTGTAAATTTAGTGGTGCTGTAGATAATGAAACAATATTTATAAGTGCATCAACCTATGCAGCCCTTTCTAATATAGACGAGAAGTGTAATTGGCAGGAATTTGAAGTTGCAAAAGAGAATAATGTTCTAAAGGGTTATATAGCGAGGCAGTATTATTTGCACATAGATGATCATATTGAACCTTGTATTGCTACAACAAATAATATGGTAATAAGCATAGAAGATAGATTATCAAAAGAATATCAGAAACAACTTATTGATATTTTTCAGAAGGCAGAAGAATTAGGAAAGAAAGAACAAGTTCTATTAGATAAAGAACAAAAACTTAAGGAAAAAGAGTCAGAAGTAAATTTAAAGGAAAAAGCGGTTTGTCAATCAAGGCTGGAATTAAATGAAAAAAAATATCAGTTCTATTGTGAAGTTTTAGGAAGTGGTCATTGTAAGGATGAATATGTTAAAGAGATGGGGCAGAGTTTTTGGGAGACAAATTTGAAAAAATCCATAGAAACTGGTGCTAATATTGGTAAAACTGAACGTGAGGTGAAACAAGAAATAAGCTATGCCATGGTTAGTATCTATGAAGCTTTGGAGTTATATGATAAGGCATATGATTTTTTAGTAGAGCAAGCTTATGGGTGTGCATGGCTTCTCTTAGTTACGGTTCAAAAAATTGTTAATAAAATAGGATGTTGTGATAGGCTTCGGTCAGCAGTATATTCAAGACTGTCAAAGAATGATTTAACCATAGAAAATCGAGAAGAATTTGAAAAAATAAAGAAGTGGTTGGTTTTTGACTATAGAGAGTAGCAAAAACGCGGTATTACGGCGACAGTAAAATCGTAACACCCCACCAAGATAAGTTGACAAACCTGTTTCTGTTGAAGCAGGTTTGTTGCTTTATATTATGAAAGGTTAATAAATTTGATTAAAACACGATGATTTGAAAAAATTATTGTGTTTTTTTATATATACAAATTGGGGTGTGTGGTGGAAATAAAATATAATACAGAAAGGTATGAAAATCATGAATAAGAGTTTAGAAATTAAAACTGCACTAAGGAACCAATTTAAAGAAGGAACATCCAGAATGGCAAAGAGAGTTTGCTATGGATACTCACAAGATGAAAATGGGGATTTAATAATTAATGAAGCAGAAGCTGAAATTGTAAAGTGGATATTTGAGAGCTATCTATCAGGATATAGCTTAGGGAAGATAGCTAATGAACTTTACCAGAAAGGAATTAAATCTCCTACAGGACGAGATAAATGGAACAGAGAGGCTATTGATAAGCTGTTATCTAATGAAAAATATCTTGGAATAGTCCTATTGCAGAAAACATTTTCAATTATGGGAACTCAATTTGAGAATAAAGGTATCAGAGATAAGTATTTGACGAGAAACTCACATTCTGCTATTATTTCTATAGAACTATTTAAAAAGGTTCAGGAAGCAAAAGTTGAAAGAGGTCGTGGAACAAAGATTGGGGAAAATACTGCGAGTGATATGCTAAATGTCATAAGTATGCTATAGTAAAGAATTATGCCTGAAGTAATATTAATACCACCAGTAGAAGATAATGAGAGAAAGCGTGTCGCTGCATATTGTAGGGTAAGTACTACAAATGAAGAGCAAGCTACTTCATTAGAATTGCAGATAGCGCATTATACAAATAAAATAAATGATAATCCTAATTGGGATTTTGCGGGTGTGTATTATGATGCTAAATCAGGACTTAAATCGGCGAATAGAAAAGGATTAAATGAATTGCTGAAAAGGTGTAATAGTAGAGATGTTGATATTATTCTCGTTAAATCTGTAAGCAGATTTGGAAGAAATCTATATGAGTCGTTATTAACGCTGAGACATTTGAAATCAATAGGTGTAGATGTATGGTGTGAACAGGAAAATATAAAACTATTGGAATGTAAGTCAGAGAGTGAATTTTCGTTGGTTTTGTTATTTGCTCAAATTGAAAGTGAAACTAAAAGTGAGAATATAAAATTTGGTATAAATTATGGATTGAAAACAGGTACATCAAAGTTATATAACAGAATTTGCTATGGATATACACATGATAATGAAGGTAATCTGATAGTTGACGAAATTGAAGCTGTAATCGCAAGGACAATATTTGATATGTATCTTGAAGGTTATAGTTTTTCAGGCATATCTAAAGAATTATTATGTAATAATATAAAATCTCCTACAGGCAAAGAGAAATGGAGCAGTGAAACAATTTCGAAATTACTGTCTAATGAGAAACTCACAGGTGATGTTCTGGGACAGAAAACGTATGTAGAAGACTATTTGAGTGGCAAGCAAGTCAAAAACAACGGAGAAAAAGATAAGTATATTCTAAGAAACCATCATGAGCCTATTATTTCAAAAGAATTATTTGATAAAGTTCAAGAAGAAAAGATAAGAAGAAGCAATATTACAAGAACAGATTATTCAACAACACGAAAAAGTACAAGATATTCCAATGATGCTTTATCCGGCAGAATTATGTGTAGTGAATGCGGTGCAAGTTACAGAAGAATAATGAGAAGTACAAAGAATGGCAATGTAATCGTTTGGAGGTGCGCTAATAGGGTAGAACACGGTAACAAGATATGCAAAGAATCATTTACTGTAAGTAATGAAGACATAGAAGAAGCTATAGCTGAGAAACTATTACTTTACCAATATGATGAAGCTATAGCTAAAGAATATTTAGAAAAGATAGTGATTAAGGGCAGTGTTATTTCTGTTAAGGTAAAAGAATTCAATGAGAATGATATGCTGAAATTGAGGGAGTATCAGATGAGTCGGGCAGCTTTGGCAGGTAATAAAGATGCTTTGAATTTGCTGTATGAAGAATCGTATAAAAAGATAAAGTGTTTCATTCAACAACATTTATATAACAATGGATTGAGCACATATGAGAGACTTATGCGAGATTATGAAGATATATGTC
>CAJTUY010000014.1:40079-40374 GCA_910579415.1 uncultured Clostridia bacterium | reverse complement strand
AGGTGAATATGTAGATATTCCAGAACAAAGAAAGCGAGAATTCTATTTTAGAAAGATGAGGGATTTGCGGAAATCTATTGAAGAACAACTGAAGTGTAGTAATCGTTTAAATGACATTGAGCAAATAAGTTCTCTAAAAAAAGCTGCTGAGCAAATAATTAGTAAATATACTATAGAGATATCAAATGGAAAAAGACAAAATAAATCAAAACAATTTTTGGACAAGGAGGACGACAAAAAAATGAATATAAATATTAAAGGAAATATCGAAAACTTTACTCATTTCGAGAAGGAT
>CAJTUY010000014.1:27758-40069 GCA_910579415.1 uncultured Clostridia bacterium | reverse complement strand
GTACGCAGATTAATATTTACGGTTCTACGGAATATAAAAATTTGTATGACGCTTTAGAAAAATTAAAGTCAGAGGCAAATAATGATGAAGAAAAAGAAATTTTAAATGCGCAGGCTGGAATTAAGGAGAAAAACGAAAACAAGGTGATTGCTGCTTTAAAAAAATTAACACCTTTTATTGAGAAAGTATCATCGTCGGTTATATCAACTGCAATCACGGCATATATGAGGGCTAATGGACTTATTCCATAAGCAAAGACCGCTGACTATTACTAGTATAACCTATCGTCCAATTGCCGATTGGGGCTTGAATGGTCATAATTTCTGATTTTTGGTGAATAAATTTATCAATAGTATTGACAAATCTTTATGAATGTGTTAGAATATTAAGTAGAAAAAAGATTTATAAAATTTTTTCTTTTGAAAATTGAAAAAATGAAAACGGTGAGGTGATGATGGTTTTACGGCGATAGTAAAATCGTAACACCCTGCCAAAATCGGAACGAGCATTATTTCGTTCCGATTTTTTGTTTCAGAAAATAATTTTTTTTGAAAGGTTATTCTTCTCTGAATCGTGTTATATATGAATGGATAAATAATTACTATAAATCAATATCAGGAGGAATTAAAATGAAAAAATTAGTAATCGCTGTTTTAACAGCATCAGCAGTAATTACAGGCGCGGCAGTTGTATCGGCAGAGTGTATATATTGTCCGAATGAAAGCTGCCAGAAAAATGAATTTTGTATAGAGGAGTGTATTGGTAATTGCCGGCAGTATAACTGCTACGGTACTCAGCACAGAATGAGAAGGACCGGACACCATAGAAGATATTGTGTAGGTAATAATGAATATTGTCAATACAGATGATGAGGAAAAGATGAAAAGTGAGTATGAAATAAACTGCGCATTGGAGAGATATGCCGATACTGTTCGGCGTATCTGTCTTTTGCATTTAAAAAACTATCATGATACAGAAGACTTATTTCAATCAGTGTTTTTAAAATATCTTTTACATAACGGCAGCTTTAATGATGAAGAACATGAAAAGGCATGGATTATACGTGTTACAATAAATGCCTGCAATGATTTTTTAAAAAGTTTTTACCGTAAAAATGTTATATCGCTTGAGGATACATATAATATGGAATCTGTAATGGATACTGATAAATCGGAAGTGCTTGAGGCTGTACTTTCTCTGCCAAAGAAATATAAGGACGCTGTTTATTTACATTATTACGAGGGTTATACAGCATCTGAAATATCAAAAATGATTGGGAAAAAGGAGAATACGGTTTATACACTTCTTTCTAGAGCGAGGACACTTTTGAAGGAGAAGCTCGGAGGTGAGGATTTTGAATAAAATAAAAGAAGCATTTGATGTCATCAATGCTGAGGATAGCCTTAAGCAAAGTACAGCGTCCTTTTTGCGCGAAAAGAGTTGTGCGGAAAAGAAGTCTTTTAAATATGTATACCGATATGCTGCAATATGCGCGGTTATGATGATGATTATTTTCGGTGCAGGTGGCTACAATATGATGAATACTGCTGTGTCATATATAAGCATAGATATAAATCCGTCTATTGAATTGGCATTGAACCGTTTTGACAACGTAATAGACGTATCGGCATATAATGATGACGGAAATGAAATTTTAAGAGGACTGAACCTTAAGGGTCAGCAATATACGGATGCAATTGATACTCTGCTTGGAAACGGGCAATTAAGTGAATATCTTAATGAAAATAATGTCATTGACTTTACGGTGGTTTCAGATAAGCAAGAGGAAATAATAGAAGGAATACAGGGATGTAACAGTTACGGGCAGCATAGAGGATATTGTCACAGCGCGGACAGCGAAATGGCTTCGAGGGCGCATGAACATGGATTGTCAACGGGTAAATACAGAGCTTATACTGAACTTTCGCAGTATAATCAAGAGATAACTGAAGAGGATTGTAGGAATATGACTATGAAGCAGATATATGATATGATTAAGGAATATGCAGGAAATGAATATGCACAGCAGAAACATCACGGTTATGGCAGACAGCATAAAGGCGGACATCATCAGAGTCAGTAAAATAAGAACATATATAAAAAGCAAGATATAATATCTTGCTTTCTTTGTATGTATTAAAATAATGAGGCGAAAAATGATGCGGCGGCAACAGTTATAAGTCCTGCCACTGCAATTGAAAGACTGCTCATTGCACCTTCTATTTCGCCCATTTCCAGAGCTTTTGTTGTACCGATGGCATGTGAAGCAGTTCCTATGGCAAGCCCTTTTGCGACAGGGTTTTTTATTCTGAAAAGTTTAAGTATCCATTCTGCCGTTATATTTCCAAGTATACCGGTTATAATTATAGCCGCAATTGTTATTGCCTGTATACCGCCCAATTCATCGCTTACACCGATACCGATTGCAGTAGTGATTGATTTGGGAAGGAGCGTTACATATTGCTCATGTGTCAGACCAAACAGATATGACATCAGCAGTATGCTTCCCATACTGGCTATAACGCCTGCCAATATTCCTATAAATACTTCCTTAGCATGCGCTTTTAAAACAGAAATCTGCCGGTAAAGAGGTATTGCCAGACATACGGTGGCAGGTGTAAGCAGATAGCTTATGTATTCTGCTCCCATGTTGTAAGTTTCAAAATCTATTTTAAATATTTTGAGGAAGAGGATGACAAGTACAATTGCTGTCAGAAGCGGATTCAGAACAGACAATTTTTTATGTAAAAATATACCTGCAATATAGCCTGCTATACTGATTGCAGCTCCGAAAAACAAGCTTTCAAGCATAATATTATTCATTTGTTTTTCTCCTTTAACCTTTTATCTGCTTTCATAATTAACTCGGTTGTTTTGCCTGTTACAGCCATTACTGCTATTGTTGATACAACGGTTATTACAGAAAGCGGCAGAAGTATGGGTTTTATATCCGACCATACTGTAATCAGTTTTACTCCTCCGGGTATAAACATAAGCGGCATTATGCTGATGAGGAAATCCGATGTTTTATCAACATTATGCAGTTTTACAATACCCGTGCATAACAGTATCAGCATTATTACAAGTCCGTATATGCTTGCAGGAACGGGTATAGGTATAAAATAATGCATTATTTCACCGATAAAGGTAACAAGCAGGATTATAAAGAACGGGTATATGTATTTCATTTTATCACTCCGTCATTTGAAATTTTTGTGTTAATTGTATAAATGGCTCGGAAGACCATCTACCATAATCGGCGACAGCTCTGCCTGTATAAGCGGACGTGCGTAGGAGAGGAATTCAGGCGATACATATGTGCCGTTGTCTGTTATCCACTCCAAAGGAACCTTTTTTTCGATATTAGCTATTTTGTTAATATCAAAAGGCTCGGTGGTACATTGGTACGGATTGTTTGTTACACGGTTAAAGATAATCATTTTGCCTGTTTCACCTCTGAACGATGCTTCAACAGCATGACCGCCTGCAACGAAGGCTTCGGTAATATCTACGCGCGACACCATATGAGAACCGCACCGCTGTAAAATATTTAAATCAATAGCGCGTGATTTACAGCCGAAATTCTGTGTAATTGTATTTGACAAAAACTGTGCTGTGCCGCCCAATGCCACATGACCGAAAGAGTCCCTGAACTGTGCCTGACTGGAAATAAGCTCGCAGACATATCTGCCGTCTTTTAGTTTGATTCCCTCAGAAACGGCAATTACAATTGATTTTTTTGTTTTTTTCAATTCTTCAATCATTGCAAGGAAATTATCAATATCAAAGATTTTTTCAGGCAAATATATTAAATCGGGACCTATGCAGTCCTCGCCTCTGCTCAAAGCAGCGGAGGCGGTAAGCCAGCCCGCATTACGTCCCATTATTTCTACGACATGTATATTCTGATTACCGTATACATTAGCGTCTTTGATAATTTCCTTCATGACAGTTCCTATAAATTTTGCCGCGCTGCCGTAGCCGGGAGTATGGTCGGTTTCCGCAAGGTCATTGTCGATTGTTTTCGGAACGCCCATAAAGCGTATGCGGCTGTTAGTCATTTCGCCGTATTGTGAAAGCTTTTTAATTGTATCCATTGAATCGTTGCCGCCGATATAGAAGAAGTGTTCGATTTCAAGGTTATCAAGCATTTTGAATATTTTAACATAGATTTCCTCATCATTTTCAATTTCAGGAAGTTTAAATCTGCATGAACCGAGATAAGAGGAAGGAGTTCTTTTCAGGAGTTCAATGTGTAAATCCGTCTGAATATGCTCGGATAAATCTACATATCTGCCTTCAAGAAAGCCCTGAATACCGTTGAGCATACCAAAAACTCTGTTAGCTCCTCTGTCACGGGCTGTTTTAAATACTCCTGCAAGACTTGAGTTAATTACAGCGGTGGGACCGCCTGACTGACCTACAATTACATTTCCGTGCTTCATAATTATCATACCTTTCTTTGATTAAAATTTTTTCTGTATTCGCCGGGTGTTTCTCCGTAAGCTTTGGAAAAAAGCTCATTCATGCTTCTAAGACTTTTGAAACCTGTTTTTTCTGCAATTTCACTGAGATGAAGGTTGCTTGTGATAAGCAGCTTCACTGCATTTTCCAAACGTATTTCGTTAAGGTATTCTTTGAAGTTTTTTCCTGTGTGCTTCTTAAAGAAGGCGCTGAAATAGAAAGAGTTCATATATACATTATTTGCAACGCTTTCAAGAGTTATATTTTCACTGTAATGATTTTTAATAAAATCCTTACTTTTAATTATAGCATCAACAGAGGAAAAATCAAGTTCATTAAGCAATTTTTTTGCTTCCAGCATACATTCAGCAATCAGAGTCTTAACCTTGCAGAAACGTGAAGCGAGATTTATCTGCCCGGAAAATTTTGTAAACATTTCGTCTGCTCTTGCAGTAAAGCTTTTGTTGTTGTTAAGCGTGTGTATCTCGGTATTCAACCTGTACAGAACAGAAATCACGTATGCTTTAAGTGTATTGGGCATAAAGCCGCTTAGTGTATTGATTTTTTCGGAAATATCGTTTACAGAAGTTTTTAATTTATCACCGTTCAGCTTATACATACATTCAACAGCTGATTTTTCTATATCCGATATATCTGAATTTATACGAGTTGTTTTTAATTCGGGCGGATTTTCGCAGTCAATGACAGTGCTTGAATTACAGTAAAAGCACATATATTCAAGCTTTTCCGCATTTTTAAATGAATCGGGAATTCCAGATGTTCCGTCTGCGGTACTACCGATTATTATAACTGCGTTTATGTGCATTTGTTCGCTGATAATACTAAGTATACTGTCGGCTGCTTGAAGCGCTTCATCTCTGACGCTGTGACTTATAATAATACAAATTGCGTGACCGCGTTCAAACACGATGTTGTTCATAGTAAGCAGCTTTTCCATTGAAGCTGTAAAAGAAAATATTAAAAGGTCATGCTGTTGTTTGGAAAGACAGGAGGTATCAAGATAAACATTTATCGCCGTGTAAAATTCATCATCGGCTTTTTTTGCATCAGTAATGCCCATATTAACTGAATTTATAATTCCGTAGTCTATTAGTTTTTTTTCGAGTACGGTGTCGTTTCGGCTAAGGAAGCGTATGGATTTTTCGACAGCATCAAGAAGAATATCCTTGTTTATCGGTTTGGTAATATAATCTGCCGCGCCGTTGTGCAGAGCTTCGTGAGCGTAGGAAAACTCGGAAAAGCCGCTTATAAATATGGTTTGAGTATGGAGATTGCGTTCTTTTATATATTTAAGAATGTCCAGACCGTTCTTTTCGGGCATATTTATATCTGTAATCAGTATATCGCAGGAGTTAACATCAAGAAAGTCTATAACATCTTTGCCGCATAAGAACTTTCCGACGATTGTTATATCAAGAGCATCCCAGTCAAGCATTCTGCAAAGACCGTCAAGAATAACAGGCTCATCATCTGCAATTATCATACTGTACATTTATCGGACACTTCCTTTCATAATGTTTTAAAGTTCAATAATAATTTTTACTGAGGTGCCTATATTTTCAAGGCTTTCTATAATCATTTTACATTTACTGCCGTAACGGGCGTGCAGCCGTTCATTTACATTTTCAAGACCTATACCTGAATTTGCCGATTGTTTTGATATTTTACAGTTATGCATAAGAGCGCTGTTTATTTCGTCAAGACGCTCTCTGCTCATTCCTTTACCGTTATCTATTATTTCCAAAGAGCATATGTTGTTTTCGATATAGCCGTTAATTTTTATTTTGCCGCCCCTTGCTTTAAGACCGTGTATAACTGCATTTTCTGTAATTGTCTGCAAGGAAAGCTTGGGTATGCTGATGCTCTGAGCTTCATTTGTTACGTTTATTTCTGATTTTATTTTTCCCTCATATCTTATTTTTACAAGTTCGAAATATTTTTTTATAATTTCAAGCTCGTCCTGAATTTTTACTTCGTCGGCGTTGTTGTCTGTAATATACCTGAACTGGTCGGCAAGAAGCTGTATCATGCCAGCGGCAGTATCGTCATTGTTTTTCATTGCCTCTATGCGGATAACTTCAAGCGTATTGTAGAGAAAGTGAGGGTGTATCTGCATTTTGAGGGCAGTAAGCTCAGCTTCTCTCTGTTTGATGCGGAGAATATATTCCTTCTGAATATATTCCTGCATCTGACCCAGCATTGCGTCAAGACCGTCTGCAAGCTGACCTATTTCGTTGTCCTTTTGCATGTTTACGCGTACGTCAAGATTTCCGCTTTCTGCTTCATGCATACAGTTGAGAATAGTTTTTATTGGTTTTGCAAAGGTTTTAGACCCCATATAAGCAAGCGCAAAGCATATGAAAATTCCTATGCCTACAATACAAAAAGTCCAGTATTTTATGATTTTAATTTTGGAAAGCAGATATTCTCTGTCTATACCTGCAACCAAAGACCATGATGAGCCTGGAATAGGACTGGTTTTAAAATAGAAATCCTTGCCGCCCATCTGACTGTAACCTTCATTCTTGTGGGTTTGAAATTCATATATTTTTCTGCCGTTCCATGCGTTGTTAAGACTGTATATGCAGTTGCCGTCAAGGTCGGCAAGATATACAATACTCATTATATCACGGTTGAGATTGTTAAAGAAAATGCCTATTGATTCAATGTATACATCAACGAACATAATACCCATAATTTCGGGCTGTACATCGGCGGCGGGAGTATAGGTGAAACGGCTTACAAGAGTAACCACTTCTGTTTCATCGTTATAATAGGGAGAAGTATGCGTCGGTATAAAATCATCCGTGTGTTCTCCCGAAAGGTAGTCCTGTATTTCATTGTTGTATTTTGGCTTGTAATTTTGATTAAATATGCCTGAAATTCTGGAAGTGCCGTACATTTCGTTGTCTTTCCCAACGAACATAACGCCTTTGACGTAACTGTTCATGGAGATAACCTCATCAATCATATCCGTGATTATTTTCTGACGTTCTTCAAGGTGGTCGGTGCCGCCGCGCTTTAAAATAAGATTATCCATAAGTCCGTTATTACGGCTTTTCTCATTGATGTATGAGGATATATATCGCATATCACCCGATACATTTTCTATGCTTCCCGACAGATAGTTAAAAAGATAGTCAATATCCGTCATTGTATTTTTAAGCGTGTTTTTTTCGTATAGTGAAAACATAATGTAGGAGCAGAGTATAATCGGCAGAAAGCCGCATAATACAAAGCAAATAAGATATTTCTTAAAAATACTGCTGTTGTTAAGCATCTGAAATCCCCCATGTGTTAATTGCTGTGAGTAAAAAAGCTCGGATTTTTTCCTGTAACGCGTTTAAAGGCTTTGTAGAAATTTGCGGAACTGTTAAAACCGCATTTTAATGCAATGTCTATTTTTGTAAGATTGGTTGTTTTTAAAAGCTCAACTGCGCGGTCAATCCTTTTTATTGTGATGTAATCCCACAGACTTATTCCGTTGAATTTTTTGAAAATCGTTGAAAAATACGTTTTGTTCATGGATACAGTATGAGCAATCATATCAAGAGTTATGTTGTTTTCTATATTTTCATTGATAAAAACAATAGCCTTTTCGAGTTGACTAAAGGTGTTTGAAAATCCGTCAAGCTTGTAGGAGCCTGAGGTGTCCGGATGGAGGCGGTCTATTATAATCAGTATATTTATAACGAGCATTTTAACCATGACCTCGTATCCGCTTTTTTTCTCGGATATTTCATCGCGTATTTTCATGAAAAGTCCTCTTATCAGAGAAGCGGAAGGGTGAGCAGCATCAATTTTATTCTGATGACGGCAGGACGGGTCAATGAAGAAGCGCATAAGCCAGGCAAGTTCATTGTCGGACCATAACAGCACAGGGTCAAAACGCAGATTAAACATTGTGAGAGGCTCATTATCCGAAACCTTCATAAAAAAGTGAGGTTCATTGCCTGCAAGGATAATGACATCATCGGGAGCCATAGTGTACTGCATACCGTCGATGGTATAAATTCCGCTTCCGCTGCTGCACATAGAAAGCTCTATTTCCGCATGATGGTGTTCATGTACACGTCTGTCGTTTGCGTCAGTAACAGATTGATAGAAAAGTATGTTTTTTCCGCATGACAGCTCAATTTTAGATTCATTAAGACGCATGAGAGAAATGCCCTCCTTTCACTTCAACAAAATATAGTAGACAAATATTCAAATATACTGTATGACTTTTATGCTGATTTTATTATATAATACAATAAAACGATGGAAAAGTCAAATGATTTTTAGCTAAATTTACGAGAGGTGCTGGATAATATGAAATTTAATGATAAGGAAAAAATCAAGGAACTTACTCCTATGTGGACAGGCGAGCGTTTTCCTGACGGACGTCCGAGAGTGGCGGACAAATATCTTAAGGCATTGGAGAAGCTTACGCTGGAGGAAGTGTGGAAGCCCATATTTGTCAAGGGATATGAAAGTCAGTTTGAGGGCAGATTGAAGGTGCTGCATGATGATGGACGCAAACTTATCGGAAGAGCGGTAACAGCGGCATATGTTCCTATGCGTCCGGATTTGAATGAAGTTACGGCAAAGGCAGGTAAGCTCGAAGGAAGAACAGGTACATATAATCAGTGGGTAATTGACAGTCTTACAGACGGAGACGTAGCGGTAATAGATATGTATGACAAGATATACAAGGGTACATTTCTCGGCGGAAATCTTACTACTGCGCTGAAAAATAAGACAAAAACAGGCGGCGCGGTAATATGGGGCGGAATACGCGATGTTGAACAGATGCTTAAAATTGATACGCAGGTTTATTACAGGGGCATTGACCCAACGCCGATACGCGAGTTTATAATGTCAAGCTTTAATGATGTGACAAGAATAGGAAATGCGGTGGTATTGCCGGGAGACATCGTATTCGGCTCGCATGGAGGAGTATTGTTTATTCCTTCGCATCTCGTTGCAGAGGTTGTAGACGGAGCGGCAAAAACGCAGGTAAAGGATATGTTTGGTTTTGAGATGATAACTCAGAATAAATTTACGACAGCTCAGATTGACAGAAATACATGGACAGAAGAAATGCTTGACCTGCTTATGGAGTTTATAAAAAATGACAGCCGCGCGGAGGAGTACAGAGGTCTTGACTGGTCGGAGGAATATGATTTGGCTCGTAACGGTGACCCGAATGATACGCAGTCGGCATTGTAAAAACAAATCATCTAAAAAAACAGTATATTTCTCTTAAAAAAGTACCTTGTTAGGGTTTTGTAAAATAAAGTATAATAATGTCGGAGGATATAAAAAGAGAGGAGAGCTGCGATATATGAATATTTCAAAGCGTTATTCCGTCAGAAAGAGCGGATTTTGGAAAAAAATCAAATGTATGTCTGCTGTTCTTGCGACAGTCACAATGTGCTGTGCGGCAGTACAGAGCGTGTCAGCATACATAACACCTGAGGATGAAATGCTGAATTTCGGTATAATAGCCGAAAAAATAGACACGTCCAGAACGGTTACATTTGCCGAATACAGCGCGATGATAATGAGAGCTGTCGGATTTGGTGACATGCTAATATCAAACGAGAGTGAGAAATGGTATACAGCGTCAATGAAATCAGCTGAGGAGCTTGGATTTTATTCTGTATTTTCAAATGCTGTCGAAGCGGAAAAGAATATCAGTGCAGAATATGCGCTCAGTATGACCACAGCCGCGCTTGGATACAGCGCAATGACGCCGCGTACGCTTGAAGCATGGTATAATGAAGCGGTAAGTCTTGGGCTTTCAAAGGGTATAACTGCTAAAAGAAACGGTGAGCTGACACGCGAGGATGCGTATATGATTATTCATAACGCTCTCAATACAAATTTATGCGTGTCAGACGGCAGAGGCTGGCGTATCAGCAGCGATACGCTTGAGGATAGACTTATGAGCCTTAAGGACAGCGAGTATATGCTGGGAATTGTAGAAGCAACAAGCACAGCGGCAATTTCTGGTAACTGTACGGAAAAAGGTGAGGTGCGTATCGGCGGAGAGGTTTTCGGAACAGGCGATATTGATATGGCAGGTTATCTCGGAAGCTATGTACGTATTTTTATACAGACAGACAACAATGGCTATAAAACAATAAAGTGGATAGAACCGTATAAGAACAACAGTGTAATATATCTGGACGAGGACAGTGATATAACTCTTGAAAATGACAGACTGTATTATTATGAGGAAAGCAGAAAGCATTTACAGCTGTCAGACGCATTGATTACATTATACAATAATCGTCCGACACCTCGTCAGTTAAGTGAATTTCTGACTGGGGAAAACCGTATCAGACTTACGGATAATAACGGTGACAGCAAATATGACATAGCAGAGGTTACAGGAATTGAGAGTTATGTTGTAAAAAATATATATCCTGAGCAGGGACAGATAATATTCGAATATGCTACTGACGGTAAGAAAAGGCTTGATACTGATTATGCTTCGGACTATGAATATTACGATGCAGATAAAACGCCGATAGAGCTTGGTGATATAAAGCCGGGTGACGCGCTGTCGGTAATAGCCGACGAGAACTGGGATTATGTGCAGATATATAAAACGGAAACTCCGTTTGAAGGAACTGCGACAGCTAAAGGCAGTGACAAAATAACTGTAAACTCAGAAGTTTATAAGTATATATGCGACAGTTCATTTGTACAGACAGGAGAAAACAATACCTTTTATACAGATTTGTGGGGACGGATTTTCTATTCAAGAGATGAGTTTGACGATTATGAGTACATAAGAAAGGTATACGAGGGCAATGTCCCTGACAGTGTATATATAAATACCTTTGACGGTGCGGAATTCAATACATATATGCTGTCTTCAAAGGTGTCGGTAAACGGTGCAAGAAAAAAGACGGCTCAGGACATTATAAATGCTGTTAAAACAAAAACACTTGCTTCCATAGCACTTAATTCAAATAATGAAGTGACAAAAATAGAAACTGCTGACGAATATGCGTCAAGAGGTTACAGGACATATTGCGAAAATGATTTTGGTTTTGTGGACTATGAGGATAAAATATTAAAACCATTTGCCTGTGATGAGAACAGAACGAAGGTGTTCTGTGTGCCTGTAAGCGATAATAAAGAAGATTATTTCAATATATTTGAGCTTGATAATGATGAGGACTATATTGTTACAGGATTTGATTATGACAGCCGTATAAACCGCGTTCGCGCAGTGGTTGTTGAAATAGACCCTGAAAAGCCGCTTCAGTCAGGCTTCGGTGACTCATCTGAATTTATGGCGGTTAATGAAATATCAACAACGCTTACAGATAATGATGAGGCTACATATGCGGTAGATGGCATATGTCAGGGGAAGGAAGTAAGCCTTACAGCGGCGCAAAGACAAAATGTATTTAATGTTCTTTCAACAGTACAGACAGGTGATGTTATTCAGTTTGTGAAGAACATGAACGGTGAAATAGGACTTGTACGCAAGGTGATGGATTTTTCGGAACTCGGCGGATATTATTATGATGACACCAATTATAAGAATATAGAGCTTTTTGCGCCTGCGTCACAGATAAATAAAGACGTTATGACAAATGTAAAGAAATATCTTGTAAATGAAATTAAATGCAGTGTGGACGGACGTGATATTTCAAGCTGCGTGTCTGCTTCAGAGGAAAGAATACCCAATACGGATAATAAGGGATTTAGTAATTATTTTCTGTATACCGACAAAAGCTATAAAACGGGTAATATAGACTCAATAATAGACAATTACGGCGGAAAGGGTTCGGATTTGTATATATGGTCTAACGGTGACGATG